>CAYRIA010000173.1:1163-3773 GCA_964424175.1 uncultured Oscillospiraceae bacterium | reverse complement strand
CCCACAAGCGCCTGATCGACATTATCGCCCCCACGCAGAAGACGGTTGAGGCGCTGATGTCCCTTGAATTACCCGCAGGCGTCGAGATTGAGATGAAACTGTAAGAAAACCGCAAATTTGTCAGTAACCCTGAGGTCCGCGACTTGCGTGAGCGGGCTGGGTCAAGTCAGCAGCCTCTTGGCAAAGGCCTAAGCGAGCTGACCAATAACCTGTAAGGAGGAAATAACATGAAAAAAGCGATCATCGGTAAAAAGGTCGGCATGACGCAGATCTTCGATGAAGCGGGCAAGGTCGTTCCGGTCACCGTTATTGAAGCGGGCCCCTGCGTCGTTGTCCAGAAAAAAACCGTTGAAAAGGAAGGCTATGCAGCCGTCCAGCTCGGTTTTGAGGATCAGATGGAGCGCAAGCTCACCAAGCCTGAAAAGGGACACCTGAGCAAGGCCGGCGTCCCCCTCAAGAAATTCCTTAAGGAATTCCGCCTTGAGAGCGTCGATGAACTCAACATCGGCGATGTTCTCACGGCGAGCGTCTTTGCTGAAGGCGACAAGGTCGACGTGACCGGCATCTCCAAGGGCAAGGGCTATGCGGGCGTTATTAAGCGCTGGAACGCGCACAGAACGCCGATGAGCCACGGCGGCGGCCCCGTTCATCGCCACGCCGGCTCCATGGGCGCGAACTCCGATCCGTCGAGAATCTTCAAGGGCAAGATCGGCGCCGGCCAGTTGGGCGCGGAGCAGGTCACCGTCCAGAATCTTGACATCGTCAAGGTTGATCCCGAACTGAACATGATCGTCGTCCGTGGCGCAATTCCCGGACCCAAGGGCGGCATCGTTTATCTGAAGAACACAGTCAAGAGCATGAAGGCCAAGGGCGTCGCCGCTGGCATCAGCGCTAACCCGCAGAAGGCTTCCGCGAGGGTCAACCCGCAGAAGGCTTCCGCCAGAACGAGATAAGGGAAAGGAGAGAAGCTAAATGCCTAAAGCACCTATTTACAACATGGCCGGCGAAAAAGTCGGCGAGATCGAGCTCTCCGAATCCATCTTCGGAATCGAACCCAATGCGTCGGTCCTGCACGACGCTGTGAAAAACCACCTTGCCAACCGCCGTCAGGGCACACAGAGCGCGCTGACTAAGGGTGAGGTTGATGTGACCAACAAGAAGCCCTGGCGTCAGAAGGGCACGGGCCGCGCCCGCGCCGGACACGCCGGTTCCCCCGTATGGCGTCACGGTGGTGTGGCCTTTGCGCCGAAGCCCCGCGATTATAGCTATACCCTTAACAAGAAGGTTAAGCGTCTGGCACTCAAGAGCGCACTGTCTGCCAAGGCGGCCGAGGGCGAAATCCTCGTCGTCGACGGCCTGCAGCTCGCCGAGATCAAGACCAAGGCCTTCAAGACTTTCCTCGGCAAACTTGACGTGACCGGCAAGGCCCTCGTTGTTACCAGAGACCCTGATGAGACTGTGATCAAGAGCGCAAGGAATCTGCCCGGAGTAGAGACGACGCCGGCCACGATCCTGTCCCCCTATGCCGTGCTGAACGCAGGCAAGCTCGTTGTCGACAAGGCTGCGCTTGCGAAAATCGAGGAGGTGTACGCATGATGAGAACTGCATACGACATCATCGTCCGTCCGATCATCACAGAGCAGTCCATGGAGGACCTCGACATCAAAAAGTATGTCTTTGAAGTGGCGAAGGACGCGAATAAGATCGAAATTAAAAAAGCAATCGAAGAAATATTCGACGTGAAGGTGATCCGGGTGACCACGACCATCGTGCCCGGCAAGAAAAAGCGCGTCGGGGCCAAACCTTCGGGCTATACCTCCGAATGGAAAAAGGCGGTTGTCAAGCTCAGCAGGCGGTCCAAGAACATCGAGATCTTCGAGGGTATGGTGTAAGGGAGGAAATGAGAGATGTCCATTAGAACTTATAGACCTACTACACCGTCCAGAAGGCACATGACGGTCTCGGGCTTTGACGGCGTTGACAAGCGTGCGGTCCCCGAAAAGTCCCTCGTAGAGGTCCTGAAAAGCAAGGCCGGCCGCAACAATACCGGCCGCATCACCGTTCGTCATCAGGGCGGCGGCGTAAAGCGGAAATACCGCGTCATCGACTTCAAGCGCAACAAGCTCGAAACGGTCGGTAAGGTTCTCCGCCTGGAGTATGACCCCAACCGTTCGGCGCACATCGCGCTGGTCGAATATCAGGACGGCGAAAAGCGCTATATCCTCGCCCCCGTCGGCCTGAAGGCTGGAGACGCCATCGTTTCCTCTCCCAGCGCAGACATTAAGCCCGGCAACGCTCTGCCCCTGGCGAACATTCCGGTCGGCACGGTGATCCACAACATCGAGCTGTATCCCGGCAAGGGCGCGCAGCTTGTCCGCTCCGCCGGCGTCGAGGCACAGCTTATGGCCAAGGAAGGCGAGCTTGCCACCGTCCGACTGCCCTCCGGTGAATACCGCCGCGTACGCATGAACTGCATGGCTACCATCGGCCAGGTCGGCAACATTGACCACGGCAATATCCACATCGGCAAGGCTGGCCGCAAGCGCCACATGGGCTGGCGTCCGACTGTCCGCGGCTCGGTTATGAACCCCTGCGACCACCCCCACGGCG
>CAYRIA010000173.1:0-1153 GCA_964424175.1 uncultured Oscillospiraceae bacterium | reverse complement strand
GGGCAAGAGCCCCATCGGCCGTCCCGGCCCCGTGACTCCTTGGGGCAAGCCCGCCCTCGGATACAAGACGCGCAAGACCAAGAACAAGAGCAATAAGTTCATCGTCAAGCGCCGTAATGAGAAGTAAGGAGGGAAAAGTAAATGAGCAGAAGTATTAAAAAAGGCCCCTTCGCCGCTCCTGAGTTGCTCAAGAGGGTCAATGAGATGAATAAAAACGGCGAAAAGAAAGTTCTCAAGACCTGGAGCCGTGCAACCACGATTTTCCCGACCTTCGTTGGCCACACCATCGCCGTGCACGACGGGCGCCGTCATGTTCCCGTTTATGTCACTGAGGATATGGTCGGCCATAAGCTGGGCGAATTTGCGCCCACCCGCACTTACCGCGGCCATGCCGGCTCCAAGACCGGCAGATAAGGAGGAGAAAAATGGAAGCAAGAGCAGAACACAAGTTTGCCCGCATCTCTCCCCGTAAGGTCAAGATCGTCTGTGACCTGATCCGCGGAAAGGACGTCAAGACCGCAGAGGCGCTTATGCGGCAGACCCCAAAGGCTGCCTCTGAGCTGCTGGTTAAGGTGCTCAAGAGTGCGGTGGCAAACGCTGAAAACAACTACAGCATGGATACTGACAAGCTCTTTGTCAAGGAAACCTATGCTAACCCCGGCCCGATCCTCAAGAGGGGTATGCCTCGCGCGCAGGGCCGTATGTTCCGCATCAACAAGAGAACCAGCCACATTACCGTTATCGTGGCTGAGAAAGACTAAGGGAGGAGGCAGAATATGGGACAGAAAGTTAATCCTCATGGATTTCGTGTCGGCGTCATCAAGGACTGGGATTCCAGATGGTATGCCAGAGAAGATAAAGTCGGCGATCTGATAGTTGAAGACTACAAAATTCGCGAATACCTCAAGAAGACCCTGTATTCCGCAGGCGTCCCCACCATCGAGATAGAGCGCGACAGCTCCAAGGTTCGCATTTTCATCCACTGCGCACGCCCCGGCGTCGTTATCGGCAAGGGCGGCACGGAAATAGAGCGTCTGAGACTCTCTGTTGAGAAGATGATCGGCAAGCCTGTTGCACTTTCCATCGTTGAGGTTCGCACTCCCGATACAAACGCTCAGTTGGTTGCAGAGAGCATTGCTCAGCAGCTTGAAAA
>CAYRIA010000172.1:0-3844 GCA_964424175.1 uncultured Oscillospiraceae bacterium | reverse complement strand
AGCTGTGTCCAGAACATATTCTGGAGGAACAGCATGCGGTACTTCTCGCCGTTCATGCAGGCGCCCATGCCTAATTCGAGCATCATCTGGCCCATCTCGTATTCTTTTTCAAGGAAGGTGGTCATGGCGGGGTCAGCAGCCTGACCGCTCATGCAGGCGTTGGTGACCAGCAGCATACCGGGCAGGGGGCAGGGGGTGTGCTTGCGCAGGTCGGCGATCTTTCCGATCAGCTCATTTGCACGGTTTGCGACCTCCATGCTCTCGCGCATCTGGTCCATGTCGAGCTTTTTACCCGTCAGATTTTCCATGAAGGTGATGAATTCCTTGGTTTGCTGGACAAGATAGTCCACGCCCCTAGCATCGCGGCGGAAGGGCAGGTCAATGTTAAAAGTCGGGCAGCCCCAGAGCTTCTCCATGATCGGATAGGCGATACGGGAGGAGTCGCAGGGCACGGTGGAGTAGACAAAAGCATCGGGTTTAATGCCGTACTGGTCGGCAAGCAGCACGCCCATCTCCACCTTGTCAATCGAGCACATACTCTGGTTGGTCTTGGATTCGCAGAGGTCGATGAACTTCGCGGTCATATCAACCTTCGGTGCGGTGCTCAGCGGAAGCTGGTCAAGGTAATAGGGCTGACAGCCGAAGGCATAGATGATGTCCACGGGCATCGGACCGCCAAAGGCGATCAGCAGCTTGCCGTTTTTTTGCGCGTCACGGATCTGGGCCCACTGGGCAACCTGAATGTCATAAACCCAAGCGTTGTCGGGGTCCTTGTTCATCGTATGTGCAAGCTTGCCCTCTGCGGTGCCTGCGATATAGTCTGTGGTGCTCAGCGTTCCGCTGATGACTTCGTTAACTTGGTCAACAAACGCCATGGTTTAGCCCTCCTTCTCGACCATCTCAATGAATGCTTCGGCGCGGATTTCCAGCTGACCGATGTTCGCCAGCTTCTGTTCGCGCTCCAGATAAAGTACGGGAATGCCGATGTCCTTGAGCGCCGGCTCAAGATACTGGTTCTCGCCGCCCCAGCATTCACAGTTTTGCATTTTCTGATACAATACGCCGTCGACCTTATAGTCTTGTGCTTTTTTAACGATCAACGCGTGCAGCGCGTCGCGGTTATCGATCATGCGCGGGCAAACGATGCGCTCGAGATAGTAATCGGCAAGCGCCGCGTAAAGGTCGTCTGTTTTCGGCTCCAGCTCATCACCGAAAGCCATGCTGCCCAAGCAAGTCGTATCGGCAACAACGAGGCCGCCCTTGTTTTCAATTGCTTGGATGTATTTGGGATCGTCCAGCGCGCTGCCGATCACCAACAGGCGGGCACGATAGCCGGAAACAGGGGGTCTGCCTGCGGCGTCCGCAAGGAACGCACGCAGCAGCGCGTTATAGTCTTCAACGGGCATATTGGTCGAGCTGAGCAGAATCGACAAGACTTCAGCGCCAGTAACAACCGGGTTTTCAGCCTTCTGAAGCTCAAGCAGCGCTTTGACCAGCGTGCGCGTCTCATTGTAGAGGGAAATGGAAGCGCGGAGCTTCTCGTCCGTGATCTTATTGCCTGTCAGCTCCTCAATCTGCTTTGCGAGCAGGCGCAACTCCTCGGCATAATACGCCTTGGTGGTTGCGCTGACCATACGGGGAGCGCCGATCTCGATGAGCGTCTGTGTCTTGTCGTTCTTTTTAGCATAGGCCCGCCAGTTGTCGTAGATCCTGACGGCTTGCATGCAGCCGTCCGAGGTGACCAAGCCATCCAGCTCATAAACGCCGTCGATCAAGTATTGCAGGATCGATTTTGCAAAGCTGCAGCTAAAGCTGGACATCCAGACCTCGGCCTCACTGTAATCCTCGCAGCCGGTTGCCCGCAGGCGGACGGGAAGCACCTCCGCAGCGTGAAGGATCTCATGCGGGACGTGACAGCAAACGACGCCCAGCACCTTCCTCCCTTGTGCGCGCCAGTCCGCCAGCGCGGCCTTTGCGATGCCCGCGTCAAAGAACTTTTGGTAATCCATGTGTCTCCTCCTTATTTTGTTGCTAATTCCATGGCTAAACAGCGCAAATTTCACGCTTGTCCGGCCTGCTTGTCCATTTTCGAGCAGTTGCAGAAAGCGAAAAATTTGCACAAAGCCGTGCGTATCTATCTGCATTAATAATATATTTTATACAATACGATAATAAAGAAATTATTTTACGGAAGCGTCCCAATGTGATACTATATGCATAAAGAGTACCACGAGGGGGGAGTGCTGTTTTGAAATGCTTGACAAAAGACCACATTCTGAAGTCTTTTAACCAGTTGCTGCGCGAGCACCAGTTTGAGGATATCACCGTTAAAATGATTATTGATGAGAGCGGAGTTTCGAAGTCGACCTTCTACCGCTCCTACCTCGATAAATACGATGTGATGAACTATAATTATAAAAAGCGCTTAGACAGCTGGGTGCACTCACAAAATTGCAAGAGCTGGCGTGAGCTTTACCAACGTATCTTCCGCGCCACGGCCTACGATCGCAAGCGCGAGAAAAATGCTTTTTCCTATGTGGGGCCGAACTCCTACTCGGCTTTTCTCTACGACTATTCCTATGCCATGATTGAGCAGATCACAACCATCAGCCGCGGTAAGCCTCTGACGAGGGAGGAGCGCCTTCAGCTCTCTCTGTTTTGCTACGGGGGGATTGCGCTGGATGTCGACTGGATTAACCACAAGATCAACTGCACAACGGAGGAGATCGCCGAGCAGGTGTACCTGGCCATGCCGGCCACGCTGCGGGATGAGTGGTGTAACTGGCCGGTGGGCTGCGCCTAATAGATGTCGTATAAGATCGCAGACGGGCGATGTGAAGATTCCCCCTGCCATATGAACCCTCGTTTTGCAGAAAAACCGACCGGAAGTCCTGAAATTCAAGGCTTCCGGTCGGCTTTTATATGAGGATTATCGTTGGGGAGCAAAATAGGCAAGTGCAATCGCGCCGGGACCGGCATATGTCCCGATTGTGCTGCCAATGGTGCAAATGGGCAACAGTTCCACTTTCCCCTCCCAGAGTTCTCGGCTGTCGGAGATATATTTTTGCAGCAAGCTGTCATCCAGGCCGGTATAGGCAAGCAGGAATGGGCGCGAGAAATCAATGCCGCCGCTCTGCTGCACCATCTCTTTGAGCAGGTTGTTGCCTTGCCTGGAGCCCCTGGCCCGGCCAATGACCGCGACTTCGCCGTCGTCAATGGAAATAACGGGTTTTATGGACAGGATGCCGCCTGCGAGCGCCTTTACGGCAGAGATCCTGCCGCCCTTTTTGAGATACTCAAGCGTATCCAGCAACGCGATGACACGAATTTCATGCTTTGCCGCTTCAAGTTTCTCCACGATTTCCGCGGCCTGCATGCCCTGCTCGGCCAGTGCCAGGCCATAGCGGATCAGAATTTGCTCGCCGATACAGGCGCTGCCGCTGTCAACAACGAAGACTTGGCCGGGAAATTCCCGAGCCGCGATGTGTGCGCTTTGCAGGGTGCCGGAGAGTTTCTTCGAAATTGCGATGACGATAGCCGTATGGCCCGCCTCTGTGATTTCGCGGAACGCGTCCTCAAACTCGGACGGCGGCACCTGGCTGGTCTTGGGTAACTCGTCGGTTTCGATGAGCTTTTCATAAAACTCGCGGTGGCTGATGTTGATAATATCGCGGTAGCTTTCCGAGCCGAAGCTGATATGCAGGGGTAAAAGCGTAATGTCCCTGTCCCTGGCTTCGGCATATGGAAAATCGGAGGTTGAACAGATTACAAATTTAACGGCCACGGTTTTTCCTTTCTTCAATTGGAGCGTTTACGTCTTCTGTTTGCAGGCTCTGGAGCCTTG
>CAYRIA010000171.1:0-3851 GCA_964424175.1 uncultured Oscillospiraceae bacterium | reverse complement strand
ACCCCTGCTGCCTCATCCTCGGCAACAGCGGTCAGGGCAAGAGCTATCTGCTCAAACTGCTCTTGTGCAACATTCTGGAGAGCGGCAAAAATGTCTTGTGCCTGGACCCGGAGCACGAGTACATTGACCTCGCGGAGAACCTTGGCGGATGCTTTATCGACCTCATGAGCGGCCAGCACATGATAAACCCGCTCGAACCTAAGGCCTGGGACGATGGCAGCGATGCAGCGGATATCGCCGACACTGATGCGCCTCAGACCTTCCGCCAGACCACCAAGCTCAGTCAGCACATCTCCTTCCTAAAGGACTTTTTCCGTTGCTACAAGGATTTCGATGATAAGCACATCGACGTCATTGAGCTGATGCTGGCGAAGCTGTACGCAAAATGGGGTATCAGCGACCGCACGAACTTCGCCAAGCTGACGCCCACAGACTATCCCACCCTCTCGGATCTGTACGCACTGATCGAGGCGGAGTACAAGGGTTTCAACGAAAACAGATACCAGCTCTACACCAAGGAGCTTTTGCAGGAGGTCCTCTTGGGGCTCCACTCCATGTGCCAGGGCGCGGAAAGCCAGTTCTTCAACGGACGTACGAATGTCACAAGCTCCCGCTTCGTGGTATTCGGCGTGAAAGGACTTCTACAGGCCAGCAAGAATGTAAAGAACGCCCTGCTGTTCAATGTACTGTCCTTCATGAGCGATAAGCTCTTGACCGAGGGCAACACGGCAGCGTCCATCGACGAGCTGTACCTCTTCCTGACCAATCTGACCGCCATCGAATACATTAGAAACTTCATGAAGCGGGTACGCAAGAAGGAATCCAGCGTCATCCTTGCCAGCCAGAACCTCGAAGACTTCGCCATCCCCGGCATCGCCGAGTTGACAAAGCCCCTGTTCAGCATCCCCACCCACGCCTTTCTGTTCAACGCCGGCAACATCGACAAGCGCTTCTATATGGACACGCTCCAGCTCGAGGAATCCGAGTACAACCTCATCCGCTTCCCCCAGCGGGGCGTTTGCCTCTACAAATGCGGCAACGAGCGGTATAACCTTATGGTCCACGCTCCGGCGAATAAGGAAAAGCTGTTCGGCAAGGCAGGCGGTCGCTGATGGCGCTCACTGCGGCAACGGCGGCGAAGATTGCTGCAACGGTACTCACTAACGATAAGCTCCGCAAGACAGTCGGCTGGATCATCGCCGCCGTCCTCTCTCCGCTCATTATTCTGCTGGTCATCGTGTGTAGCTTCCTATCAGGCGGGGCGGATCACAACATTGAAGCGCTCGACCTCTCGTACTACGGCGGCATGATCGCCGGCTCTGTGCCGGAGGCGTACCGAGAGCATATCGAACAAATGCAATCCAGCCTTGCCATCGTGGACAGCGAGATCGCCGCCGTCAACTCAATGGCGGAGGGCGGCAGCGGCCTTGACTCTCACCGGGTCAAGGCCATTTTTTATTCTCTGTACTTCGGCGAACAGAATCCCAGCGCAATAGGCATCAGCCGCTTCTTGGACTGCTTCGTATCCTACGAGCAGCGCACAAACGCCGATGGCAACACCTACACTGTAGCCGTGCCGCTCCCCATCGAAACGGCCTACGAAAATATCCAAAGCGTAATGGGCATACCCATCACCGATGCGGTAAAGGAAAATGTCACCGTAGTTATGCTCCGCACACGAAGCGGCGGAGATACTTTCTCCGGCGCATATCTCCGTGGCGACGGAGCCAGCATTGAGTTGGGCATCTCGGCATTCACAGATCCATACACGAAAAACAATCTCGACCTTGCCGCCTATGCGGTCAGCGCATGGGAAAACGGCTGGGGGTATGTCTGGGGCACCTGCGGATGGGTGCTGACCGACAGCCTCTTTGCGTCCAAGCTGGCGCAGTACCCGGACGGCGTCGGCAACTACGAGGACTTCATCCGTGAGAATTGGCTCGGCGGCAGAACCACAGACTGTGTCGGACTCATCAAGGGTTATGGCTGGCTCGACGTCAGCGACATGAGCATCGGCTATGCCATCAACGGAATGCCGGACGTCGGCGCGGACGGAATGTATTACAACGCCACAGTCAAGGGAGATATGTCCTCCATGCCCGACACACCGGGTCTCGCCGTCTGGCACGAAGGGCATATCGGCGTATACATCGGAAACGGCGAGGTCATCGAAGCCATGGGAACAAAGTACGGCGTGGTCAAGACGCAGCTCTCGGAGCGAAGCTGGACGGCGTGGTTGAAGGTACCCTACATCGCCTATATCACAGAAACGGAGGAAACACCATGAGCGAAAATAAAACGCTGCACATCCTGCGCGTGGAGCCGGGCAAGGCTCCTGAAGAAAAGGATATTGGTTCTGACCTCAAGAGCCTACAAGAAGAAGCCGGCGGTCTGATTGAGTGCGTGTATCTGAATGATGACTCTGGCACCATTCTCGTGTGCAACGAGGAAGGCAAGCTGGGCGGCATGGAAATGAACAGACGGCTGGGCGAAGACATTATTTGCGGGCCGTTCTTTCTCGTCAGAGATGACGGCGAGAGTGACTTTGCCTCTCTCTCCGAACAGCAACTAGAACAGTACAAAGAGGTCTTCGGTCAGCCTGAACAGTTTGCCGACTACGAACCGAATGCAGAGCCGCATATGCGGTTTATTACCTTTTGAATGGAGGAAACTACATGAGCATGATCGATATCACGATTCCATTTGATGAGGAAAAGCTCAAAGCTTTAGAATTTACTCTCAAAAAGGAAAACAGTACTACACAGCATCGACTGGAACGGACGCTCACAGAGCTGTATGAAAAAGCGGTGCCGGAAGCTCTGCGCGAGTATGTTGACAGCAAGTCTGCGTCTGCCGTTCCCAAGCCCAAGCGTCCAGCGAAGCAGCCTCAGTCAAAGCCGCAGCCAATACCGGCGAGGCCGTCCCCCTCTGCTGTCGCGCCGACGAAGGAGGCCGAGAAGAATGGCTGATGATATTTCTATCGAACTCTGGATGGACAGACGGCGACTCGCCGCGCTGGAGCGCGTGCTGAATGAGAGTAAAACCGATACGCAGACCGTCATGCAGGCGCGGTTCGATGCTCTCTTCCAACAGTATGTCCCGGCGCAGGAGCGCACCGAAATCAATATTGCGATTGAGGCCGAGGGCATTGCAGCGCAGCAGAAGGCGGAGGAAACACGGCACATCTCTGTGTTTCGTGTGACGGAGGGCGGTGCAGAGCAGTATTTCAAAACCGACCGTGGATATGAATTCCTCGACGCCGCTCACAGGCTGCGGCTGTACCTCCAAAAAAATCTCGT
This sequence comes from uncultured Oscillospiraceae bacterium, assembly GCA_964424175.1. Lineage (GTDB taxonomy): Bacteria > Bacillota > Clostridia > Oscillospirales > Oscillospiraceae > UBA2658. The sequence continues at coordinate 552 of CAYRIA010000171.1, read as the reverse complement.
TGCGGATTCCTTTGCAGAAACGTATGCCGTCCGCGAGGTAATCACCGCAGACGAGTATGATGAGCTGGTCGGCGTCCGAATGGACAACACCGGCAAGGTGGTCGGCGCGTTCAATATCGACTTCGACAAGCGGGAGTTCTCCGCCGTCAACATCATGAACGGCTGGGAAACCTTCGCCATGGGCGACGTCAGCACGGCGGCCTATCACGCATTCCGAAAGGATTGCCTCCCGGCAGAGCAGAAGTGGGCCGTTTTTCTTGACAAGCTGGACGGCAAACAAATCACATCAGCTGGGCATCTCAGTGCGCAAAACTTCTCCTTCTCCGATGAGATCATCGACATGGATAACGAGAAACTCAATTTTTATATCGACGCCAACTTTGATGTGGACGCTGTGTTCGGAACCCATGTCTGCACAGATGAGAATGACGACTATATCAATCTCTATGCCAACTACGATATGGAGGCGCAGAAGGTCTGCGATACGCTGGACATCATTCTCTGGAAGGACGACGGACAGACAGAACTCAGCTACACGCTGAACGCAGCCGA
>CAYRIA010000170.1:0-3893 GCA_964424175.1 uncultured Oscillospiraceae bacterium | reverse complement strand
ACGATACTGCTGCGGCCCGTGGCAAAATGGCAACCAGAGGACTTTATGTTTTCTCTCATAATAATCGACGAGGTGATGCGCCTTCACATAAATTGTTTAGTAGAATTAAGGTAGAAAAGAGAAAGGAAATTGATGCAGCCAGAGATTTCAGGCACTACAAAGTCGATGGTATCAATGATAATGGTCTGGACTCAAACATTACATTCAGTAAATTAGTGCATGAAGAAAATAAAAAAGAAAAAACAGAATGACTGTCCCAAAAGCATTCTAACTTGATCACACTGCCACGGGGATTTCTTGCGACCGTTAATTGATAAGTGGTATCGCTTGCATTGTCAGATAGTACAGACGCATCAAGGAGTAATCAGATTTATATGATAACCTTAAATCAGTTTACATCAGGTCTTGAAACAATACCGGCAACAACGTCGTGGTATCTTGCCGAGATCAGCGAATCCAAGGGCAGGCAGGAGTTGTACAAAAAGCAGTCGCCTCAGCGGTTGAGTTCGCTCAAAGAGCATGCCCTGATTGAGAGCGCTGTTTCGTCCAACCGTATTGAAGGGGTTGAGGTGGAACAGAAGCGTATCGGTACGGTCATTTTCGGGAAGTCGCTTTTGCATGACCGTTCGGAGGAAGAAGTGCGTGGCTATCGTGAAGCGCTCAAACTGATCCATACCCTGGGCGCTAAATTGCCCGTCACCGAAGAGACTTGCCGGAAGCTGCATCTGCTGACACGCGGCGAAATATGGGATGCCGGTAAATACAAAGAAAAAGACAGCGATATTATCGAAAAACGAATGGATGGAACATCCAGCATAAGGTTTCGCACCGTACCGGCAAAACAAAAGCCGAAGTTTATGCAGCAGCTTCATATGTCCTGGGATGATTCACTTCAAGAAATTAAAATGCACCGTGTTATCGCCATGGCTGCCTACAATCTTGATTTTCTGTGTATCCATCCGTTCCGTGACGGCAACGGCAGGGTTTCCCGATTGCTTATGTTGCTGCAATGCTATCATGCCGGAATCGAGGTGGGTCGATACGTCAGCCTGGAACGTCTGATAGAACAGAATAAAGAGCGTTATTACGAAACTCTTAAGTTGAGTTCACAGGGATGGCACGAAGGCAAGCACAATCCGTGGCACTATATCAACTTCCTGTGTTTCATTATCAGGAGCGCGTATAAAGAATTTGAAGAGCGGTTGGCACAGGTGCCGCAGCCCAGAGGGGAAAAAACCGATATTGTAAAAACAGCCGCTATAAATACTTCCGGTGATTTCAGCGTGGCCGATTTGCAAAAGAAGTGTCCGGGCGTTGGTATAGATATGATCCGTCGCGTGCTGAAAGATTTGCAGGCACAGGGTGTTATTGAATGCCTCGGACGGGGCCGAGCCGCCAAATGGCGCAAAGCGTAAATTAGGTAATAACTATTAAATTAGGTAATAAATTAGGTAATAATCATAAACATGTATAATATTGATGATTTAATTCAATTATCCGCATTACAGCACTTCGCCTTTTGTCCGCGTCAGTGTGCGTTGATTCACGTCGAACAGGTCTGGCAGGAAAATCGCCTGACTGCCGAAGGACGCATCATGCATGAGCATGTGCATGAAGAAGGCGATGAATTACGCGGTGACGTGCGCATCGAACGGGGCGTTTCATTGCGCTCTTTACGGCTGGGGCTTGTCGGCAAGGCGGATGTGATCGAATATCATCGTCAGGCTGATGGAACATGGCAGGCTTTTCCTGTTGAGTATAAAAGGGGCAAGCCCAAGCCCGACCACAGCGATAAAGTGCAGCTCTGCGCTCAGGCGCTTTGTCTGGAAGAAATGCTGAATGTTTCCATTCCCGCAGGTGCGCTTTTTTACGGCAAAACCAGGCGGCGTCTGGATGTTGAATTTGACGACGCTTTAAGGCTGGAAACGCAAAATATTGCAGAGCTTACACATGAGTTGATCGAGACCGGTCAAACGCCAATGCCTGTTTATGCCAAACGTTGTGAGAGCTGCTCGTTGATGGGTGAGTGCATGCCCAAAACAATACAGAAGAAGCGCTCAGTTGAAAATTACATTAAGCGAATGTTGGATGAAAAATGAAAAAACTCCTTAATACCTTATTTGTGACTACACAGGGGACGTATCTTGCCAAGGAAGGCGAAACAGTGGCGGTAAAAGTTAATCAGGAGACAAGGCTGCGCATACCGGTGCACACCATTGGCGGAATTGTCTGCTTCGGCAATGTGTCCTGCAGCCCGTATCTGATGGGTTTTTGCGCTGAAAACGGTGTGGGTATCAGCTATCTCACGGAGCGTGGCCGTTTTCTGGCGCGTGTGCAGGGGCCGGTGTCCGGCAATGTATTATTACGCCGTGAACAATACCGGCGTGCCGACGATCCGGATTATTCCGCAAAGATGGCCAAGTCCTTTGTAATCGGCAAGATTGTCAACAGCCGGACGGTGCTTCAGCGCGTCATAAGAGATCATGCCCAAAAGCTTGATGAAGATGCCCTGCGCCGTAGTGTAGATAATATGAACCGTTCGCTGCAATCGCTGGAATTGAATCAGTCGCTGGATTCCGTGCGCGGCCTGGAGGGTGACGCCGCACATAATTATTTCAGCGTTTTTGATCATTTGATAGTTGCGCAAAAAGAAACTTTTATATTTCAGGAACGCAATCGCCGTCCGCCGCTGGATAATGTTAATTGTCTGCTGTCTTTTCTTTATACCCTGTTGGTGCATGATTGCCGTTCAGCCCTGGAATCAGTCGGGCTGGACCCGGCGGTAGGTTTTCTGCATCGTGATCGACCGGGGCGTCCCGGTCTGGCGTTGGACATCATGGAAGAGTTCCGGCCATTCCTTGCTGATCGTTTGGCGATTTCATTAATAAATCTGCGGCAGGTGCAGGATAAAGGTTTTAATAAGACGGAAGCGGGCGCTGTCATGATGAATGACGAAACAAGAAAAACCCTGCTTGTTGCCTATCAGGAGAGAAAGCAGGAAGAAATTAATCATCCTTTTTTGGATGAAAAAGTGACCATTGGGTTGCTGTTCCATGTGCAGGCAATGCTTCTGGCGCGTTGCCTGCGCGGTGATCTGGACGGTTATCCGCCGTTTATCTGGAAATAGGGGAGACAATGTGATTGACTTAAGCACTACAGCCCTCCTCTTTTCTAAAGAGGGGTTGGGGGAGATTTTACAAAGTGTAATAAAAATCCCCCTGTATCCCCCTTTACAAAGGGGGAATTTGAAAGGTAAATTTCTTAAGTCAACGACATTGAATAGGGAGATATAAAATGCTTGTTCTGGTTAGTTATGATGTCGCCATGCAGGATGAAAGAGGTCCGCGACGTTTGCGTCGAGTGGCGAAGACCTGTCAGGATTATGGTCAGCGGGTGCAGTATTCGGTTTTCGAATGTATCGTTGACCCGGCGCAATGGACGGTCTTGCGCGAACGTTTAATCAAGGAAATCGATCCGGCAGAAGATAGTCTGCGCTTTTATTTTTTGGGCTCTAATTGGAAGCGGCGTGTGGAACATATTGGTGCAAAAAAGTCCATCGATCAGGAGGGACCGCTTATTGTTTAGAGAATTTTTTTGCCTGTTTTTTAGCTGCGCGAACCTCAAGTTGACAAGAAAAAGCTGGGATGTTCGCGCGATAATTATATTGTTGATATGATTAAACTATTTTAACGGTTCTTTGAAAACCGAATAAATTAGACTCCAAAAATTATGCTATTCGCGTGAAAAGAACATAAAATTTAATATTTTTGATGAATTAGAAGTAAACAGTCGCGCCCCTCACGGGCGCGTGGATTGAAACACCATCAAGAGCGGCGATGTTTGAAGGTCAAGCATGTCGCGCCCCTCGCGGGCGCGTGGATTGAAACGGGAAT
>CAYRIA010000169.1:0-3915 GCA_964424175.1 uncultured Oscillospiraceae bacterium | reverse complement strand
CTGCAGGTGACACGCAGGTGTCTGATTTCGGAACCGGTACCGTACAGGTCAATGCACCCTATACGCTCAGGCTCGGGGAAAACCCCGAGGCGGTCGTTGTGTGGTATCTCAACGACAAGAACATTCTGGAAGCTGTCACAGGACAGTATGACGCGGCAACGGGCACTGTTCATTTCCAAACTGATCACTTTTCCAAGTATGTTATCGGCCAACTGCCCTTCCGTGATGTAGGCCGGGATGCCTGGTATTTTAACAACGTTTCCTTCGCCTTTGCAAACGGCCTATTCTCCGGAACCAGCGAAACTGAGTTCGCTCCAGAGACTTCGATGACCCGCTCCATGCTGGTTACCGTGCTCTGGCGCATGGAAGGGGAGCCGACGGCAAAGAAGGCGAGCAAGTTTAGGGATGTCACCTCCGGCCAGTGGTATGAAAAGGCCGTCGACTGGGCCGCAGAGAACGGCATTGTCTCCGGCTATGGGGATGGATTCTTTGGAAGCGATGACCCAATCACCCGCGAGCAGATGGCTGTTATCCTCATGAGCTACGCGAAGCTCAAAGGATATGATGTATCCGCCGCCGCCGATCTAAAGAAGTTTACGGACAGCAAAAGTATCAGCGCTTGGGCAAAAGCCGCCATGCAGTGGGCAAACGCCGGAAGCCTTATTTCAGGAATCGGGGCGAGCACCCTTGCTCCTCAGGGAGCTGCCACCCGCGCACAGGTTTCCGCCATCCTGATGCGCTTTGTTGAGAATATCGCGCAGTAAACGAATTGCTTGCCAGCTGCCATAGCGGCAGCCAGCCACCCCGAGCCGAAAGGTTTGGGGTGGCTGATTCTTTTCCTTGCTTACGGCGCAAGGAATTGGCACGTGATTTGTCCGGAAAAGCCCATAATTGTTGCACAAGAATTAATTTACATTTTCGTGTATATGTGTTAGAATAACTTTTACCGTATTAAAGCCCCGCGTGGGGGCAAAGCCGGTTTCCGGCAGGGGGAGCTTGAGATGAAGCACAGCTTTTTCGCGCTGATCTCGCGTATGCGTCATATCGGGCGCTGGGGACTGATGCGCAACAGCCTGCCCGAGAACGTGCAGGAGCACAGCCACATGGTCGCCGTTCTGGCGCACAGTCTTGCGGTGATCGGGCGCGACATTTTCGGCCGCGAGGTATCCCCCGACAAATGTGCCGCCGCCGCGCTCTACCACGACGCTTCGGAGATTCTCACCGGTGACCTTCCCACACCGATCAAATACCACGACGAGGCCATTCGCCGCTCCTACAAGGAGATTGAACACAGCGCAAGCCTGCGGCTGCTGGGCTTTTTGCCGGAGGAGCTGCAAAGCGCTTATGCGCCCCTGCTGCTGGAGGACGACGCGGAGATTGCCGCCTATGTCAAGGCGGCGGACAAGCTCTCGGCCTACATTAAGTGCATCGAGGAGCGCAAGGCCGGAAACAATGAATTCCGCTCGGCGGAGGCACAGCTTCTCAAAATTCTTCGGGAGAACCCGCTGCCGGAGCTTTCCTATTTCATGCAGCAGTTCATGCCCGCCTTCGAGCTGACGCTCGATGAGCTGGGTGCAATGGACTGAAAAATTTGTGCACGCCACATTGGAGGTACCTTTATTATGCGCGCTCTCGTAACCGTCGTCGGCAGGGACAAGGTTGGCATCATTGCGGCCATCTGCGTCCTTTTGGCCGAAAAAAATGTCAACATTCTGGACATTAGCCAGACCATTCTGCAGGACTGCTTCACCATGATTATGCTTGTGGATGTTTCGGCCTGTGTGCTCCCCTTCTCGGAACTGGGTGGGGCGCTTTCCGCACTGGGCGGGGAAATGTCTCTGGACATCCGCATCCAGCGTGAGGAGATTTTTAACGCCATGCACAAAATCTGATCCGGGGAGCAAACTATGATTAATCAGGGCGAAATTCTACAGACGATCAAAATGATTGACCAGCAGCATTTGGACGTGCGCACCATTACCATGGGTATCTCCCTGCGGGACTGCGCGCACACGGACATTGCACGCAGCTGCGATAAAGTTTACGATAAAATTTGCCGCTATGCCGGAAACCTCGTCCGCACCGGCGAGCAGATCGAGGCCGAGTTCGGCATTCCCATTGTCAACAAGCGTATCTCCGTCACACCCATTGCGCTCGTGGCGGAAAGCTGCGAGGCCGACGATTATGTTCCCTTTGCCCGCGCACTTGACCGGGCGGCCAAGGCCGTCGGTGTCGACTTCCTTGGCGGCTTTTCCGCACTGGTGCACAAGGGCTGCACAGTCGGAGACGAGCGGCTCATCCGCAGCATTCCGCAGGCGCTGGCGGAGACAGATCTGGTTTGCTCGAGTGTCAACGTCGGCACAACCCGCGCCGGCATCAACATGGACGCCGTGCGTATGATGGGCGAGATAATTAAAAAAACCGCGTATTTGACCCGGGAGCGCGGCAGCCTCGGCTGCGCGAAGCTCGTCGTGTTCTGCAACGCTGTAGAGGATAACCCCTTCATGGCCGGCGCCTTTCACGGCGTGGGCGAGCCGGAGTGTGAAATTAACGTTGGCGTCTCCGGCCCCGGCGTGGTCTATGAGGCACTCAAGGCCGCAAAAGGCCAGCCCCTGGATGTCGTTGCGGAGACGATCAAAAAGACCGCCTTTCACATCACCCGCGTCGGCCAGCTCGTGGCGCAGGAGGCCTCCTCCCGCCTCGGCGTACCCTTCGGTGTGGTTGACCTGTCCCTTGCGCCGACGCCGGCCATCGGCGACAGCGTAGCGGACATTTTGGAGGAGATGGGCTTAGCTTCCGTCGGCGCGCCCGGCACCACCGCTGCCCTGGCCCTCTTAAACGATGCTGTTAAAAAAGGTGGCGTGATGGCCTCCTCCAACGTCGGCGGCCTCTCCGGCGCCTTTATCCCGGTCAGCGAGGACGCGGGCATGATTGCCGCTGTCAAGGCCGGGCATCTGACGATTGAAAAACTGGAAGCCATGACCTGCGTGTGCTCGGTTGGACTGGACATGATCGCCGTGCCCGGCGACACATCGGCCGAGACCCTCTCAGCCATCATCGCGGACGAGGCGGCCATTGGTATGGTCAACAACAAGACCACGGCTGTGCGCATCATCCCGGCGGTGGGCAAAAAGGTCGGCGACCAGGTAGACTTCGGCGGTCTTCTGGGCAGCGCACCGATCATGCCGGTCAACACCTGCTCGCCCCTGGACTTTGTCCTGCGCGGCGGGCGCATCCCCGCGCCGCTGCACAGCCTGAGGAATTAGCTATGGACCAGCAAAAGCTTGATCGCATCAGCGCGCTTACGCGCATCTCCCGCGAACGGGAGCTGAGCCCGGCAGAACAGACGGAACGCCAAGCTCTGCGGGAGGAATACCTCGCCGAATGGCGGCGCGGCGCAAAGCAGACGCTCGACCGGGTCTACATCGTGGACGAAAAGGGCAAAAAAAGCAAACTGACAAAGTAAAAAAGCGATTTTCCGCTTAAGACCCTACGCGTATAGATAAGAAATGCCGGAGCTGCGAGCGATTTTTTCGCTTGACAAGGCAAATTTTTGCAGGAATACTTGGTGTATTCCAAAAAAATTTAACGCGGTATAGCGGAAAAAGAGCCGCAGATATGGCGTTTCGTTCTAGACGCGCAGGGTCAAAAAAACGAATGTCCCGTGGCAGCCAGTTACGGGCAAAGGAGAAAACTATGCTCAAGAACACCGAAAAAACCATGGATAAGCTCGTAGCCCTCTGCAAAAACCGCGGCTTCGTCTATCCCGGCAGCGAAATCTACGGAGGCCTTGCCAACAGCTGGGACTACGGCCCGCTTGGCGTGGAGCTGAAAAACAACATCAAGCGCGCCTGGTGGAAGAAATTCGTGCAGGAAAGCCCCTACAACGTGGGGATTGACGCAGCAATCCTGATG
>CAYRIA010000168.1:0-3946 GCA_964424175.1 uncultured Oscillospiraceae bacterium | reverse complement strand
CGGCGCTGTAATAAGATGAGAGCTTTTGTGCCAAAATGTAACTGAATGGTAATATAAGATCGCTTTACTCCTTGTAAAATTTTGCTATAATAGGAGAGGAAAGCAGAAGGGAGGCTATCAGTATGGAGGATGCCACACGTAAGTTCAACATCATCGACAACAAGACGGAAATGAAGGAAATCCTGTCCTCCGTCTATAACTCTCTCGTGGTGAAGGGCTATAACCCGATCAACCAGATCGTCGGTTATATCCTCTCCGAGGATCCCACCTATATCACCAATTACAACAACGCCCGCAGCCTGATCTGCCGATTGGACCGCGATGAGCTTCTGCATGAACTGGTCGTGAGCTATCTGGAAAAGTAGGAATAAGGCGTGTTCGAGCAGCCAAAATCAGCGCCCTTTGAAAGGGCGCTGATTTATGCTTTTTTCTCAGTTTTATGACTTGACATTGACGGATAATATAGTATAATAATTCTTGCGTCCGCGAAAATCATAGAATATAGCGGGATTGTGTAATGGTAGCACAGCGGACTCTGACTCCGTATGTGAGGGTTCAAATCCTTCTCCCGCTGCCAGAAAGAAAGCCTGTAACCACAATGGTTACAGGCTCTTTTTGTTATTTGTTTTCAGGATTTGATGACGCTTTCAAGGACATTCAGATGATATGGATTAGATAAATTGCCCCCCAGCTTTAGAGATGGAGTATTTTAATTATGAGCGGGAGATGAAAGAATATTATAATGCATTTGAGAAAGAACAAGACCCTAAGGCTGTCAGCTTGTTCGGCCGGTCGTCTTTTATACTATTATTTTCTCTAATTTATATACGGACTTGCTAAACTATAATCCCATTGAGCACCACCTATGTATGCATTCCGGAAATGGTTTTGCACGCCGTCACCGGAATACCAAAAATAATCCTTCGGCAATACCCTTCCAACATCGGTTTCTCCATTCTTTTCTCTCTCCCATCTGGAAAGGACATCGTAGCTCAATATGAGCAAATCATCCCTTATAGGCAAATTAGCCTTGTACCCAAATTGTGCCGGAGATGTAGCTACCGCCTTAATCGTGGCACCATATCCCGCATTTACACGATTTAGAATCACCCATACAACACAGGCTTTTTCCGTGTCACTTTGTATCGAACCGCATTCACTATGCAATATCTTCGCGATAATCTCTGCATCAGCATCGGTATATGCTGGCTCGATTGATTGCTCCTCTGCTTCTGCCTTATAATCCTCATACCAAAGTCGCTGTGCCTCAAGAATTATTGGACTATCTTCCCGTAAGTCTAGAGATCGCGCTAATTGAGCTATCTCATGCGCAGTCGTTTGCTTTTTTGTCCACAAATTTACTGCGTCAACATTTGTTGAGCCGAATATAAACATGATTGTAAGAGTTAATAGCAAAAAAACAGGCTTTCGGATTACCCGAATATGCGTCATTAGCTACCTCCTTTCAGTTCCCAATTGTTTAGTATTTTTCGATTATTCTATATGTATATGTCAGATGTTTTCATTTTATTTAAGTCCCTCATAGACCTGATGCTTTCGTCCCCAAAATATAGATACGAATTTCGATCTCTTTCCAGCTGCTTCAGTATAAAAGCCCGGAAAACCATGCAAATCAAGATTTCCTGACTTTAATATGCTCATGCACTCGCAGTTGATAGACTGCAGACTGCGGTTTTACGCAAGTATAACCGTCTGAGAGCTCAAAAACCGTCTTCAGAATAAGAAGCTGTTCACAAAAATTACAGTTGTGTTATTATGATTTTTATGAATTTCTGTTGACTGAGGCCGCTTTTTTATATACTATTTGTACAACATTCCCGAATTAATTGGAGGGCCTATGAAAACAAGTAACAGCATTGGGACGGTTCGGTTTTGGATTCTGATGTGGGGGCTTGGCCTTGCGGGGCAGCTGTGCTGGAATATCGAAAACCAATGGTTCAACACCTTCGTTTACGCAAAGATCGCGAAGGATTCCACCATCGTCACCCTGATGGTCATCACAAGCGCACTTGTAACCACCTTTTCCACCTTCCTGTTCGGCACACTCTCAGACCGCAGGGGTACTCGCAAGCGCTTTATATCCATCGGGTACATCGTTTGGGGGCTGTGCACCATTCTCTTCGGTTTTACGGAGTTCATCACAAGCGGCACCGTGGGGATTGTCGCGAAGGCCTCCGTCTGGGCAGCTGTGCTGGTGATCCTGGCTGACGATGTCATGAGCTTTTTCGGCTCAATGGGAAACGATTTCGGGTACAGTGCATGGAGCAACGATATGACTACTGATCAAAACCGCGGACAGATTGGCGCCGTCTTAGCTATACAGCCCATTATCGGAACCATTGTCGGTACGGTGCTGGGCGGTATGCTTATCGGCAGCGACGACAACTACCAGCGCCTGTTTTGGATCATGGGTCTGTTCGTCATCGTCATCGGTGTCTTGTCGCTTCTGTTTTTGAAGGATTCCCCAGATTTGAAGCCGCATCCGGAGGGAACTTTCTGGCAGCAGTTTGCTTCGGTATTCAATTTCAAGGATTTTTTCTCACAAAAAGAACTATTGCTCGTTTGCGTTACCGCGACCTTATTCTTCATCCCGTTTAACGTCTACTTTGTACATATGGGCAATTGGATGATTTACCGCATGGGATTCGATGCGGGAAGCATGGGCCTGATTCAAGGTTTAGGTCTCGTCTTGGCTTCGCTTCTCGTCATACCCGCCATCAGCTTCATCAATCGCAACAAAACGCCCCTAGTGACAGCAATTGCCATAATCATTAACATCGCGGGGCTTCTGGCCCTCAGCTTCTTCGCCCGCCCCGATACGGTGGATACCGTAATCCTTTTCAGCGTCCGCAATCTGCCGCTCTTTGTCGCCGTTTTCTTGGTGGGTGCAGGCTTTGTTCTCGTGATACAATCGATGACCATGTGGGTAAAACAGCTTTATCCCGAGGATAGCCGCGGTCAGTTCGAGGGCATACGGGTCGCATTTTTTACACTTATCCCGATGATGATCGGCACCGTTATCGGCAACATCATCATAAAAAACGGTGCGGGCAGCATCGTAAACGAGTACGGCATCACGGAAAATATCCCAACGGAGTCCATATACATGTGGGCGGTCGCGCTTGTCATTTTCGCCTTTGTTCCTCTGCTCTTTGCGGCTCGCATGTACCGGCAGCGGATTGAATCCCTTTGAAGCGACTAAGCCTAACCAAAATCCTCCGAACCACGGCGTAGCTTATGTTGAATAGGATAAAGGAGAGGAAACATGAAAGCCACAAACAAGTTACAGCCTTTGTATACTCCTTGGGGAGAAAACATCGACCGGGAGTGCCCTCTCAAAGATTATCCACGCCCTCAGATGAGGCGCAACAACTGGACATGTCTCAACGGCCGCTGGAAATATGCGATCCTTGAGGCCGATACCTCTCCCTCTGTTTGGGACGGGGAAATCCTCGTACCTTTTTCTCCCGAGAGCCTGCTTTCTGGAGTGGGAAGACAGCTTTTGCCCGGCCAAACGCTGTGGTACAGCAGGCGGATAGAAATGGAGCGTTTAGGGGACGGCCGTGTTCGGCTTCTGCATTTCGGCGCGGTGGATCAACTTTGCCGCGTGTGGTGCAACGAACGGCTGTTGGGCGAACACGCCGGTGGCTACTGGCCCTTTTCATTTGATATTACGGATATCGCGCGCGGCGGCACGTTCACCCTTACAGTTGCGGTAACTGACGATAGTGATGGCGGAGATGAAGCCTATGGCAAGCAGAAGCTCGAGCGTGGGGGCATCTGGTACACCGGCCAAAGCGGTATCTGGCAGACGGTTTGGTGTGAGGATGTGCCGCGGCGGCATATTGAAGACTTACGCATCACCCCTCTTTGGCAGGAGGGCGCAGTCGAAGTCGAAGTTATCGGCGACGTCTCGTCCGGCACT
>CAYRIA010000167.1:3182-3962 GCA_964424175.1 uncultured Oscillospiraceae bacterium | reverse complement strand
TGGCTATTCCTCGCTATGTAAAGATTGTGAAGCGGAAATCAGTAGCGCCTCAAAGGCTGCCGCTGAGGTTGCTTCACAGACCACCGAACCCGTCACTACGAAGCGCGTGTCGGAAATTGAGCACACCACAGACGTCTCCGATACCGTTACCCCGTCGCAACCCTTTGTGATTACCGTCGCACAGGGCGCTTCCGGTGCTTCGCTGCCGAAGAATTTCTGCACGCTGGGTACGCTTGAGGACGTCCCCGAGCATTTTCCTAAGGTGGTAGAGATTTTCAGGCGTACACTCGATAGTTTCGTTGGCGGCATTGACTATGATCTTCGGCAGTACAGGCCTTCCATGGTCAGCGACGATAATACTGCTTGCTTGCGCGGAATGATCGACAAGGCATATGCCGACGCACTCGCTGTTTACGATGACTTCATGGTTAAAACTTACGGCGTCGAACACAACAACAAAGCGGATGTGTGATTTGCTTTGATCTGTTGCAGCATCATTTACACCCAAGACAAAAACGAGATGGAGGATGACTACTATGAGCAGGAAAAACCGTCGCCGCACCTTCAACAGTCCCATGAAGAAGGTGCTTCTCAACTCCGTTCCCACAAAGGGAGGACATTCCGACGCGTTGATTACGTCTTCGGTTGCCGCACCGACATGGCTTGCGCCGACCGTTCCCCAGAACACCCCATTCTTTGAGCTGAGCCCCATCGGTGGCGTTCGCGTCGCACTTTCATCCGAATGTTGGTGTGAAATGCAAAACGTTTCCAGCTGTGACC
>CAYRIA010000167.1:0-3172 GCA_964424175.1 uncultured Oscillospiraceae bacterium | reverse complement strand
GAAGCTACTATATTTTCGATGGTGCGCACACCAAGACGGCGGCTGGCAAGAGGAATGAGGGGCAAGAATTCCTTGTGCCGTGCATCGTCTATCATAACCTCAAGCTGGAGGATGAGGCTTACCTTTTCGCCATGCAGAACGGATGCAGCAAAGAAGTGGCGTTCGGCTATAAACTGAATGCTCGCATCATTTCCGGCGATGTAAAGGCGAAGGGCTTTCTTGCATGTAATAACCAGCTGGGCTTGAAAATTGTCAAGGAGGACAAAACCAGCTGGAACGTTATCAGCGCGGTCAATACGGCTTATAGGCTGTATGAGACTTGGGGCGAGAAACGCTATCTGGATGTTATGAGCTTGATCCTTGACACATGGAAGGGAGACCCCAGCAGTTTTTCGCAGGTCGTGATCGAAGGCATGAGCCGATTCTTCCGCGCTTATGATGACGTGTTTGACCGCAACCGCTTCATGCGGGATCTGTCAGTTGTTAACGTCAAGCAGTTAGCAGAGAAAAGCCGCGGTCATATGCGCGACACTGCACAAGCCATGGCGAACAACATCACACAGGCCTATAACCGCAAAGGCGGGAAAGGTTGTGTGAAAGCCGATTGGTTATGTGTGTTGGAGTTGATGCGGAAGGATGAGCAGCTTCATAACGTCGCAGCTAATGACTGATTCTACCGTCACCCTAACCCCGTCCTCCCTTACCGAGGACGGGGTTGCTACTTTAATAGCAACGTACCAACGACGAATAAGGAGGTTTTCATCATGAAACAGGGACGCACATTGCAGGAAGTCGCGGCGGAGCTGGTCCGTCAGCAGAACAGTAAGCGGGATTTCGTGGTAGACGCCGGGGCGATTCGCATGAACGATGACGCTTCGCAGGTTTCCCTTCTTCACGCACAGGACGCGGAACGTAACGAGAGCTTCGGCATGACAGGGCTTTTTCACCGTCAGCTTGGTTCGGCGCTGGGGATTCCCTCGAAATACTACGACAAGATGCAGACGGAACTGCCCTCGCTGCTGTCCAATAACGTAAACAGTTGGCTGGGCGCAAGGGACGGTCGCCAGACCATCCGCACGCTGGACGGAGACGCGCGCGCATTTCTTTCTGACCGATACCGCCGCGTCGACAACGCGCAGATCGCTTCCGCCACGTTACCGATCCTTTCCGAGATGGAAGGCGTCACGATTGAGAGCTGCGAGGTCACGGAGAATCGCATGTATCTAAAGGCTGTCAACAAACGGCTGGAGGCGGAGGTCGTTCCGGGCAACATCGTACAGGCCGGCGTCATGATTTCTAACTCCGAGGTGGGGCTTGGCTCGGTGTCCGTCATGCCGCTTGTCTATCGGCTTGTTTGCCTGAACGGCATGTGTGTGAATGATCTCGGTCAGAAAAAATACCACATTGGCCGGGAGCAGGAAAGCACATGGGAGCTGTTTTCGGATGAAGCCATTGCTGCAGACGATCAGGCTTTTCTTCTCAAATTGCGCGATGTTGTGCGCGGCGCGACGGAGGAAGCGCGGTTTGAGATGATTGTCGGAAAACTGCGGGAAGCGACGGGCGTGAGGATCACAGGCAGAATCCCCAATGTGGTGGAACTGACCGCCGATCAGTTTGGTTTCACAAAGGCTGAATCGGACGGCATTCTTGAGCACCTCATCAGCGGCGGCGATTTGTCGCTCTACGGCCTTTCCAACGCGGTGACGCGCGCATCGCAGGACGCTGAAAACTATGACCGAGCGACGATGTTGGAGGGCGCTGGCTGGCAGATCGCGACCATGCCCCGCGAAACATGGAACACGATCAACAATGGTTAATGGGGATGGGAGGTAACAGTATGGATCACCCTCTGATCTTTATCTGCTCGCCGTATCGCGGCGACGTGGAGAAAAACAGCCAGAACGCGCGTGAATATTGCCGCTTTGCTTTCGAGCAGGGCGGCATTCCTTTCGCGCCGCACTTACTGTTCACACAGTTTCTGGATGATGACAACCCCGAACAGCGAGAGGCTGGGATGCGCATGGGGCTTGAAATGATGAGCCTGTGCGACGAGATTTGGACGTTTGGCTCGCCCACGCACGGAATGAAGGCTGAAATTCTTGAATCCATGCGCTTGGGCATTCCTGTACACAGCTACGACGAAAACCGGAAGGAGATGTTCCCCAATGCTAGATGAGCATTGTTTCGCGATCAAAAAGGGAAAATGCGAAGCCCTTTTAGTTGGAAAATGCGTAGGCTGCGATAAATGCGCGTTTTTCAAGCCCAAGTGGATGAACGACCGGGACAAGAGCCGCGCGAACAGGCGGATCGCGGGATTATCTGCCGAGCAACAGTCCCATATTTCCGAGAAGTATTTCGGCGGCAGAATACCGTGGAAGTTACAGGACGGCATGGAAGGAGCAGCCCGATGAACGCTAAAGAGTACCTTTCACAGATCCGCTTCATCGACCGTCTGGTGGATTCCAAGCTGGAACAGTTGGAACGCTGGAAGTCTATCGCAACAAAGGCTACGGCGACCTTGAGCGACATGCCCAGAAGTGATTCGCCGGATTTGCAGTCGCTGGAGACGACCGTTGTGAAGATGGTTGACATGGAACGCGAGATCAACGCGGATATCGACCGTCTTGTCGATCTCAAACGGGAAGCAAACACGGTTCTGCAATGTGTTGAATGCCCGCAATATCGGATGCTGCTGGAGCTTCGTTATTTTAGCGGATACACTTGGGAGCAAATCGCAGAAATGCTTCACTGTGATCTCCGCTCTGTCTATCGGGCACATTATCGGGCGCTCCGCGAAGTGGACGACATCAGAAACAATTTTTGCGCGTGAAAACCATGTCTCGTCTTGAAAAGACAGGCAATGCGCAATTCTTTTTCTGAAAACCTTCACAGGTGAGAACTATGCCATTGTTTGTCACTCTTGACCTGTGATATGATTATGCTGTCAAAATTGGATAGTGACCCGTAGGCAAACGCGCCTGCGGGTTTTTCTTTCCCTTGCGCGGCATAATGAATCTGAAAGCGACTCACAATTGTGGGCCGCTTTTCCTTTTGGAGGCAGACCATGAACGCGAATTTACCACCGGGAACGGCCCGAAACGGAGGCGGCGCATATGAACAAGCGAACTAGAAACGCCTTGCCCCTCAACCTTGTGATGCGCTTGGCGAGGGA
>CAYRIA010000166.1:0-4058 GCA_964424175.1 uncultured Oscillospiraceae bacterium | reverse complement strand
GCCGAACACGTCACGGTACCACTTATAGGATGCGGCGCAGGTGCGGCTTGTAGTGCCGGGATACCAGAGGCCGGGAATGATATGGCGATAGTTGAAAAATTGGTAGTTATCAATTGGCTTTGACGTTATCGGGCAGATGCGTCCGGCTGTAGCCAACTTGACCGTAGCGCAACCCTCCTTGACAGCTCCGGAGGCATATACCTCCAGCGCAGTATCGGTGGTTCCGATGATGACAGGGGTTCCCTCCTTGAGTCCTGTGAGAGCCGCTGTCTCGGAGCTGACATAGCCGGCGATGTCTGTAGGCTCCTTTATCTCCGGTAAGCAGGATATATCCAGCCCCGCAATACCGCAGAGCTCCGGGGACCACTGCTTCGTGTGGTCGTTTGCGAGCATCGGGCCCATAGCCTCGATGGAGTCGGTGCAAAAATCTCCGGTTATTCTGTGCCGTATATAGTCCTTGGCGAAATAGACTCTGGCGGTGTTTTTTATTACGTCAGGCTCGTATTCGTTGAGCCACATTATTTGAGGCAGAGTCCACGCGGGGCTTGGAGAATTGAGCGTATTTCGCTGCAGCTCGTCCGCATATTCCCGCTTGAGCACTGCCACCTGCTCGGAGCAGCGGCTGTCAGACCAGTGGATGATCGGGCGAAGCGGCTTGTCATCCCTGTCACAGAATACGGCCATATGTGTCGCCGCATCCAGAGCCATGGCGACTATGTTCCCGCTGTCAATGCCGGAACGCTCAAGGCAGGAGCGCACATTGTCAACAAAGGCGTCAAACAGATCGTCCGCGTCCTGCTCATACCAACCGGGGTGTGAAAAATGTGCAGGATATTCCTTCGTTGCGGTTGCGATTATCCTGCCGGTATCGTCTATCAGAGTAGCCTTGGAGGAACCGCCTCCAAAATCTACGCCCAAGGTCAGATGATTCGACATTTTTTACTCCTGCTGTCAGCAATTTTCGTCGAGCAGCGCGAACAGGTCGATTATCTTCACATCGTCCTCCGTGTACTTGCCGGCAATATAGTAATCGTCCGCGCTTGCTGTAATGATGGCGGAGCTATGGAGGCGTCGTGCGTCGTCCAACCGCACCTGCACCATGTGCCGGGTTACTTGAGCGTCGTACAGCTCCATTAGCGGTGTGCCGATGCAGCGGGACATTTTACCGTGCAGGAAAAGCTCGATATAGTCTATACCCAAGGCATTGACTATGTCAAGCAGCGGCTTTTCCTCTTCGAGGCCGCGCGTCAGCTTGACCGGCTCCTGAACGGAGGCGCTCAGCTGCGTTTTGCGGCACTTGAGCACGCCAGATGCAATAAGTCCGGCGATATACGCGGGAGCACTGACGATCTCCACGCCGGGCAGCAGATTCCATTTTCCGTAAGTATCACGCAGCATGACGGCGTCATAAGGTGCGAGAGCGATGACTGTCTTTGCGCCGACAGCCTCAATTGCCTTGGCATTCTTCGCGGCGACTGCCTGAACATCTCCCGTATAGCCCATAAGGTCTGCCAGGAATGCGCCGGAGGGCAGCTCGTCCATAAGCGCAGTATATTCCACCTTGGCCTTCTTCAGCAGCGACATCAATCTGAGCGCCGTGCCGGAAGCTACAGTGCGTCCGCTCTGACCGATGTACAGCAGCGTGTCCGCCGTCGCGGGCAGCTTTGCTATCTCCGCTGAGAGGGCTTCATCCACCTCAAGACCGTACACATTGCCCTTTTCCATGATATTGGAGATTTCTTTATTGATGGCGGCGGGCGCAAAGTCGTTGACAATGGCGAGCGTTCTGGCCTCGCGGATGAAATCCGTGGGCTTGAAGCCCGTAACGCAGTCGTTTGCGCAGGCATCGCACATGGTGCAGTGATACATCGTCTCGGCAATCTCGCCGTCATACGGTGTGCCGCGCTCTATCATGGAAACCATAAGGCCTCTGGCCCGCGGCGTCCACGCCTCGCTGCCGGTCGCTCCGGCCACGGGACAAATATGGCGGCACATCCAGCAAAATCTGCAATTGTCCGCCTGTCTTGAACTGTCACTGGAAAACATTCTAGTTCCTCCTTTGCCGATTATAGGCCGAGCTTGTATGGATTCATTATGCCGTTGGGATCGAGAGAGCTCTTCAGGCCCTGAAGCACCTGCATAGCAGGACCGTAAGATTCCTTCATCAGCCGCGACAGCTTGAGCCCGACGCCGTGGTGGTCGTTGATGACACCGCCGTTGGCAATGGCGGCGCGGACGCCGGCGTTCCATATTTGGTTATGTACGCGGATGCACTCCTCCTGATCCTCCGGCGGATTGTCAATGATGAAGCGGGAATAGTTCATGCAGCCCCACTCGTACCAGTGTGAGCTGTGAGATATGAAACGGACGCCGTACTTCGAGCCAGTATCCTCGACTGCATGCTTCATGGCCCAATATATATTTTCTATCTTGTCGTAGGTAGAGGTTGTATCGATAGTGCCGAACATCTGGGGGTTGCTCATCATATATCCGGGATAGAAGAAAGTAATGCGGTTTGCAAACCACTTCTCGCCGTACTCTGTGCCCAGATACTCCGCGCCATGTTTTTTCGCGATCTCGAGAACGTACTCCTCCTCTACGTCGACTATCTTCTTTTTACCTTCCAGAGTCAGGTTCATAAACGAACCTTTCTTTTCAAAGCCAATGACCTTCTTAATAAGGGAGACAGTCTCTGCTTCGTCGCAAAGGCGCATTATTGAGGGTGTGACAGTCTGGACTATCTCGCGGCAGGCGCTGTAGCCGGTGGAAATATCCTTGAACAGGAACGCGTGGTGACGCCTGACCTCGGGCAGAGGAACCATTTTGAAAGTGGCCTTGGTCATAACGCCAAGTGTCCCCTCGGAGCCGATAAACATTCCAAGCAGATTCGGCCCGGAGGAATGCTTCGGCACGGGTGCGGTATTGATAAGCTCGCCGTTGGGTAACGCTATCTCAAGGGACATACACTGATCGTCTATCTTGCCGTATTTGGTGGAGAGGATGCCTATTCCGTTGTGAGCCAGAGCTCCGCCGACTGTGCAGCAGGTCAGGCATGAGGGCATATGCATGACGGAAAAGCCCTGTTCATTGGCATACCATTCAAGGGTCTGGAACACCATGCCGGTCTCGCAGGTGATAGTGCCGGAAACCGTATCAATATTAAGGAGTCTGTTCATGCGCTTGACATCCAGCAGAATGCCGCCGGCCATAGGTAGCGCCCCGCCTTGCGTGCCGGAGCCTCCGCCCCAGGTCTGAACCGGTATCTTGTAGTAATTTGCGATCTTGAGAACTTTGCAGATCTCCTCAGCTGTGCCGGGTTTTACAATAAAGTCAGGAAGAGCAGGCTCCCCGCCTTTGTCCACTACCATTCTGGAGACCCAGAAATAGTCTGTTCCATATGCCAGCTTGTCACCCTTGTTGGTGCTGACATTCTCAGTGCCGACGGCGTCTTCCAATTCAGAGCGAATGAATTCGCTCATAAAACCTCTAAATTCCATCCTGCATCCTCCTAACGCACTTGTCTAATATAATGTATATCTCCAATGCGGCTGCATAGTTCGCGCATTTATTATTCGATCAAATTGCCGGGTCCTGATGACTTTGCTTTTATTTTGCCAATCTCTGCCATAATAAAATGCTCTCTGGGAGCATACCTATACTGACTGCATATACGGGGCGTACCCCGTATATGCAGTTTTAATATTATGAATAAATCTTCTGCGCCGCTCAGCGTGCAGCGTTGATGGCGTTGAGGAAAGTGACGGCAGTGTCGCCGATGCTGTCGGCCTTGGTCTGCCAATAGTCGGAGCAGAGGTCAAGAAGCGCCTGACGGTCCACCTCGGTAATGGTGCAGCCCTCGTCAACCATCTTCTGGTACACATTATCCTCGTCAGCTATCAGCATATCGTTGTAGCTGTCCTGAAGATTCTCCCAGCAAGTGGTCATGGTAGTACGGGCTATCTCGGGCAGGCTGTCCCAGAATGCCTGATTGGCGGTGTAGCCCTGGAAGGAGTACATATGGCCGGACTTCCAGATGTAAGGAGCGATGGTGTGGTAGC
>CAYRIA010000165.1:0-4073 GCA_964424175.1 uncultured Oscillospiraceae bacterium | reverse complement strand
ATCCGCGGTACCACCTCAGTTTACCGCTGCCTCACGGAAGCGGCCTCGTCGGGTGCAGCGTAAAAACGCGATACCCCAGCGCTGTAACGGGCGTTCCCGTTGCGGTCTACTTGCGGAAAAACCGCTTTCGGCGCACAGCTCGCAGGATGTATTCGGACGGAGGCTTCCTGCTGCCTTGCACCTTCCGGCAGCTCTCTGGAGGAAGAATCACGACCTACTTGTTCCCAGTCATTGCCTTTGTTGTGGTCATTCTAGCGCATCGCATCTTCGCTGTCAACGGAAAAATGGGTGCAAGTTAGAAATTTGAGAATTTAAATAGTTAAAGTGAAGCATTCTCACCCCTTCTCTCGTCAAAATAGACAAGGGATTAGGCTTCGGGCGCCGCGCGGTAGAGTTTAATGAAGACGGGAATGTAGAGCAGCAGAGTGCTTAGCATGGCAAAAAAGCAAAGCGCGATCAAGAAGTTAACGATGTCCTCGCCGAGCTGCGGGAACAGGATCGGCCGAAGGAAAAGTGCAAACATCACCACATAGACCAGAGCCGTACTGACCTTTCCGAACCACTTTGCCCCGTTGAGCTTGCGGCCATTACGCCGTAAAATAACTAGGCCCGCAATCAGCATATAGCTCTCCTTGACAATATAGAGAAGCAGAAGATAACGCATGTACTGGTATTTTAGAATAAAGCATAAGATCAGCGCCCCCTGCGTCAGCTTATCTGCCAGAGGATCGATGAGCTTCCCCAGCTCGGTCACCATGTTGCATTTACGTGCGATCAGCCCGTCCAGCATGTCTGTCAGCGAAGAAACCCCGACGATCACCGCGGGGAGGTAATAGTCCTTCACGGTTTCGGCCTGCATGTATGCACTCAGGAAAAACGGGATTAGCAGTATGCGAAAGTAACCGAGAATATTTGGGATGGAAAGGAACTCTTTGGAACTATATTTCATAAACGCTCCTGCCCGCAAATCAGCGGACGCACTTTAATTGATGGACTTCCACGCGGTTTCTAACGCAATTTCCATCATTTCGGTAAAACTGTTTTGCCGCTCGTCGGCAGTAAGGCCCTCTCCGGTAAAAACAAGGTCTGAGATTGTGAGGATGCCAAGAGCCTGTTTTCCAGCCTTTGCTGCGGTGAGGTAGAGGCCGGCCGTCTCCATTTCCACGGCGAGTATACCCATTTCTCGGCATTTCTCGGCATAGGCGGGGTGGGCGTTGTAAAACTGGTCAGCGGTGAAAACCGAGCCAACCACGGCGTGCGCTCCAATGCGCTCCGCTGCCTCCACTGCATCGCGTAACATGGAGTAGCTTGCGATTGGGGACAAAGTGCCTGGGAAGCAATACTGGTCGGCATAGGCGCTGTTGGTAGCGGCACCCATGGCGATTACCACGTCGCGAAGCTTCACATCCTCAGATACTCCTCCGGCCGAACCGATGCGGATGATACTGTCAACTTCAAAATAATTGTACAACTCATAGGCGTAAAGCCCCATGGAAGGCACGCCCATGCCGCTGCCCATGACAGAGATACGCTTGCCCTTATAAGTACCCGTAAAGCCGAACATGTTCCGAACGGCGTTAAAACGGATGGGATTTTCAAGATAGTGCTCGGCAACATACTGCGCGCGGAGCGGGTCTCCGGGCATCAGGACGACCTTGGCAATGTCGCCCTTATTTGCTTCGTTGCAGGCTGATGGTACGATCATAGCTTTTCTCCTTTAATCCTTGAATAGCGCCGCAAGGCTCTCCGTATAGGGCGGTCGGCAGATGCCCTTCTCAGTAACAATCCCCGTAATCAAGGCGTTGTCAGTCACGTCAAAGGCGGGATTGAAGCACTTGACGCCCAACGGTGCCATTGGCTTTTCATAAAACATGGTTTTGATTTCATCCGGGTCACGCTCCTCGATCTCGATTTGGGCGCCCGTAGAGCAGCTCATGTCAATCGTGGAGGTGGGGCCGAGGACATAGAGCGGAATGCCATAGTGCTTTGCGAGGATGGCAACGCCGCAGGTGCCGATTTTATTCGCCGTGTCGCCGTTTGCCGCCACGCGGTCGCAGCCGACAAACACCGCATCGACCCATCCGCGGCGCATGACGGTGTTTGCCATGTTGTCGCAGATGAGTGTCACGTCCACACCGGCACTGTAAAGCTCATAGGCAGTCAGCCGTGCGCCCTGAAGGAGAGGCCGCGTCTCGTCGGCAAAGACATGGAAATGCAGCCCTTGCTCAGTGCCCAAGAGGATGGGACCGAGGGCTGTACCGTATTTTGAGGTGGCTAGGGGGCCGGCATTGCAGTGAGTAAGGATTCCGTCGCCGTCCTTAACCAGCGTCAGCCCATGCTCGGAAATGCTCCTGCACATGGCAATATCTTCAATGTGGATGGCGCGGGCCTCCTCAAGCAAAAGGGTGCGCAGCTCGTCCGGCGACAGGCCGGCGTTGGCCTTTGCCAGCGTGACCATTCTCCTGAGCGCCCAGCTTAGGTTCACTGCCGTAGGGCGGGAGGAGTTAAGATAATCCGCAGTCTTTTCAAGCTGCACGCAGAAGTCCTCGGCGTTTTCCGCGTCAATTCTCTGGGAGAGTAGATAGAGACAATAACCGGCGCAGATACCGATGGCAGGTGCGCCGCGCACGCGGAGCATTTTGATGGCCTCATACATTTCCTCCGCTGTCTCCAAACGTATCAGACGCTCCTCATTCGGCAGAAGTGACTGGTCGAGGATATATAAAGAGTTGGACCTTTCGTCATAGCGAATATTTTCCAAGAGGCACACATCCTTTTGCATATTTAATTAATTATATACCGATTTCGCCGACAAATCAACAGCCTTATTCGTATCCGCGGCAAGCTCCAAATGCTTACAAATATATATCAAAACAGTCATGAATGCACCATAAAACACAACAGAGCCGCTGTTTTTAGTGGTTTAGTGTACTTTGACAATGTCAAAGGTTTAACTTTGTCGAAGAAGTCAATTTTTGGTGCATTTGAGGGGAAGTTGACATTAATCGCTTGCGCTTTGAATAGGTATCATATATACTTGTCAAGTGATAATTGTAGAGAGAATATGGAAAAAAGCATTACCCGACTGTAAAATAATTTTTGGGAGGATTGTAAATGAAGGGGCAGAAAATGCTAAAAGTCTGCAGCATTCTCATGATCATCGTGAGCTTGCTTGCAATTGCAGCGGGAGCTGTCGGCTTTAAGACGAACATTTTGGACATCAAGGACCAAAAAGAAGCGGAAAAAGCGGAGACCCTTGCTAAGATTGCTCAGCTCGAAGAAGGCGTCAACACGCTTGAAGCCAACCGTGCGACATACGAGGAAGGCTTGAAGACCCTCGAAGCGGGTCAGGCGCAATACGACGAAGGCGTGAAGACCCTTGAAGCCGCTCAGGCGCAGTACGACGCCGGCAAGGCGCAGCTCGCCAGCAACACCGCGGCTTATGAGGCCGGAAAGGCTACACTCGCCGCCAACAAGGCGACCTATGAGGCGGGCAAGGCTACATACCAGAAGGGTCTTGCAGAATACAACGCGGGACTTGCCGAGTATAACAAGAAAAAAGCGGAGTATGAAGCGGGCTTAGTGGCCTACGAGGCGGGCAAGGCGACCTATGAAGCCGGTCTTGCGCAGCTGAACGCGAACACCGCGGCTTATGAAGCGGGCAAACAGCTCGTCTCCGGCGGACAGGCCGCTTATGACAGCATGGTTGCCGGACTGAAGCAGCAGCTTGAAGCAGGCATTGCAACGTATGAATCCAGCGCCAAGATGCTCGAAGCCGCTAAGGAAGCAGGACTGCTGACCGGCGAAGCACTGGCTGAAAAGGAAGCACAGCTTGCGGAAGGCAAGAAGACGCTGGACGCCAAGAAGGCACAGTTTGAAGCCCTCGGCACCTATGAGGAGACTTTAGCGAAAGTCAACTTGTATGAAGCGAGCAAGGCAGAGCTTGAAGCCGGCGCCGCAAAGCTTGCGGAGAGTAAGGCTATGCTTGAAGCCGCACCTGCACAACTAGAGGCCGGTAAGGCCAAGCTTGACGCCGCTTCCGCACAGCTTGCTGCCGGCAAGGCCAAGCTCGC
>CAYRIA010000164.1:1234-4139 GCA_964424175.1 uncultured Oscillospiraceae bacterium | reverse complement strand
TCTTGTTCCCCACCTTGGTATAGCGGATGAGCAGGAAGCCCCAAACACCTGCCAGTGCGGAAAAGGTTTTGACCACGCCGAACCAGGTCTTGCTCGATGGGCTGCTCACCACGCCCATCGCAATCAGTACAACGAGCGCGACGGGCACCACGCCATAAGCCAGAAGCGCGGCCCATTTCCAGCGTCTTGTCACCTCATTGAGTAGAACCAGGGCGAGAATAAGGCCGACTAAAGCTAAAACTGTTGTGCCTGTGTATCCTTGAAAGAAAAATCCCATGTACTTAATCCTCTCTTTCCCTCATTATTCCGCGCACTTACAGCATGATTTCCACATCACTGATAGGATAGGCCTTGCAGGAATGGATATAACCAAACTTCTCGTCCGCCATGCGGAGCATGATGCCCTTGGACAGGAATACCCGGCCGGAAACAAGCTTCACGCGGCAGAGGCTACACTCGCCGCTGCGGCAGCAGACATCTACACGAACTCCTGCGCGCTCCAGCGCGGTTAGAATGGGTTCATTAGCCTTCGCGTCGATGGTGCGTCCCCCGACGCTCAGCCGAAAGATCTCCTGACCGCTCAACTCCTTCGGCCAGCCGTCCTCCTGATCAATGTCGCGGCGGGCGCCAAACATTTCGCGGCGGATCCGCTTTTCAGGGATGCCCAGAGCTTCCAGCTCTTTTTTACAGAAGTCGTTCATCACCTGTGGGCCGCAAATGTAATACGTCGCGTCGTTCAAATCCGGCACGAGCTTTGTGATCAGCTTCCCGTCGATAAAGCCGGTCTCCCCTGTCCAACAATCCGTTGCATCGGAAACCACAAGATGGTAGGAGAAATTGGAGAAGGTCTCCGCGTATGCCTGCAATTGCTCGTGAAAGAGCGCAGACTCTGCACAGCGGCAGCCGTAAAGCATGGTGACCCGACGATCCAGATGCGCCTCCAGAACCTCCCTGAGCATGCTCATAAAGGGCGTAATGCCGCTGCCGCCCGCTAGAAACACGGAATGATTTTTGTGGAACACGGGCTGATAGCGGAACACACCTGCGGGGCCGTTTGCCGCAAATGTATCACCGACCTTGACCAGATCCAGAAAATAATCTGAGACAAATCCGCCTGTTGTGCGCGCCACGGTGATCTCATAATAAGCGCGCTGGCGGGGGGAGGAACTGATGCTGTAGGGACGGCTGGTGCGCACCCCGTCGATCTCCGTAAAAATGTTGATGTACTGGCCTGCCTCAAAAGGGGGCAGATAACCGTTCTTCGCACTCAGGCGGAAAACTTTTGCATTCTTGCCCGTGTCCTCAATTGCGCTGACCACCAGGGAAAGCTCCTTGGCGTGGAGCTGGGCAATGCGAACATTCGGCTCTTTGCCGAGAGGTAGCTTATCGGGAGAGACCTTCCGTGTTACGCGAATATCCTCCAGAACCTCCTCGCCATGCACGAGGGTGCCGAGCAGAGTTTCTTTAAGTGTCTTTGCCATACTTACACCTCACTTGCAACGCGCGTTGCCACCTTGTCTGCAAACATATAGTTGGGACCGAAGCCGCAGGCATTCACCCAGCCGCTGGCAAACTCCAGGTCGGGAAGCATGCTTTCCGCGGGGAAGAAGAACACAGAGGACATGAGATCCTGCTCATAGCCGTAGATGGCTCCGCCGGGATGATTCAGATAACGCATGTGGGTCATCGGCGTTGCGATCTCCATCTCCTCGATGTGCTCGGTAAAGCCGGGATACATCTTTTCAAGACGCGCCACGATGCGCCTGCCCGCCTCATACTTCTTCTCATAATACTGCTCCGGGGTGAGCTTTTCCCACTCCGCGGAGTATTTGAGTGTGCCGGCGGTGATGATGCTGGTTCCGGGAGGTGAAATGCTGGGGTCGTCTACCGTGTAGCAGGTGGCAACAAGGGGGTCGTTATCGGGCAGCAGGCGGTAAGCGTCCTTAAAGTCCTCGTTGGCGTTCAAACTCTCGTAGTTGAGGGTGAAGGAGGTGGTAAAGCCAATTTCCTCAGGCGTACAGTCCAGCCCGATAAAGCAGGTCAGGGCGGAGATGCCCACGGTGTAGGGCTTCAGATATTCACGGGCACTTTCGGGGATGTCCTTTTCGTCAAGGAGCGCCCCGTAGGTCGCCAGAGGCGAAATGTTGGAAATGATCTTCTTCGCCCGGTATTCCAGGCCGTTTTCATCCACAACACCTACGGCCCTACCGTTTTCCACGAGTATGCGCTCCACACCGCTGTTGAGCCGGACAACGCCGCCCATGCGGCCGATGGCCTCCATAATCGCCTGATTCATCACCATGGAAGTTCCCTTGAGATAGAAGGGCTTATCCTCCATATAGATGTTTGTGCACTTGGCAAGGATAGCCCAGGGGAAACGTGCGGGCGGCATACCCATAAAGCACCAGTAAGCACTCAGCGCAAGCTGTAGCTTGGGAGATTTGAAGAACTCATCCAGCACCTCCTGTGTGCTTTTCAGCGCATATTCGGCGAGCGTGGGATAGAGCCTTGGGAAGCCAATTTTCATAATGGCTTTTTTGAGAGCGCCCGGCTCGCCGGTGCTCTGCGCGCTTTTCTCGGCGAATGCGGCGGATTCCGCGCAGAAGGCATAGACGGTTTCAAAATAGCGCAGAATGCTGTCCTTCTCCTCGGGGAACAGGGAAATCAGATGGGTCTCGCACTTTTTGCGGTCGGCAGGCAAAGAAACCCCCGTACCGTCGGGGAAATTGACCCGAAACAGCTCCTTGATCTCCACCCAGTCGATCTGGTCTTCAATGCCGTAGCGCTTAAACTGCTCACGAAGGGGGCCGGGCTTTTCCTTTGTCCCCATACTGCTGAGCTGGTGCAGGGCAACCTCAAACTCAAAGCGTCCGCGACGGAAGCTGGTGCCGCAGCCGCCGGGAAT
>CAYRIA010000164.1:0-1134 GCA_964424175.1 uncultured Oscillospiraceae bacterium | reverse complement strand
AGATTGGTCTCAACGAATTCCTTTTCCGTGATCTGGAGACAGCCACCAAAGGCCAGGGAGCTTGCACGGAAGGTCAGCCAGTAGCCGGGCGTTCCTGTAATCAGGCTTCCCAAAATGGGGGCGGCGAGAATGCCGACATGCAGCTTTGCAACCGCGGGTGAAAACTCGTTGGTGACAAAAATCCAATTCCAGATGGTGTAGGCGATAATCCAGCAGATTGTTCCAATCATACTGGCCGCGTGGAACTCATACATATGAAAGAACTTTGCGAAAAAGCCTAACTCGGTCATCGATGTGAAATCGAGCCAGGAGCCGCGCAGGAAGAAGACAGAGCCTGCCAGCACCAGCCCGGTGATGCCGTTCCAGTACTTTTTGTAGCGGAAGATGTCGGTGAAGGTAGCCTCAAGGATGTTGATGACCAGGAAAATCAGGACGATGTTGACGAACAGCTGGCGGTCGAGGATGTTAAATACCGCAAAGATAATGGCAGTCCGGAGCAGAGTGAGCGTTGTGAGCTTCAGGCGCTCAAAGAAAACCAGCTTGCCGAAAACCATGATGGCGACGGGAAGAAGGACGTTGACCGCGATGTTCACGAGAATGGGCTGCGCGGCTGCGAGCATGGACGTGGCCGTAAATGCCAAGGTCAGGATCACCAAAAGGATATTCTGGTTGCGGTGTTCTCCCTGCTGCGGGAGCTTCTTTTCGGACATGGATTTTTCCCCCTAACTAAAATATAATGACTCTCTATTCTCGCGGTTCCGAACGAAAGACGCGCTTTCGTTCAGCCCGTGAAGGACCGGGTGAGAAGGTCGCAAAAATGCTCCAGACGCTTTTCCGAAGCCTCCCTGCACTCCCCTACCCCGCCGGAGCCGTTGATAGACATCTTTTGAATGAGACCCAGCAGGGCGTCGTAGGCGTTGTAGTAGAGAAGCTCAACATCCGGGTCGTCCCGCACGCTGCCGTCGTCGATCCCGTGGCGTATGGCTTTGGCCAACGGAGCACTGAATTCCTGATATGGAGCGGGCGGTTTGTTCTTGTTCAGCCGGCTCATGTCGTGCTTATACAAGTATATTTCGGCTTCGTGTACAAAAATCAGCTTCTCAGGGTCAGAGAAATACAAGGCGGCATAGGAGC
>CAYRIA010000163.1:0-4232 GCA_964424175.1 uncultured Oscillospiraceae bacterium | reverse complement strand
TATTTTTTCATGTCACCGAGGGAAATAATTTGGCAGGGGCTTGCCTGTTATCGGGACAGTAAATATGGGATTGCTGATGGGGAGCGTAATGGGAGGCAGCCGGCTGAGATATAGCGCAAATAGCATTACTGCATAAATTTGGGAATTTTGGCGATTTTATCCATTTGAACTTGACAGTCCTGAATATAGAACTATCTTTTGCCATAATAGACTTCTGAAACTTTCATCACAAGATTTTTCATACCAAAAAACTATATCGTCAATAAACCGAAGTACATCCACACAAGTAAAGGAGCACGTTGCCATGATCAATTCCTTCTTGAACAAAGTATTCATCGTCTGTCGTGTTGCTGCCGCCATCGTCGTCCTCATTTGCATTCTTGTAATGGCTTGGGGAGCTGTCAAATTCGTTTTCTCCGGCGCCAAAAAAGTCCAGATCCCCGGTTTTGAAACTGTTGTCGAAGCAGAAAAAGCTTCCTCGGCAACCACCCAAGGCAATAGCAAAAAAGACTACCGCGAGATATCCGAACGACGTAAAATAGAAAAAAAATTCGGTGATGATATTGAAGACATCGTAAGCAACTACGGCATGGATAAAAAATACTACGATTTCCTTACCCACTGGCTATTGGAACAGGATGACGAGTACCGGGGGCGATTCATCAAAGGCATCAAAAGCTTCATGAAGGATGCCAAAAAATACAACGAAAAACATTCACCGGATGAAGCTTACAACTATGGCGTACTGTCCATATCCTACCGTTCAAAATTTGAAGAGGCGGTCATCGCTTCAGAGCGAAGTAAGGTCATCAGCAAGGAAAACCGTCAGAAAGCTATTCACCTCATTGGCGGCGCTCTCTGCTCCATGATTCTCTTCCTTATTATTCCAATACTCCTTCAAATCGAAATCAATACCCGCAAAACTCCAGCTGTTAACGGGCATGATGAATGTCAGCCAACAGACGAAAAAACAGCCAGCCCGCCTTCTGAGTCAACTATCGCATAAAATATTCGTTCTGCCCGGAACTTTGTAAACATGGGAAAATCTGGTTTACATGGATGGATTAAGATGGA
Source organism: uncultured Oscillospiraceae bacterium (assembly GCA_964424175.1). Classification (GTDB taxonomy): domain Bacteria; phylum Bacillota; class Clostridia; order Oscillospirales; family Oscillospiraceae; genus UBA2658. The sequence goes on along the minus strand of CAYRIA010000163.1, from coordinate 3,158 downwards.
GTTTACATCAGGCTGGATCATGATGAAAGAGCAATCTTCATCGAGGGGGTCTGGGGTGTTTGTTCATGAATTGGAGTGCAAAGAGAGTATTGCTGAAACCAGAAACCGCAAGTCCGGCTGATTTTCAGAACAAGCTGGTTTTCGCCGGCAGGGTGCCAGCTGGCAGCTGTGAACTTGCATTACAGACAAACAAGCATTGACTTTGTGCAAGCAACGATGAATGCAGCTCACACCAAGTGCAATTTTCATTTTGAATGACATGAAGCCAAAACAGGAATTTTTCTATGAACAACTGCAAACAAATCATGGCATTTCTGTTCTGCATCATCACTCTTTCATCGTTTGCCCGTGAGGGTAATGGCCAAGCAAGGGGACGCATATTGCAAGTTCAAAATCAATTGCGCCAAATCATCGTCAAGGGGAAGGCAGAAAAGGGGACTCTCTGGTTGGGTTGCACATTTTTCCCAGGAACGGAGCGCGAAACACATCTGGAAGCGGTTAATCGTGGAAAGAAGCACTTACTCGCAAGTGGAGACTTTACAGAATATTTTAACGTGCCGGCAAATTTTGTGCAATTAATTACTGGTAATGTTTCAGAAGCCGAATATGTGGTTGCCCTGTGGCGTTGGCGGGTAGAGCGGTCTGAATGCCATAATGGGGCAAACGGAGAACCCTGCAAAGATTGCCTTAAGATGCAGTATCACCTTGAGGATAAAGTTGATGCCTTTTGTGGAGTGTGGTCACGTGAAGGTGGTGTAACCACACGCGAACAATCCGATGAAATAATTCGCAAGCAGGCAGAGGCTGAGGAAACTGCTCGGATTAATGCTCAAAGGAATGCTGAGGCAGAAGAAGCCGCCAGGAAAGCCCGCATCGAAGAACAGCGTCGCATAGAGCAGGAAGAGGAAGTGCGCCTGGCGAAGCTGGCCGAACAACGCAAACTTGAGAAAGAGAAGACTGCCCAGCAGGAGCAGATTGAAGCGAAGAAACTCAAAGAGGCAGAAGAAGCCGCCAGGAAAGCCCGCATCGAAGAACAGCGTCGCCTTGAGCAGGAAGAGGTCGCTCGCCAAGCCAAACTTGCCGAACAGCAAAAAATAGAGCGGGAAAAGGCTGCGCAGCAGGCTCAAATTGAAAAGGAAGCCAAGGAAAAGGCAGAACGCAAAGAGAGAACAGACGAACTGCTGGCCAAGCGCACCGCAGAGGAGGAACGTATCCGACAAAAAAATGAGGCAAGAAAGAATGAGCAAGCTTCATTGGGTATTGAGTTTCGGACGATAACTCCACAGGAGATGAGAAAAAAGGGGATTGTGGAAACAGTTAACCGCGTTGAGGTCGTCCGTGTAGACGCAGGGGGACCAGCTGGGCGCAGTCGGTTGAAGCCAGGCATGGTTGTTATTGCAGTTAATAAGGATATGGTGGAAAAAGCATCGGATTGCCCAACCAGCGGAAAGCGGGGAGATTATTTTATTTTTCATGTTGTCGGGCAGCCCAGCACGAGCATTCAACTAGTGGAAGAGGATTTTCAGGCCGGCAGACGGCAGTCTGACGACCGTAAGGAAGACTCAAGCGCATTTCAATCAGTAGTTGCCGTGGATCTTGGCGGCGGAGTTATGCTTGATCTCGTTCTCATACGTCCAGGCAAGTTTCTGATGGGGTCTGAGAACGGTGACTCTGATGAGAAGCCTGTTCATGAGGTGACGATTTCGCGGTCGTTCTATCTTGGCAAGTATGAAGTGACCCAGGCGCAATGGGAGGCGGTCATGGGCTCGAATCCGAGTTGCTTCAAGGGGGCGACGCTGCCGGTGGAACAGGTCTCCTGGGAGGATTGCCAGAAGTTCATTGAGAAGATTAACAGCAAGGGAGTCGGTACTTTCCGGCTGCCGACCGAAGCCGAGTGGGAGTATGCCTGCCGGGCGGGGACTACCGGAGGTTATGCCGGGAATCTTGACGAGATGGCGTGGTACGATAAGAACAGCGGTGATATGACGCATCCGGTGGGCACGAAGAAGGCAAATCCCTGGGGTCTGTATGATATGCATGGAAACGTGTGGGAATGGTGCCAGGACTGGTATGGTCCATATCCCGGCAGTGCAGTGCAGGATCCCAAAGGCGCTGCCGGCGGGTCCTATCGCGTCGCCCGGGGCGGCTGCTGGTACCACGATGCCAGGATCTGCCGTTCGGCGGCCCGCGCCGGGGGCTCGCCGTCGTCCCGGCACTACAATCTGGGCTTCCGCCTCGTGAGGGCGGTTCCATAGTCCTTGCCGTCCTTTCGCCGTGTTGCGCGGTCTTGCCGCGTCCCGGCAGGGGCGGCGAAGCCGCAGCGGCAAGCCGCTGCAAGCGGCGTGGGGTCCAGGGGCGCAGCCCCTGGACGATTCAATTTTCGGTTTTTTTTCAGGAGACATTGGCAGTGAAAACGCGTGTCATCACCCTTCGTTATAGCGAAGGCTTACAGGGATTTCACCACCTTTCCGACTTGCTTTCCTGGTTTCGGCGGGTAATTGAATGGACAACGCCGGAGGTGCCGGCGTACTGCCACCGTTTGAACCAGGAGATGAACATGAGCGCCCCGAAACAACCGAAACCCGACCTTCCGATTCACTTGCAGCAAGCCATCATAATCGCCGCCAACGTCCTCCGGCGCATGAAGGAGAAGCAGGCGCAGAAGGCCGCAGAAGCGTAAAACGATTGCTGGCATCAGCCAGCAAATTGTGATGCCATAGGCTGTGCAGGAATATGGCCACGGTTTTATATGCTATCCAAATTCACTCGAACCGCGTCTCTTTATGCAGAAGATGACCACAGAAAGGGCTAAAATCGGCGTTGGAAAGTGGCATAATTGATGGGCTAAAAGCTGTGGTCTTGGTTCGCATCTATGCCAAAAACAGAGACAGGTCACCGATTCGCAGAAATTTGCTCCACCACCCCATATTCCCTACCCGTCGATTCCACCGATTCGACGGGTTTTCTGTTTCCGGTGCAAGTGCCGATGGGACAGCGTGTTGCGTGGGCGCTTCTCCGCCTGTTTGCCACCCCAGGAGACGACGGTTTGGCCACGTTTGCCGCCGCGAGGCCGGAAATCTCCGCCGCTGTCTCTGTGCCTGACGGCCGAAGTCCTCGGTTTTATGCGATTTTAAGCCTGGGGATATTTCCGCGCATAA
>CAYRIA010000162.1:0-4255 GCA_964424175.1 uncultured Oscillospiraceae bacterium | reverse complement strand
ATAGGATCGGCATAGTCGGGGCCCCAGCGTGTAAGGCAGACCTCGTAATTGCCGTCCTGAATGTCCGCAACGCGCTGCTTTTTGGGTTTAACCTCAAGGTTGAGTGTAACGCCGGGAAGCGCGCCTTCGATTTGTTCCTTGAGCACGGCGGCGACATTCTGGGTTTCAGTCTGATCCTCAACCAGCAGGGTAAAGGTGAAGCTGTCCTGTCCCAACTCCTGCTTGGCCTTCTCATAATACTCAGCGGCCTTTGCGGGATCGTCGGAGCAAACATCTTTGAACATATCCTGATCGCCACTGAAATCGCTGCCGTCCGGGCCGGCGGCAAACTGCGGGGGCACGGCCGTGTAGGTGGCAACAGAGCCGTCCTTTACCACATCCTCAACAATCTCGACGCGGTTGATGGCATTGGTGATTGCAAGGCGCATGTTGGCGTTGCCCAGGGCCGGAATGTCATGGCCGTTCATGGTGATGTACCACAGGTAGCCGGCGCCGACCACGCTGAGTTCGGGATCGTCCTTAACCTGGTCGACCTGATCTCCGCTGAGCTTAACGATGTCCAGATCGCCGTTCTGATAGCTCAGGAAGGCCTGCTGGCTATCCTTGATAACCTGATAGCTCAAACCGTCGAGCTGAACTCTGGCCGCATCGTAGTAATCGGGGTTCTTGACAAGGCTAAAGGCCAGGGTCGCCGGCTCATAGCTGTCTAGAATGAAAGCGCCGTTGCTGAGCACGGTGCTGGGGCTGGTGCCGAAGGTGCCGGTCTCGAGGCCGGTGTAGAACGCACGGTTAATGGGGTAGAAGGTGGGGAAATACATTAGGCTGAGGAAGTAGGAGACAGGAACGTTCAGCTCCACCTTGAGGGTGCGCTCATCCACCGCCGTAGCACCCAGGTCGGTAAGGGGCTTCTCGCCGGCGATGATTTCTGCCGCATTCTTCACCTGGCCGATGTCGCTGAGCATGTATGAATACTCGGATGCGTTTGCCGGGTCAACAGCACGCTGCCAGCCGAACACAAAGTCATCCGCCGTGACAGGGTCGCCGTTGCTCCACTTTGCGTCTTCACGCAGGTGGAAGGTGTAGACGAGACCGTCGTCGCTGAGCTCATAGCTTTCGGCAATAGCGGGAATCGCTTTGCCGTCGGCGTCCATTTGCATCAGACCGTCGGTGTAGTTGGCAATGACCTCAAAGCTGGTGCCGTGGGTGGCGATCTGAGGATCGAGGCTTTCGACCTCAACCTCGACCATGACCTTCAGGATGTTGTCACCCTGTGCAGGGGAAGAAGCGGCGGGGTTTTCGGGCTGGTCGCTGGATGACGCCGGGGCAGTCTGGCCGCAGGCTGCAAGGCCCACCGCCATAATAACCGCCAAAGCGCCTGCAAGAAGACGTTTGCTCAAATTCATATGTACTCCCTTTCAATCTCACACGGCTCAATCGACGTTTAGCCGAAAAAGCCTTTGACAGTTACAAAAACGCTCGTCCCACGTTGCCATGTTACGAGCGTCTTTGCTCAACAAAAAAATTATACCGCCGTTGCCGGGGCTAGTCAAGACTTGCGCAACAATTTCCCACGGCAAAGGACTAATATTTCTGCAGGATTGTGATGCAGTTAATGCAAACTCTACGAAAATCTTGGAAATTTTTTGAACGTTTTCACATAGAGCTTAGGGTGCATCAACGCGCCCCGGCAGCAAGTATTTGCAGACGGGCCTTGTCAAGCAGGCGCACGCCGCCGCGCTGAACCTCGACCAACCCCTCCGTTGAAAAGTACTTCAGCATCCGCGAAACAACCTCACGTGCCGAACCCATGTATTTTGCGATCTGCTCTTGCGTGAGCGCAACCAGCTCATCGCCAGTCTTGGCTAACTCGTCAAGCAGGAAAACAGCGAGCCTGCGGTCAAAGCTCATAAACAAAATCTGCTGCATCGCCCACATGACCTCCGAAAAGCGCTCAGTCGCAATCTTGAGCGCAAAATTCTCCACATAGACATTCGTGTCAATGAGCTTGGCGAAAGCACCGGAGTTGATGATATGGACTTCGCTGGGAACCTCCGCGTCCACATAAACGTCAAAGGTAATACTCTGGAGCACGCAAGAGGCCGAGAGCATACAAATATTCCCCGGATACAGGCGGTAAAGCGTAATTTCCTTGCCCTCTTCGGAAAGCATATAGGCACGCAGGATACCGCTTTTGACGAAGATTGCCCCTGTGCAGTGTCCCGCATTCCCATGAATGTTCTGCCCCTTCTGGTACACGGCAAACGATGTCTGCCTGCAGAATTCTTCCCGTTCCGTCTCGCTGAGCTTATCCCAAAAAGGAAAGTGGCGCGTAAAAAGCTCGGCACAGTTGATGCTCATGCTTGCTTCCTCCTCCATGCCGCAATTCGGCAAAGTCTATTTGCTCTATCATGGTACCACAAAGCGAAGATCGGGACAAGCGCAGAATTAACGCGTTAGAGGATGCTTTACAGAGCAGTCATAAAGGGGTATAATACCTTTGCGCCGAATGAAGCCAAAGCATTGAGCCGGATGCGTTTTTGCATAGCTCGCATAAGGTACCGCAAATACCCGGCTTCGTCGGGGAAACAGTGAAACGGAGGGAATTTATGGGTAAAATTCTCGTGCTCGGCGGGGCTGGTTATATCGGCTCGCACACGGTTTATGAGCTGCTGGACGAGGGCTTTGAGGTCGTCGTCGCCGACAATCTGGAAACCGGTCACAAACAGGCCGTCCATCCAAACGCAAAGCTCTATATCGGCGACCTCCGCGACAGGGTCTTTCTGGACGCACTTTTCAAGGCCGAGAAAATTGACGCTGTCGTGCACTTCGCCGCCTATTCCGTGGTCGGCGAGAGCATGGCTGACCCTCTGAAATATTATGCCAACAACGTCGGCGGAACCCAAGTGCTGCTGGCCAGCATGATTGCTAACGGCATTGATAAAATTGTTTTTTCGTCCACTGCGGCCGCCTATGGCGAGCCGAAGCGCATTCCCATCCTCGAAACCGACGAGACAGAGCCGACCAACGCCTATGGAGCAACAAAGCTCGCAATGGAACAAATGTTCAAATGGACCAGTCTCGCCCACGGCATACGCTATACCTCCCTGCGGTATTTCAATGCCTGCGGCGCGCATCCGAGCACACGCATCGGCGAGGACCACAGCCCGGAAACCCATCTCATCCCCATCATTTTGCAGGCCGCCAACGGCACAAGGCCCGAAATTCGGGTATTCGGCACAGATTACGCTACGAAAGACGGCACCTGTGTGCGCGATTATATCCACGTCTGCGATCTGGCGCAGGCGCATGTCCGAGCGTTGCGCTACCTGTTTAGCGGCGGTCAAAACGACATTTTCAACCTTGGCAACGGTGTGGGTTTCACGGTCAGTGAGGTCATCCGTGCGGCGGAGGAGGTTGTCGGCCACAAAATCCCGATTGTGTTTGGGGAACGCCGTGCGGGCGACCCTGCTGTGCTCGTTGCCTCCAGTGAAAAAGTCAAAAATGTACTCGGTTGGGAGCCGCACTACGAAAGCATCCACACCATCCTTGAAACCGCCTGGCGCTGGCACCGCGCACACCCTAACGGCTTCGATGAGGACAAATAGAAAAAAGTCCGGTGAACATTTTCACCGGACTTTTTGAATGCCCTGGGTTTACACGGGGTGCAGCCGCTGCTCGTCTCGCAGCTTTTTGCGGTAATAGACTATGAAGGCCAGCGAGCTGAGCGCCCAGGTGATGGGATAGCTGGTCATGGTGGTCATCAGCTCCGGGCGCAGGGGCACAACGGTGTAGATCCACAGCACGCGGCAGAGGCAGATGCCCACAAAGGTGATCAGCATCGGCACGAAGGAGTGGCCCATGCCGCGCAGGGCTCCGCCAAGGATGATGACGAAAACGAACAGCACAAAAGTCGGTACCAGCAGGCGCTGAATCTGCAAACCGAGGGCTATGACCTCCGGATCGTCGGTAAACAGGCCAAAGAGCGGCCGGCCGAAGGCGAGGAGCAGCGCAGTCAGCACCACAGAAATGCCCACGCAGAACAGCAGGGCGGTGCGCACGCTCTTTTTAAGGCTTTGGAGGTCGCCTGCGCCGAAGAAGCGGCCGGACATGGCCGTGATGGCGATGCCGCAGGACTCCAGCGTGGTCCAGAAAAACACATCCACCTTACTGTAAGCGGACATGGCGGCGATGGCATTGGTGCCAAAGCTGTCGATATTGGCCTGGATGAGGATGTTGGAGATGGAATAGAGCACCT
>CAYRIA010000161.1:0-4264 GCA_964424175.1 uncultured Oscillospiraceae bacterium | reverse complement strand
CATAGGAGAAGCGATCGAGCCAGGCCTGCATCCGCTGCGGCCCGGTCTTTTTGGTGGGTGAATTGCCGTGCCAACGGGTCTGTTGTGCATACGACATAGGGACAGAGGAGCTGGCACACTGGGAGATGCTGGGCGCGATGCTGGCGGGCTGTTTGAAGGGCGCTTCCAAGGAAGAACTGGCGGCGTCGGGCATGGATGCATGGTATGTGAATCACGATTCGGGTGCGTTCCCGGCCAATTCGAACGGAAACTCCTGGACCGCTGACTATATTGCCTGTACCGGCGATCCGATTGCCGACTTCACCAATAACATGGCGGCAGAGCAGAAAGCACGGGCCGGATATGAGGCGGTGATGCGCATGTGCGACGATTCGGATCTTCTCGATTCACTGCGGTTCTTGCGGGAAAGGGAGATTGTGCATTTCCAGCGTTTTGGCGAAGCCCTGATGCACGTCGAAGAGCTGAAAAACAGACGCTGTCGCTGTTCCAGATAGCCAAATAGCCAAAGAAATAAGCCTTCACGACACCGCCTTGGTCTGCGAAGGCTTATTTGATTGCCCGAAGGATGGCATGACGCGGGCTATAGAAAAAGCTGGGCGTGTACCCGGAAGATGGGGTCGGCGCAAAGACAGAGGCGATAGCCGGGGTCGAAGTCGTAAAAAACCAACTGTTTTCCGAGGGTGCGTGGGGCGATCCGCCCGTCCTTCACGACACTGAACGTGGAAAAGCCTTCGGTAATTCCCTCGCCGGTATATTTGACGTAGCTCTCCTTGGCGGCCCAAACGTCGAAAAAGTGCGCTTTGTTCTCCGCGGCAAACGCCTGTTCGTCAGCATGAAAAAACCGACGGGCAATGCGCTCGAGCTTGCCCTCGCGCAGCGCCTGAATATCCACGCCCACGCAGGCCGCGCCCACGGCGATGACACAGTAATCGTCGCTGTCGGAATAAGAAAAATGCAAGTTTGCACCCGCCGCAAAATCCGGTTTGCCGCGCTGGCCGCGAATGATTTCCGGGTCGCCGGGCGGCGGCAGGCCGTGATCAGCGGCAAAACGCCGCGCCTGCGATAGGATGAGCGAAGTTTTTTCGCCCTTGCGCTCGGCCGGATATATCGCTAGATAAAATTCGTTTGTCTTGTTCTTGCTCATGGCTATCATATGGGGCTAGGCCTTAAAATTACGCTTTTCCATATAGGCGATCACGTCGCGCACATTGCGCATCTGCCAGACGTCGCGCGTCGGGATATCCACGTCGTATTTGTCTTCAAAGGCACAGATAATATTCATGACGTCGAGCGAGTTGAGCTCAAGGTCTTTGACAAAGTCGGTATTCATCGTCAGGCCGGATTTCCCCGTCACCTGATAGATGATATTTTCGAGCACCTTTAACATGATGATTCTCCAAGGGGCATGGATGCCTTATAGTGTGTCGCGCTTGATCTTGCGCGACGTGGTCTTCGAAAACGCCTGGTCACGGATGTTGATCATCTGGACCTGCCTGTAGATGGGCAGCGCTTTGTTCTTCTCGTCCACCGCTTCCTGCAATGCGCTTAGAATCTCATAGCGGCTCATCCCCGCCGTGCGCTCGGGGTCGGGATAGATCATCACCGCCAGCTTCACGTCGTCGGCGCTCTGCCCGCTGGGGACGCCGTATGCGACGAGCTCTCCGATCAGCGGGATGTCCGAAAGGGTTGCCTCAACCTCCTCGGGCGATATCTTTTTGCCGTTTTTGAGCACGATGAGGTTCTTTTTGCGTCCGGTGATGTACAAAAACCCATGGCGGTCGAGCCGCCCAAGATCCCCGGTGTAAAACCAGCCGTCCCGGATGCACTCGGCGGTGGTCTTCGGATCGCCGTAATAGCCCTTCATCACCGATTCGCCTCGCACGACGATCTCGCCGTCCTCAAACCGTATTTCGTAGCCCGAAAGCAACTTGCCGACGGAGGAAAACAGATATTGCCGGTTGCGGGCGACCGCGAGCAGCGGCGCGCATTCGGTGATGCCGTAGCCCTCCATGACCAGCACGCCGAAGGCGTTCAGCTCCTCTAAAATCTGCTTTGAGATGTGCGCGCCGCCGCAGCAGACGGTTTGAAGGTCGCCCAGCGCTCTTTGCTTGATCGACAGCAGGATCTTTGACTTTTTGTGTATGCCCAGGCGGTCGAGCTGGACGTACAGCCGCACCAGCCGCTTGACCTGCGGCTTTTTGCCGGCGAGCTCGATGGCGTCCCAAATTTTCTTGTAAAGCGCCTCCATCATCAGCGGCACCGCCATCAGCGAGCCGGGCTGGAAGGTGGAAAAGTCGCGCATGAAGGTCCTAAGATTGCTGTTGATGCCCAGCGTGATGCCCTTTTGCAGATTCGAGAGCACAAAGCAGGCTAGCCCGTAGAGGTGATAGAAGGGCAGGCCGGAGAAGATTCGCGGCTCTGCGTGGATCAGCGTCACGCTTTCATAGACGTTTTTGAGCAGGCCGTACTGGCTGTGCATCACCGGCTTGGGGCTGCTCGAGGTACCGGAGGTAAAGACAATCATGCACACGGCGTGTTCGTCGGTCTGTGGAAGGTCGCGCTCGTCTTCGGCAAAGGCCGCGATCAGCGAGACGGCCGACTCCCCGTCGCCCGAGTCCATGGACAGCACAGATCGGCTGCTGTTGGCGTTTCGGCAGATCTCATAGACCGACGCGCTGGCAAAGACCGCCGAGCAGTCGGATATCGACAACATCGTGGCAATCGTATCGGCGGACTGTTCGATGTCGATCGTCACGGCCACGTTTCCGCTGATGATGATGCCAAAGAAGCAAACCAGATATAGGTACCCATTTTCCGAGGCGATTGCGATGTGCCTTCCTGCAAAGCCGCGCGCACGCAGCGCGCGCGCGAGCGCCAGGCTGTCGCGTGCAAGCGTCGCATAGGAATAAGAGAGCGGATTGCCTCTGCGGTCAAAGCAGACGACGGCGGGATGGTCGCCGTAGCGCTCTGAAAGCGTGGTGACTAATTCCATCATCGTGCGATATTGGTGTGCTTCGTAAAGCGGATAATCTTTTATCATGATAATATGTCCTCCGCATAGTCCGGGAGGACGATCGCCGCTTCGGCGTCGTCTTTCAAAGATGGGTTGTTGTGCAGAATTTCGATAAACTGCAGGGCGAAGCCGGCGTCAAACTGCGTGCCGGCGCCGTCTCTTAGCTGCACGATCGCCTGCTCGATGGTCAGGTCGTCGCGGTAGTGGCGGTGCGAGGTCATTGCGTCAAAGGCGTCTGCGATGCTGATGATGCGCGCCGGCTCAGGGATTTCATCGCCGCGCAAGCCGTCGGGATAGCCGTGGCCATCCACCCGCTCGTGATGGCCGGCCACGATGGGGTCGATGTTGCTAAATTGCGACAGAGAGCTTAAAATCTCGCGGCCGCGCGACGGGTGCTGCCGGATCAGGTCGTATTCTTCTTTGGTCAGCCGGCCGGGCTTTAGCAGAATGTCGTCCGGCACCGCGATTTTGCCAACGTCGTGAAACAACCCGGCGATTTTGACCGTGCGCAGGTAGGCCTCATCCCTTCCAAGCGCGCGCGCAAGCTCCACGGCGTAGTAGGCGACGCGGTCCGAGTGGCCGCGGGTACTGGTGTCGCGCGCGTCCACCATGCTGCGCAGCGCCTTGATGATGTCATAATAGCTACGGTTGAGCAAGGTGTTTTTCTCGCTCAGCTCCGTGTGCATAAAGACGTTCAAAAAGGCGGCCGCCGCCTGCCGGCTGTACATCGCGCACAGCGAGGGAAGCGTCTCTCCCGCGCTGTGCGGGCAGTCGATTTTAAGCAGCCCAAAGCAGCTGCCGTCGTCGCGGTACAGCGCAACGCCCTCGCCATTTGCAGAGGGGTTGGCGATTCGCTTATCCAGTTCGGCAAGGGCATTGCGCCGCGAGGCGACGTATTCGCCCATGCCGAGGAAGTAATGCGCTTGCTCGTGCAGGCAGCAGATATAGGCGTCGCTGATGCCGAATAGCTGCGAAAGATCCGACATGATATGCTTCATCAGCGCTTCGATGGCGCGCAGGTGAAACAGCCCCGGAGTATTTTCCACCAGCTGATCGAGTCCCATCTGATAGTTTTTGATGGTGCGCATCTGGTAAATCGACTTCACACAGGACTCGATCAGCAGCTCGAGCTGGTCGAAGCGCTCACTCTTTTCGTAGTAGCCCTGAATGTCAAGCTCGCGTATGGTGCGGATGGGCGGCGCGAGGATCACATCGCTCGGCTTGTTTTTGCTGACCTCTGGCGCGTCGTCG
>CAYRIA010000160.1:0-4274 GCA_964424175.1 uncultured Oscillospiraceae bacterium | reverse complement strand
GAGTGACAGGAGTCGAACCTGCGGCCTCTTGAACCCCATTCAAGCGCGCTACCAATCTGCGCTACACCCGGATATACTTCGCGCCACTCACGGCGCTTAATTATGTTACCACAAACCCAATGCTAATGCAAGATGTTTTTTCATATAATGGCGAAAAACAGGGCCGAAATAAAGGACGCCCGCCCTCTTTCCGGCGGACGTCCAAATATTGATTCGCGCTTTATGCGAGTTTGACACCCCAGATCATTTGTGCTCTGGTGCCAACCACGATTGTGTTGTTATACACGGCAGGGGAGGCCTCAACATTGCCGCCAACATTCATAGAATCGAGCACCTTGCCAGTCAAGCCGTCGATCAGGTACATGTACCAGCCGGCCGTGCAGTAGACCAAATAGCCGTTGCCGTCCTTGTCGTAGACCGCAACGGGGCTACTCCAACTATAGACTTGCGTCTGAACCTCCCAGACGACCTCGCCGGTCTTCTTGTTGATCGCCGCGAGAATGCCTGTGTTGGGGTCAGGTGTACGCGCAACGGGGACAAAGATCATGTCCGAAAGTTTATTCTTGCCAATGGCAAGTGTACCTTGCGTCCCGCCGGAGACACCGCTCTCGGTATGGCAGGTGTAGTCCTTCTGCCAGACGATCTCGCCGGTCACGGCGTCGATTTTCCAGATGGGGATCGTGGCTGTGCCGTTTGACGGTGCGCGCCAACCGCCGTGGAAGGAGGTGCTGGTATAGACATAGGGATGCCCGTTTTCCAGTTCAAGCACCGGCGTGCAGTTGGTGTCGTCCAGCACATTCTGTACCCAATCTAGGGTGAGCGTGTTTAGGTCGAGGCTCATCAGGTTGCCACCGTTGTCGGACATGATGATGTGGCCGCGCCAGATAATTGGGCTGTCCTCCATACCAAGCCAAAAAGTGTTGGCCGTGGTGCGCGTGCCGTTATAGCGCCAGCGAATCAACTCAGAGGGAGCGATGGAGAGCGTACCCGCCGTAGGATCATAATTGGTGTTGAGCTTCATTATGTACAGGATGCCGTTTTCCCCCGGATAGATGAGTCGATCCGTCTCGGCGTCGACAAGGGCGCTGCCGTCAAAAAACGAGAGCCTGCCACGCAGGGAGAAGGGGTCAGCCGCGCCAAACTCATACATCACAGAGCAGTCAAGCAGATTGATGATAAATACGCGCGAAATGCCGCGGGAGCTGTTGTAGCCGGCACCTAGATAAAGGATAGGATAACCTCTGGGGTCAAGCGCACCCGCGCCTTTGAAGGTATAGCCCAAAAAGAGCTTATCACGGGTTTTCTGGCCGCTTTCAAGGTCTAAAAAATAGACACTGCCGTCCATCGTTGCATAAATAACCTCTGTCAGCGTTTCAGCTTTTTTAGCCCAGTCATACATGTTCATCTGCTGGCGGACTTCCTTCGGCCAAGTCATCATCAAGGGTTGGCCGACCCAGCCGCTACCCGTCCAGACCTCGCCGTCCGGCGCTTGGAGGGAGGCGGTTTCCACTGTCCAAAAGTCGTCCGCAAAGCTCTTATTTACGATGTCTGCCGTACCGTAAGCGCCACTGTCGCGGAAGTTATTGCCACGGAAGGTCACAATACCTTCTACGCTCGTATAATCCTGCGGCAGGGCAAAGTCGATGGGATCTGAGAAGCTGTAGGCGTCAATACTCTGCCCGTCGAGCTGGAGCGCGGTTTCGGAGATGAGCAGCTCCGGCTTTGTGCTGTCCACAGCCTGGGGATTGAATTCAGGCAGCGCGGGGATATCCGGCAACACGGTCGGGTTCGGCTTTGAAGTCTCAGAGGGTGTGCTGCTCGGCTGTTCCAGCGCACCGCCACTGTCTGTTGGCGACGAGGCGACGTTGATGTTCTCCTGCACAAGAACAGCCAGGACAACAAGCAGGGCGAGCAGGATGAGCGCCTTGGCGATCGCCGCGCGCTTTTCCCCACTTTGTGGCTTTGTATGCTTTGAATTTGGCATATATTACCCACCTATCCGTGTAGAATCAGGGATTTTTGCGAGAATGGACGCCGACACCGGCTAAAACATCGTGAGCAACGATAGCTTACGCGGTCAGTGCCGTTTCAAACGCACCGAAGGCGCTTGTCTTGCCGGCGTCGGAGAGAACGGCATACATGACGTAATTGCCAAGGGTTTTGATCTCTGCATCATCAAGCTTCGGGCGCTCCTCGGGCATATATTCAGCGATCCAGGTATCCTTGCGCATCTGGAGATACGCCTCTACCGCAGCTTTGACCGCTGAGACACCGGAGGCGTCCTTTGCCTTAAAGATGCCGAACTCATCAATGTTGATACCTCTTGAATTTAGCATCACGGTGTATCCGTCGAAGCCGGAGACATCCATCTGCATGGAGCCTGCATAATAATAGTCTGCAACGGCCACAAAGTCGTCGCTGCCGAGGGCGGAGGCGACAGCAGTGGCAATATCGTTTACAGGCACGTCGTTTTTGACCTTTGCGGAGCCGCCGCAGCCGACAAGCAGGCTAAGAGCCAGAAGGGCGGAAATCAGAACAAGGAGCTTCTTCGTCATAAGACTAAACCTTACTTTCAGTCAGAGTGTTTATTCATAGCCATGCGTGCGCACATAGTCAATGACTAGCATATATCCGTCCGCGTTCATGTGCAGGCCGTCGCCGCCGTTGTCCAGACTGTCAGGCATATTGCCATTTTCGTCTTTGAGAACGCTAGCGCTGTCCAGATAGCGGACGCCAAGGGTGTTTGCAATGCGCTCGACCCAGCCGTTGGCGGTACTAATCTTTTCGTTGGTGATCCCGGTAGACTCCGGATAGCGAGCAGTGGCAGGATAGATAGAGTTCAGGATGATTTTGGTGTCGGGGCTTGCCTCCTGCACGGCCTGAACGAGCGCGGTGTAGACCTCAATAAAATACGACTCTTTCATAAAGGAAATGCCGTTGACTCCGAGCGTAATTAGCAGGTACTCCGGCTGTTTTTTTGCCGCCGCGTCCACGATGGAGATTTCAGAGCCGTCCTCGGGATAGACAATGGTCGCCGTGTTCCAAAGGGACAGTGTCAGCGTGCCGCTGGCGGGTGTCCAGACTTGCTCATCGGGGACGACATCGTAATGGCCCAGACCATAGGTCGTGCTGTCGCCAAGGAAAACAAATTTGTCGATGTATTCCTGCCCCATATCCGCTGTTTCTCCAAGGCGGGCGTCAACTCCCTGCACAGGGGACGCGCTAACAGGAGGCGCAGAAGTCTCCTCGCCGCCGGAGGGCACGGGTTCAGTGGAATTGATGGGTGAAGGTGAAGGATCGGGGGAGAAGACCGGCTCACCCTTGCTGCAGGATGCGAAGCCGAGAACGAACACAGCCGCCAACATACATAAAATAATCGACGTTGACCAAAAGAAGTAAACGCCGTCCTGCTTACTTTTTTTCATAGGACCTCCATTGCGTTGAATGAACATGATACTGCAGAAAGACGGATAGATATTCTGCACAGGTTTTTGAAAACTTAATAAGCGCCACTAGTCATTTTAGCACTATCCTGCTAGAGTGTCAATCATTTGGCGGAGCGTCGGAGCATGGTACAGGGCCGGGATCAATGATCCCGGCCCTGTCTAATGATTTGTTATCAGTCCTCGTCGCCGGAGGCAAGTGCCTTGGCTTCTTCAATGATCTTCGGCTGAATCATCGCGGGGGCTTCCTCGTAGCGCACGAACTCGAAGGTGAAGCTACCGCGCCCCTGCGTCATGGAGCGCAGGTCAATGGCATAGCCACTCATTTCTGCCATGGGAACCTCAGCCTCAACGACCTGCAGGCCGTCATTTGCGCTCATGCCCATGGGGCTGCCGCGGCGCTTGGAGAGGTCGGACATAATGTCGCCCATGTAGGTGTCGGGAATCGTAACTTTGAGGTAGCCGATCGGCTCAAGGATCACGGGGTTGGCTTGTGGCAGGCCAGCCTTATAGGCGAGGCTTGCGGCCGTCTTAAAGGCCATTTCGGAAGAGTCGACGGGGTGGTAGGATCCATCAACCAGGGTCGCCTTGAGGAAAACGACCGGATAGCCCGCGAGCACACCTTTCTGGATGCTGTCGCGCAGACCCTTTTCGACCGCGGGAAAGAAGTTCCTCGGGACGCTGCCGCCGAAAACGTTCTCTGCAAAGACCAGATCCTCGGTTTCGTTCTGTGATTCAAACTCAATCCAAACGTCACCGAACTGGCCGTGGCCGCCGGACTGTTTCTTGTGGCGGCCCTGCACCTTGACCTTGCCGCGGATTTTCTCGCGG
>CAYRIA010000159.1:766-4300 GCA_964424175.1 uncultured Oscillospiraceae bacterium | reverse complement strand
GCCCTTCCTGAATGCGCAGGGTTTGTTTGAGCAGGAAGAAAGAGGCCCGATGGGGACAACCGGCACAGAAGGTTAATTCCCGCGGCGGCAAGATCAGTGCTTCTTCGGCAGGAATGATCTCCACCTGAGGTTCCTTAATACTCTTACCGGTCAAGCCGGCTATGGCATTCCTTACTACATCCGGATTTAATTCGCCGTTGCGCGGCATTACTTTCTGTCCGTGACGTCCTACCAATTCAAGCCTCAGCTCAGGATGATAGGCGATGATATTGGCAATGTTCTGTTCCAGGAAGGGGTCAACTTCTTCCACTACCAACACTTTTTTACTGCGGGCTAAATGCTTGACCACAAATTTTTCCGGGAGCGGCCAGGTGGTTCCTAATTTTAAAATGCCTACGCTGTCTTTCAAGCCCAGCGCCTCGACTGCTTCAACACTGTATAACCAGCCGGTTCCACAGGTAACGATCATCAGATCCGGATTCTCCGGGCCGTTATATGAATTGAAAGGAGCTTCTTCGAAAACATCCCGGGCTTGATCCAACTTGGCTATTTGGGCATCTTTAAACCAATTAATAGCCACCATCCGATCCCATTCACCAATCATCGCGGGAGATTTTTTCTCCTGCGGCATCTCTCCCAGGGTTACACTACTACGACCATGATTAATACGGGTTACGGTCCGCACCATTACCAGTTGCTGCAGCTGTTCAGACAGTTCAAATCCCCACTTGACCATGTCTTTGGCTTCCTGCATATTGGCCGGCTCCAGCATCGGCACGGAGGCCGACCGCGCCTGGTGACGGCAGTCGAATTCGTTGGTACTGGAATGAGCACTGGGATCGTCCGCCACCACCAGCACCAGTCCCCCTTTTACACCGGAAAGCGAAGCACTGTGCAGAGCATCCCCTACCACCAGCAGACCATTTTGCTTCATGATACAAAGCGAACGAACCTTGGCAAAAGAAGCGCCCAGACATGCTTGCAGAGCGCAGGTCTCATTGGTGGACCATTCCGCATAGATTTCCATTTCATCGGCCACATGGCCCAGCATGGTTAAGATTTCGGAGGATGGTGAACCGGGGTAAGCCGCCGCAAAACGAATTCCGGCTTCCAGAGCCCCCCGCGCAATCGCTTCGTTGCCTTGCATGAGGAAGGTTTGCCCCGGTTGATCAGCCTTTATCATCCATTCCATCTATTTCACCGCCCCTTCTGCCGCCATGGCTTTGATCTGCTTGTAGATCTCGTTGTTCATATCGATAAAAGGCTTTACTCCCCGGTCAAATGCTTTTTGCAAGTTCTCCAATCCTCGTCCCTTTTTGGTCAGTGAAGCCTGTTTCAGGCGCAGCAGCTCATCTTCGGGGTATTCTTCACATTGCAGATATCCTTTGTCCAGTGCTTTGATGAAAAGATCCTGTCCCAATGGGGAACGAATGATCACGCTATTCCATCCCTTTTCAGCCTCGAAAGCCCCTAGAGAAATATCAGCCAGTTCTGAGGTCATATCCAGACAGTAGCTGCAGCCTGATTTGATAAATGGTTTTACTTCATCAAACGGCACTTCATGAATACCTTGATCAGTAGTTACTTCAAAACCGTGCTGTGGGATGGCAATTGCCAGAATTTCCTCCCCTGGAAAAGCCTGGTGCAGATAATTTTTAAACTCCCACCCCAGTGACCACATACAGAAAAGGCCGATGCTCACAACTTCCATGGCCGGCTTATGGGGTGGACGCTGATAATCCAGTTTGCGCAGCGCCTGGATCTGACAGGGACGACCGACCACAGCCAATTTCGATACCCCTTGTTGCTGGGCCGCGATGATCTTGCGCATCCCGGGCGAGGCCAGGAATCTTGAACCAGCAGCTTTGCCAATATCCTCCAGCGCAGAGGATAAAAAAGGCTGGGGAGTCACATGATCCTCTGACCCGGTCAGTAAAACAGTTTGCGCCAGTTCATCTTCCATGATGGTTCTCACCAATTGACTTACCGTACCGCCATCCTGTTGTCCGTCAACACCGGTAACCGCTTTTACTTTATAAGCTTTTAAATAAGGCCCTATTTCAAGATTGGCAGGCGCGTCAGGCAAATACTTGGCACTGATCGCCTGCCAATCGGCAAACGTACGCGGACAAACTGAATAACAGCGCCCCTCGGCAACATTACAGTCGAAACGCATTACCAGATGATCTTCCAGGTTGGCTATGTACGGGCACCAATCAAGACAAGCACCGCACAGGGCACAGGTTTTGTTGGCTAAAACTTCGAATTTCAGCTCTGTTCCTCCCGGCATTTAATCCCCTCCTTAAATTCTGCACTGATACGAACCCAATTCGACCGCAACACTACTACAAAATAGCAACCCTCCCCACAATTTGTTCCACTCTACTGAACTGTGTTCATGTTTATTGTTATATTTCTGTATGACTTTTGAATTTTCCTATTTTTCTGAACATTTATTTTTGCAGAAAAAATAAGCGGCTATAAACAAGCTATGCAAAGATCATTTGTTTATAACCACTTATTGATAACGCTTACATTTTTAAATTACTAATTGATTTTTTCCAGGGGAGCAATGTCCAGACGCAAGGTACGGGTTCCGGCTCGCTCAAAATCAACCACAGCGATTTGATTTTCCTGCAGCTTGACAACCACACCCATGCCGAACTTTCGATGGATCACGGTATCACCTTCGGCCAAAACACAGGAAGCAGCTTTTTTTACATGCGGTGAAGCCAGCAGTTGAGCTGGGATCTCTTTGATAAACCGCGAGGGGGGATTGTTTCTTTCATAGCCGTATAACAGCCTGGAAATTGCATTGGTCAGATAAAGCCTCTCACAAGCTCGGGTGATCCCCACATAACACAAGCGTCTTTCTTCTTCCATGTCTTCCTCGGTTTCCGTCCGATAGGAAGGAAATACTCCCTCCTCCATGCCGGTCATAAAGACGACTGGAAATTCCAGCCCTTTGGCTCCGTGATAGGTCATCATCATCACGGTATCCGCATTATTAATGTCATCGGTATCCTGCACCAGTGCAATGCTAGCCAAAAATTCATCCAGATCTTCAATCCCTTCCTTACTGAACTCTACCGCCAGGGATCGCAGTTCCTGCAGATTCTCGATGCGGGTCTGGGCATCGGCAGCGTTGTTTTTCCTTAGATCCTCCACATAACCGCTCATTTCCATGACCTGGTCCAAGATCTCCTTTAAATCAATCTTGGATTCCTTGAGCGATACGAAATACTTGATCATCCCATAGAATTCTTCCAGAGCAGATGCCATTTTCTTGCTGATCCCCGCCACTCGTGAGGTATCGGCCAGCACTTCCATAATAGGGATGCCTTCATGCTGGGCGAATTCTTCGATTTTTTCCAGGGTCTTGTCGCCCACACCGCGACGCGGGACATTGATAATCCGCCGCAGGCTGAGATGATCATTGGGATTGCAGGCCAGTTTTAAATAAGCCAGGATATCTTTAATTTCCTTGCGCTCGTAGAACTTTCTGGCACCCACGATCTGATAAGGAATATAGCG
>CAYRIA010000159.1:266-756 GCA_964424175.1 uncultured Oscillospiraceae bacterium | reverse complement strand
CATGGGTTCGGTAAAAGACGGCGCAATGGTGATAACGCTTGTTTTCCCGGTCCACCAGATCGGCAATCGTATCAGCCACAAACTGGGCTTCCTGGAAACTGTCACCGGCACAAAAATAAATCAGATTGTCTCCATCCGGCTTGTCCGTATACAGTTCCTTTTCTTCCCGATCACGGTTGTTTTTAATCACGGCATTGGCAGCCTTTAAAATAGAGGCGCTCGACCGATAATTTTTCTCCAGTTTGATCAAATGAACCTTGGGGTAATCTTTCAGGAATTTTTTAACGTTGTACGGTTCGGCCCCCCGCCAGCTGTAAATGGATTGATCAGGGTCACCCACCACGAAAATGTTGTGATGCGCAGCTGCCAGCAAATTGGCCCATAAATACTGGGCATAATTGGTATCCTGGTATTCATCGATCATGATATATTGAAACCAGTTCTGATATTTGGCCAGGATGTCAGGGTATTCCCGCAGCAGTTTGATGGA
>CAYRIA010000159.1:0-256 GCA_964424175.1 uncultured Oscillospiraceae bacterium | reverse complement strand
CTCCCGCAGACGGGCATTGTAGATGCGAAATATCCGGTAATATTTGTCTTTGATATGCAGAGGCAGATTCAGGTTGCGATAGTATTTTTCCGCATCCATCAAACTGTTTTTGGCTTGCTTGATGCTGTAGAGAACTTCATCGGGCTTGGTCTCGTAGTCCCGTTCCTCTTTCAGAATCTCCTTGAGCAGGGTCTTGCCTTCGCTGTCGTCGATGATGGCAAAGTTACGTTCATAACCCAGCAGATGGATGTCCATC
>CAYRIA010000158.1:0-4445 GCA_964424175.1 uncultured Oscillospiraceae bacterium | reverse complement strand
ACGGAGGACAGAAAAATGGTTATTTGCAACTGCCTTTTCACCAGCGAAACAACTGATATGAAGGATTTTTACAAGATTCTCTGCGACGAGGGTTTGGTTTCCGGTTCCCGCGCCGACAAGGGCAATATCCAGTATGAGTTTTACATCAGCGCGGACGACCCCAAGCGCATGATGCTCATCGAACACTGGGAGACGATCGAGGATCTGCAGGCGCATTCCGAAACCGAGCTGTTCCAGAAGTTCCGCCCCACCTGCAAGGCCAACGGCGTAAAATCCAGACTTGCAATGTACGAGGAATAAACGTAAAAGAGCAAAAAAGCGAAGCCATGATTTGGCTTCGCTTTTTTGCGTTTGAGTCTATTGCTTAATCGATATAGATGTTTTCGCTCGACGACGGGTAGCCATACTCCTTGGCGTATTCCGCCTTTTCGTTCGCGTAGTATGATTCTGGGTATTCGCGCATTTGCTTTTCGCTACTCTCGCCCATGGTGGCAAGCTCAAGGCCCTCCACATTTGCTTCAAGCCAGGCGCGCGTCTGTGTGGCTTTCACTGTCAGGGTGGTGTAGAAGTAATCACTCGTATATGTGCGGTCTGCCTGGCGTTCGTCCAAGGAAAGCCGGAAGGTGCAGTCGTAGACGGTGCTGTAATAATCCTCATCGGCCACAAGCCAGACCTTACCCAGAGCGCCTGCCTCGATGTCGGGGACAATGCAGTCCTGATAAAGCTCAACGGCTGCCCGTGGGCTCAGCTCAATCGTGCGATACTGCATTTGGGCAAGGTCGAAATATTCGATAAAGGCGTCCGAAATCGTGTCGATTGTGACGGGGAGGCTGAGGCTCTTGCGGTAATTAATGGCCTCCTTGCTGTTGAGGATCTCGTTGAGAATCGTGATGTCATCGCTGCCCTGCGTATCGATGGTATAGGAGCGCTCAAGGGTCTTGCCATCGTGATAGGTATACAGGAGATTTACGTAGCTGCTGCTGTGGATGCCATCGGGCTTCCATGCCTCATTGATCGCCTTGTTGGAGATCATACTGCCGTGTGCTCCGATGACGGCAGCAATGTTTTCCGGTGCCTCCAGCAGCACGCTCTCGCCGTCGACGCTGACGGAAACACCCTGCACCCCGGCGGGATCAGGCAACTTTTTCTCGATGCCGTAGAGATCGAACTCTCCGC
The DNA here is from genome assembly GCA_964424175.1 of uncultured Oscillospiraceae bacterium. Lineage (GTDB taxonomy): Bacteria > Bacillota > Clostridia > Oscillospirales > Oscillospiraceae > UBA2658. Next base: position 3,269 of record CAYRIA010000158.1, on the reverse strand, counting down.
AGAGCATCAGCGCGGCAAGAATCAGCCCCGTCACACCGAAGCGCAGCCAGTTGGCGCGTTTAAATACACGGAAGGTTTTCTGCAGCAGCATCTCCGCCGCAAAGTACCCAATAAAAGCGCCGAACAGCATAAACAGCAGCATGTAAAGCATGCCCTTCAGACCGTAGAACTCGGAATAGCTGAAAACGATCGTATAGATCAGAAGACCGAGCACCAACGCGCAGCCGGTGGACAGGCAGTATTTGAAGACCGGCTTGAGCGGGCGGATCGCAACCACGTCGCCGGCGCTCTCCATGCGGCGGCGCTTGACGAGAAGCATTGCCAATACGGCAAAGACCAGGCCGGCAACGGCATAAAGCCCAAGGCTGAGCCAGCCTTCGTAAAGAACGTCGCTTGTGTAATAAACGCCCTGTGCCGTCTGCGCAGACACCGTGTTGACCGTGTCGGTGGAAAGCAGCTTAATGGGAGGCGAAAGCCAGAGGAGCGTTTCCGATGAACCGGGCCTGATGCCATAGATGAACATGCCCATCACGGCTCTGACAAGGAACTCAACCACAGCCGCCGTAAAGTTCAGCACCGCATAGACCAGCGGCAGCACGAGGATGCTGCCCGTCAGACTTGCGCAGAAGCTCGCAAAGCCGAAGAAGAAAATGTTGGCCAGACAGACCATTGCAAAGCACTGCAGCACATAAGCACCGACGGCGGCCAGCATCCCGTAGGCCGCGGTCACAGCCAGCGAGATGAGCAGAATGATGAGGTTCACCGCCAGCAGCGTGCTCAGGCCGGAGACGAAGACCGAGAGGAAAACGCCCTCGCGCTTGATCGGCAGAGCACAGATCATGGAGACACTACGCGCGCTGTAAAGGTAGCTGAAGGCTGCCATTGCAACCAGCGCCGCAAAAATACCCGACATGATGACGCCGCCATAAAGACCCATGTTCAGCACCGTGCTGCCAAAGTTCATCGTCAGCGCGAGAGGATCACTTGCATAGTCGCGTGAATAGTGGGCGTATTGCAGCATGTTTCCCAGCACGACCGGTTCGATGATGATCCAGATCACCAGATACGCGGCAAAGATCGGCCAGAAGCGCCGGAGCAGGTTCAAAAACAGGGTTTTATTAAAGAATGATGTCTTTGACTTCATAGTGCTCGCCTCCCAGCTCATAAATGAAAATTTCCTCAAGCGACAGCGGGATCACATCCATAAACAGCGGCTCGCAGGTCGCAAGCTTGTTCGTGATCTCCTCATTCTGCCCGCGGACGATGATGGTCTGCAGCCGCCCGGTGCTGCTGTGATGCAGGACCTGGAGGTCCTCGGGGAGCGTTTTGCCGTCCGGCAGAGCAAGCAGCACCTTAGCGATGTTGTCCTGCAGGTCGGAGAGATTGCGCTCCAAGAGCAGGCGGCCGCGGCTCATGATGCCCACATGGTCACAGACGTCCTCCAGCTCGCGTAGGTTGTGTGAGGAGACGAGGACGGTTGTACCGTGTTCGGCGACGTCGCCCATCAGAATGCTCCAGACCTGACGGCGCATCACGGGGTCAAGCCCGTCCACCGGCTCGTCCAACACCAGGACCTCCGGGCACATCGAAACCGTCAGCCAAAAGGCCGCTTGCTTCTGCATCCCCTTGGAGAGGCTGCGCATCTTGGCGTTTTCGCTCAGGTCGAAGGCGCAGCGCAGCTTTTCAAAGCGCTCCGGCGAGAACTTGGGGCAGACGCCCTGATAGAACTTCATCATGTCCTTAATCGTCGCCTGCGCAAAGAAAAACACGTTGTCGGGGATATAGGCGATGAGCTGTTTGACCTCCGGGTTCTCATAAACGGGCACGCCGTTGACCAGCACCTCGCCGGCATCCTGCCGGTAAATACCGGTGATGTGGCGGATGATGGTCGATTTGCCGGCGCCGTTCGGGCCGACAAGCCCGTAGATCGCGCCCGCCGGAACGTTCAGCGAAAGCCCGTCCAGCGCGGCGAAGCCGTCAAAGTATTTGGTGACGTTGTTGACCTCTATCATTTCAGATCCTCCTTGCTCACAAGCTCCTTGAGGTGCAAGCAGAGCGCGTCTGCCGTTACGCCAAGGTGCAGAATCTCCGTTGCCGTTGTGTCGAGCTGCTTAAACAGCTCCACCCGCCGCAGTTCAAGCGCAGCGCGGCATTCGCCGACGAAGCTGCCCTTGCCGGGCACGGAGTAGATATAGCCATCGGTTTCAAGCTCCCGGTAGGCACGCTGAATGGTGTTGGGATTGATCGCAAGCTGCCCCGCAAGCTCGCGGACCGAGGGGATTTTTTGATCCGCCGTTATACTCCCCGTGATGATAGCCAGGCGCAAATTGTCCTTGACCTGTTCATAGATGGGACGTGGATCGCGATAATTAATGGAAAACAAACAAGCACCCCCAATACGAGAATTCGCTGTACTATTCGTACTAATACAGTAATTTACGCTAAATCCGCAGAAATGTCAAGAAGAATTTGTTAATTAATCCAAAAGGCCCTCCGCTGCCGCGGCTTTGCAAAAAAATTTGCGCCGATCGACAACATATTATATAATGAATTTTCAAAACAGCGTCGGAGGGCGCGGCCTCCTCGGGAGGCGCTATTCTAGATCGGCGGAGACGGATACATGATGAATTACAATGCAGGAAGCTGTGATGTTGCAGTCATCGGCGCGGGTCATGCGGGAATTGAGGCGGCGCTCGCCTGCGCCCGCATGGGGCTGGACACGATAATCTTTACGATAAATCTGGATACCTGCGGCAACCTGCCCTGCAATCCGGCCATCGGCGGCACGGGCAAGGGGCAGCTCGTCCGTGAGCTGGATGCCCTGGGCGGGGAGATGGCCGTCGCGGCGGATGCAGCCTGCATCCAGTATCGGATGCTGAATTTGGGCAAGGGACCGGCCGTCCATTCCCTGCGCGCACAGGCTGACAGGCGCAAATATCAGAGCGTGGTCAAGCACACGCTGGAAAAGCAGGAAAATCTGCGCGTCAAGCAGGCGGAGATCATCGAAATCGGCGCGGAAAACGGCGCGGTTTCCTTTGTGCGCACGCACACGGGTGCAGCCTTTTCGTGCAAGGCGGCCATCGTCTGCACGGGCACCTATCTCAAAGGGCGCGTAATCATCGGTGATGTGCTGCGCGACTCGGGGCCGGACGGGGTTGCGGCGGCGAGCCTTCTTGGGGACTGCCTTGCGGGTCTTGGCCTCACGCTCCGGCGCTTCAAAACCGGCACGCCCCCCCGCGTCAATCGCCGGACGGTGGACTTTTCCAAAA
>CAYRIA010000157.1:0-4454 GCA_964424175.1 uncultured Oscillospiraceae bacterium | reverse complement strand
TTGGCATCCACCCAGTACCCCGGTTCCGTTCTGATGATTTTTTTGGAGCCCAGCAGGTGAAGATAAACAGGGTTTCCGCCCCGATAAGCGGAAAAGATGCGGCCAAGCTCCTTTTGAGTCGAGCCATTCTCAAGCTCGGCAGAAATAATCAGCTTGACATCGTCGGGAATCTCGGCAAAGCGGCTCACCTGCGAAGCCATCAGGCGCGGCTCTTCTTCGTCCAGCATAAGCCTTCCTTCGACAATTATTGTGCTTTCTGGGAAAATGTGCCTGCTCGCCGCCGCAAAAGCTTTCGGGAAGGCAACAACTTCGATTTTTCCCGAAAAATCTTCCAATGTAAAGACTGCCATGCTGTCGCCGGCCTTTGTCGTCCTTATCTTATTGGCAGAAATAATGCCGCCAAGCTTCAGATATTGTCCGTTTTGGTAACGACCCTCTCCAAGTTCATTGATTTTCGTCAATTGTTTCAAGGTCTGCCGATATTTATCAAGGGGATGACCCGTAACATAAAAGCCTATTATCTCCTTTTCAAGGGACAAGCGTTCTTCCTTCGGAATTTCCGGCACGTCGGGAAGCGTGATGTCATTGATATCCTCAAAGGCCTCCGCGCTGAAAAGTCCTATCTGACCCGAGGCCTCGTCTTTCTGCCGACTGGCCGCGAGGTCGAGGGCTCTGTCCATGACGGCCAGCAGTTGTGACCTCTTGGCTTCAAATCCGTCCATAGCGCCGCATTTAATGAGATATTCCACAACTCTTTTGTTCAGGCCGCTGCCGTTGACACGCTGACAGAAATCGGTCAGCGAAGCGAATGGGCCGCCTTTTTGCCTCGCCGCCAGTATGCTTTCAATCGCGGCTTCGCCGACACTCTTGATACCTGCGAGTCCAAAACGAATGGCTTTGCCGTCTACCGAAAAGCCGGCGCCGCTGACATTGACGTCGGGCGGCAGCACCTGGATGTTCATTTCCCTGCAGGCGTTAATGTACCAGCTGACCTTTTCGGCGCTGGAGATATAGCTGTTGAGTGTCGCTGCCATGAATTCAACAGGATAATGCGCCTTCAGATACGCAGTCTGATAGGCGACGAAGGCATAAGCGGCTGAATGTGACTTGTTAAAGCCATATCCCGCAAAATGCTGCAAGAGTGCAAAGATTTCTTCTGCCAGTTGCTTCTTGATGCCATGTTCGCGGGCGGCTCCGGCGATAAAGGCTTCCTTCATGCTGTCAAGTTCCTTGGCTTTCTTCTTGCCCATCGCCCTGCGCAGAATATCGGCCTGCCCGAGGCTGAAGCCGGCAAGCACTGAGGTAATCTGCATTACCTGCTCCTGATAGAGTATGACGCCGAAGGTATCCTTCAGCACGGGTTCAAGCAGCGGATGAAGCAGCTTGGCCGTATTCCTGCCATGCCTGCCTGCAACGAAATCCTCAGCCATGCCTGTGCCTAAAGGGCCTGGACGGTAAAGCGCGACCAGTGGAATCAAGTCATCAAAACTCTCCGGTCCGAGATCTTTGATGAGCTGAGTCATGCCTCCGGATTCCATTTGGAAAATCCCGACCGTTTCGCCCCGGGCAAGCATCATACAGGTTGCCTCGTCCTTGAGCGGAATGTTTTCAATGTCGATGGCTATGCCCTTGCCTGACTTTATCATCTTTAGGGCATCATCTATGACGGTCAGGGTACGCAGTCCCAAAAGATCCATCTTTAAGAGTCCCAGGTCCTCAACCTTGTCCTTGTCGTATTGCGTGCAAACATATTCCTCGTCCGCCGTTTTCTGCAGCGGCACGAAGTCTGTCAAATTTTTAGGCGCAATCACGACTCCGGCCGCGTGAGTCGATGTATGTCGGGGAGAGCCCTCGACCTTGCGTGCGAGGTCAAGCAGCCTTTTAATCTTTCCATCGCTGCGGTAAAGTGATGCAAGCTCCTTGCTGCCCGCAAGGGCTTTTTCAATCGTGATTCCCAGCTCGTTCGGCACCATCTTGTTTACCTGGTTGACTGTCGCAATCGGCAGTTCGAGCGCTCGTCCCACATCCTTTACGGCGGCCTTGGCGGCCAAGGTTCCGAAGGTAATAATCTGCGCCACATGATCGGCACCGTATTTTCCCACAATGTAGTCGACGACTTCCTTGCGCCTGTTGTAACAAAGGTCAACATCAATATCAGGCATGCTTACCCTTTCGGGGTTCAAAAATCTTTCGAACAGAAGGTCGTACTGCAAAGGGTCAATACTTGTAATCCCGAGAAGAAAGGCCACAATGCTGCCCGCGGCGGAGCCGCGGCCCGGCCCTACGGGAATTCCCTTCTTCTTGCTGAAGTTGATAAAATCCCAGACAATCAGAAAATAACCGGAATAACCCATTTTATCAATTACTGCGAGCTCGTAGTCCAGGCGCTGCCTGACCTTCTCTGTAGCAATCCCGTATCTCGCCGGCAGGGCCTCTTCACAAAGCTCGCGCAAATAGCCTGCGACGGTTTTTCCCTCCGGTATCGGGAACTCCGGAAGCAGCAGGTGACCAAAATCGAGTTCGACGTTGCATCTTTCGGCGATTTTTGCCGTATTCGCAAGTGCCTCGGGACAGTCGGCGAACTTCGCGGCCATTTCCTCCTTGCTTTTCAAATAGAATTGGTCGTTGGCAAACTTCATTCTTGCAGGATCGTCGACAGTCGCAGCGGTCTGAATGCAAAGCAGCACGTCCTGGCCTTCGGCGTCATCACGTCGGACGTAGTGGGAGTCGTTCGTCGCCACGAGGCCCAGACCGTATTTAGCGGCCAGCCTCTTAAGTTCGCGGTTCGAGATTGCCTCCTCAGGTATGTCGTGGTCCTGCAATTCCAGAAAAAAGCTGTTATTGCCAAATATCTCAAGGTAATCACGCAAACACGTTTCTGCCGTCTCTGTTTCGCCACGAATGATGTGGGCTTGAATTTCTCCCGCAATGCAGGCGCTCAATGCAATTATGCCTTTTGCGTGCTTTTTTAGAATTTCCTTGTCGATTCGCGGCTTGTAGTAAAAACCCTCCAAATGCGCATGCGAAATCAGCTTCATAAGATTTTGATAGCCTTCGTTGTTTTCCGCCAGCAAAATCAAATGATACTGATTGTCACGCTCCTTCGCGCCCCGATCAAAACGGGAATTCGAAGTTATATAAGCTTCGCAGCCGATGATAGGCTTAATGTCTTGACGTTTCGCTTCCTGATAAAACTCTATCGCGCCGTACATTACGCCGTGATCGGTTATGGCGAGAGCCGGCATGTCAAGTTCCTTCGCGTAGCCTATAAGCTGCCTGATGTTTGCCGCCCCGTCCAGAAGACTGTACTGAGTATGAACGTGTAGGTGAACGAAAGGCTCCGCTCCAATCTTGTCAATCATTGTCTGCTTCCTCCCAACTTGCACCTTCAATTACCATAGAAGGCATTATGCCAATCCCGCACTTTTTAACCCTACTATATTATACCAGCAGGCGGACGTTAGGGCAAAACGTATGTCCTGGCTAACTATCTTTCTCGCTTCGGCAAAAAAAACCGGCTGCCAAGGCAGCCGGTCAATAGCAGATAGGGTTAATTCACAGCCAGGAGCGGGATTTTTTTACTTCTTCCCTGTCAATGCCTACATTGCTGGGCGCATATATAATCAAATCGCAGTTAACTTTTTCAACCTGCGCGCCAACAATATAGCTTACGCCGTTCAAATAGTCGAAAACCCTTGTCCTTACTTCTTTGTCAAGATCACCATAGGAAACCAGCACCATGCTTCCTGACATTAAGGCATCGGCATAATCCCGCACGTCACCAAACTTTTGAGGGTGGCGCACAATGATGTTGGCACGTGCCGTGGTTACGAGGTACGGACCGCTTACCGGTTCTTCTTCTTTATCCCAAAAAAGTTTTCTGGCATTTTTCAAATTCATAACAACGCCTCCACATGGAATTTAGAACTATTAAGCTATACACTTCTGCATAAAAACGTAATCTCCTGCCAAATCCTGATAAAAATTATTTATTTCTGCTGCGCGTCCTGCTTCGTTCAACACGATCAAGTATTTTTTTGCGCATCCTGATGCTTTTCGGCGTTACTTCCACCAGTTCGTCATCATTGATGTGCTCCAGGGCCTGCTCAAGAGAGAAAAGCTTGGGCGGAATCAGACGAATGGCATCGTCAGAGCCGCTGGCGCGCATATTGCTGACATGTTTTTTCTTACAGGGATTTACATCCATGTCATCTTCCCTGCTGTTTTCGCCGATAATCTGTCCCTCATAGATCTGATCGCCGGGAGTAACGAACATGACGCCCCTTTCCTGAGCATTGGAAATTCCGTAACCCGTCGTCTCGCCGTTTTCAAAGGCTACAAGCGAACCGCGCGTGCGGCCGGGGATGTCTCCCTTGTAATCCGCGTATCCGGCAAAAACATGATTCATTATGCCGTTACCCTTGGTATCGGTAAGAAACTGGTTCCTAAAGCCA
>CAYRIA010000156.1:0-4468 GCA_964424175.1 uncultured Oscillospiraceae bacterium | reverse complement strand
TCTCACAACCCTGCTCTACATATTCGTCTTTCTGTTCGGGATCACGGCGGGCAGCTTTCTCAACGTCTGCATTCTGCGCATCCCGGCAGGTGAGAGCATCGTGACTGGCCCTTCGCACTGCACGCGCTGCGGCAGGAGGCTGAACTGGTATGAGCTGATACCCCTGTTCAGCTTCCTCGCCCTGCGCGGGCGCTGCTCCGGCTGCAAGGCCAAAGTCTCCCTCCAATACCCGCTGATTGAAGCACTCAACGGCCTGCTTTGGCTGCTCGTTTTCCGCGTCCTCGGCTTCACGATGCTTGCGGCGCTCTCCTGTCTTCTGGCCTCCGCGCTCCTTGTCCTGTCGGTCATCGATGCGCGCACGGGCGAAATTCCCGCCGGGATCAATCTATTCATTCTCGCGCTCGGCGTCGCGGCGACCGTCCTCGACCTGCCGGCTCTTTTATCCCATATTATCGGGCTGTTTGCCGTTTCTCTGCCCCTGTATCTGATCTGGATCATCACCCGCGGAAGGGGCATCGGCGGCGGCGACATCAAGCTCATGGCAGTCTGCGGGCTGTTCCTGGGCTGGAAGCTCATTGTGCTGGGCTTCTTTCTGGGCTGCCTTGCCGCAAGCGCCCTTCATCTCTCGCTCATGCTGTGCAAAAAGGCGGGCAGAGCGCTGCCCTTCGGGCCTTATCTTTCCGTTGGACTTTTCCTTGCCCTGCTCTGGGGCAATGCTCTGATAAACTATTACCTTGGCCTGTTTTTATAAACCGGCCTGCACTCTCCGCCGGGCGATGCGCCCCGGGCAAAAATCTGCTGAACTGTCGAAAAGGGGAATATTATGGCGGCGAACACCATTCAAATCGAAGTCGGCGACCAAATCATCAAGCTCTGCAGCGTCGTGCGCAAGGGCAAAGGGGTGCGCCTGTCCGGTGCGTTTTATTTCCGCACACCCAATGGCAGCGTTGCCGACGGCGTCATCACAAATCCGGAGCTGCTTGGTCGCGAGCTGAAAAAGCAGTTAAGTCTTCACAAGCTCGGCTCCGTCAAAACCGTTACCTTTTCCCTGTCCTCCGGCAAGATTGCCGTCCGCGAGGTCAAGCTGCCCCTGATGAAGGAGAAGCTCCTTGCAAAAGCCATCGAGACCAATGCGTCGGACTATTTCCCCGTCGATCTGAAAAACTACCGCATCACCTATTCCGTCCTGGAGGCCGTCCAAAGCCGGGAGTCCTTTATGCGCGTCATGGTGCTGGCTGTGCCGGTCACCATGCTCGAGAGCTATTTCCAGCTCGCCGCGCAGGCCGGCCTAAGCATCAGCGCCATCGACAGCAGCGGCAACGGTCAATATCAGGCGCTTCGCGCCCTGCAGGCAAAGGGCGTGGTTACAATCTTTGTTGACGTCAGCTTCTCGTCGAGCATCGTCAGCTTCATTCACGACGGCAACCTGCTCCTGCAAAGAACCTTTGCTTTCGGCGCGGACGAGCTGATTGCAAATTATATCTCGCTAAGTGGCAAGGACAGTGAGAGTTATCTCGCTGCGATACGCGAAACCGATCGGACAAGCCCCGACTTTGTGGCGGACAAGCTCCTCACCCAAGCGGACATTCAGGAGTCGCTCAGCCGCCTGGTCAGCGGAATTGACCGCTCGGTGAGCTTTTTTAACTCCAGCCAGCGGGACAATCCTGCCAGGCGCATTGTGCTCATGGGCTCAAACCGCCACATCGTCGGCCTGCGTGAGCTGGTCGCCGAGGCAACCGGCCTTGAGACCATTTATTTGGACGAGGTTCTGGAGTTCACTGCGTTCACCGGCGGCACTGCGGACGCTGCCGCCTATATCAGCTGCATCGGCAGCGCGCTCGCCCCGCTGAAGCTGGTCAGCAGCCGCGGAAAAGCGCTCGGCACGCAGACCGGGGAGGGCAGCGAGACCTCCACCAAGTTCGGCGTCCTGCTCTTCGCGCTCCTTTTTCTGGCTGCCGCGGGCTTGGCCGGCTTTGCGCTGCTAAGCCATAACAGCCTGCTCGCTCAGCTCAATAACATGAACGCCGAGATTGCAAGCCTTCAACCCGCTGAGGAGCTCTATCAGACCTATCTCTCGTATCAGCAGGGGGAGGAGGCGCTCAATGCCGTCTCCGCAAGCACCGACGCGCCGAATGCCCGGCTTGAGGCCTTTTTCTCGGAGCTGGAACAAAAAATGCCGGCCAGCATCTTGATTCTTTCCGCCTCCTGTGACAACGAGGGCGTGTCAATGAACATCACTGTCGCCGACTTTCCCGACGCGGCTGCGGTCGTTTCGGAGCTGCGGGGCTTCAAGAGCCTTGCCGCGCTTACGGTGGGCGATCTCACCCGGGAAGAAAACGAGCTGGGTGTGGAGAGGGTCAGCTTCTCCATCAGCTGCTCCTACGGCGAAAACCCCTATGTGAACAACAGTAATCCTTATGCCGACCTGATCGAGCCTGCGCCCACAGAGCCCGCAACCACAGAGCCTGCTCTTGAACAGGCACAGCAATAAGGGAGGTACGCCGCAATGAGTGTTTCAAAACGTGATCAGAATCTCCTGCTGATCCTTCTGGGCGTCGCCGCTCTCCTCGTCGTTTATCTGATGGTCTTCAAACCCTACAACGCCAAAAGCGCGGAGCTCCAGGCACAGATCGACACGCTGACGCCCCGCCTTACGGAGCTGCGCGACTATTCGGCAAATCTCGGCGAGTACCAGCAGAAGATTGACGAAATTGGCGGAAGCGTCGCCGAGCAATTGCAAAGCTACCCCGCCGACCTCCGCAGCGAGGATCTCATCCTGTATGCAAACGAGCTGAAAAACAAGCTGGGTTTGGAGCTGACCGGCGTCACGGCAAACCCGCCGGAGCTTGTGGCGCAGTTTTCCCTGCCGAAAAAGAGCGGGGAGACCTTCACGCTGGTTCCGGTGGCCGCTCTGCGCACCGGTCTGGACATCGCGTGCGGCCTTGACTATGACCAATTCAAAAAGCTGCTCACTTACATCTATGCCACAAAGCAAAAAACCGCCCTCACGAGCGTCGACCTGAGCTATAACGCCACAACCGGCAGTCTGAGCGCCGCGGTATCGATGGAAAAATTCTTTGTCAGCAGCATGGATTACATCTACGAAAAGACGGACATTCCCGGCATAACGCAGGGGGTCGACGATCCCTTCGGGACGGTCGCCGTCGTCAGCGGGCAGGAAGAAGAGGACGAGCCCGTTCAAATCGAGTAAAACCGGCACCGACTTCCCGCTCCGCTCATCCGGGGCGGGAACCGTGCCATTCAGACAGAAAAGGGGAAGGGGGAAACACGCGATGAAAACGCCTCTGCACGGGGACAACCGCGGCTTGACGCTTGTTGAGCTGCTGGTTGGCGTGCTGATTCTGTCGATCATCATCGTTCCCCTGCTTCACACCTTTGTCACCGGCGCGGGCACGGAGCGGAAAAGCCGGATTTACGGCAACGCAACCGTCGCGGCTCAGAATCTGCTGGAGCAGGTTCAGGCACGCGAAATCGACGACATCCTCAGAAACTCCGCCCTGCTGGACGGCGCGCAGTTTTACAACTATGCCAAAGAAAGCTACGTGCCGGCCGGTCTCACTGCCGCCGCACCCGAGGCCGATATCAAAACGACCTACTATCTGGGTCTACCCGGCTATACCTACGATGGCTCTGCCTTTGATGCGCTCGTTACCCTCGATTTCGACCCCGAAAGCCGCCCGAACGATCACCCCGTTTCCATCGGCAACGCGATTGATGCCTACATGGACATGTCTGATGCGGACGACAAGGCGCTGGATACCTTCAGAATGGAATGTGGCGGCTTAGTTGCAGACCCCCAACTGCTGTTAAAGCGTGATCTGACACGCAAAATGTCCGTGACCATCGTCGGCGCCGCCCAACCGGGCGTTTACACGGTCACGGCGCAGTTTGACTACAGTGCCACCGTCAGCTATACGGTCAACGATTCAGAGGGCAATCCGATTGCACGAACCTATGCCTTTTCCACAAGTGAACGGGCTGTGTCCAGCGTAACGCCTCCAAGCGTCGAGGCCGGCCAGCCGCTGTTTTCTGTCTTCCTGTTTTATGACGGGCTTTATCGCGCAAACGGCCTGCCCGAAAGGATCTCGATCGACAGCCCGATTGACGCCAACGTCTTTGTCGTCAACGTAAATCCCGAACCCGATGCCGCTGCCTATCCCGAAACGCAGATTTGGTACAGGTATCAGCAGTTTAAGCGGGAGGGCGCTGCTAGGGTTCCGGTCAACCATCTTGTCTGGACGAATCTGCCCGGCGAAAAGGTCGAATACCGCGCTTTTATAAGCGCCCTTGAAAGGGTTACCCTGGACGTAAGCCCCTACCTTGTGGAAAGGGAGCGGCTTGACCGCAGGTTCAGCGTCAACGTCCGGCTTTATGCGCCCGGCTCCGGCTTTACAGGCACGCCGCTGTTAAGCATCGACTCGTCGAAGCTCAACTATTGATTTTTTGG
>CAYRIA010000155.1:0-4496 GCA_964424175.1 uncultured Oscillospiraceae bacterium | reverse complement strand
CCACCGTCAAAAACGATGAGCCGTTCGGCGATCCGGGCAATGTCCTCCATGCTGTGTGAGACTAGGATGACGGTTGCCCCCGTTGCCGCACGGTAATCCTTGATGTTCTTCAAAATGCTCTCGCAGCCCTCGGGATCAAGACCCGCCGTCGGCTCGTCGAGCACCAGCGCCTCGGGGCGCATGGCGATGACGCCGGCAATCGCCACCCTGCGCTTCTGCCCCCCGGATAATTCGAGCGGGGACTTGTCAAAAAGAGCCTCGGGCACGCCGACGAAGCATGCCGCCTCGCGCACGCGCTCATCGATCTCCTGCTTGGGGAGTTTCATGTTGCGCGGGCCGAAGGCGATATCCTTATAAACCGTCTCCTCAAACAATTGGTATTCCGGGTATTGGAAAACGAGGCCGACTTTGAAGCGCGCGTCCCGGCGAAGGCGTTTGTCGGCGTTGATGTCTGCGCCATCCAGCAGCACGCGCCCAGACGATGGCAGCAACAGCCCGTTGAGGTGCTGAACAAAGGTGGATTTTCCCGAGCCGGTGTGTCCGATCAGCCCAACAAACTCCCCCTGTGCGATTTCCGTATTCACATTTTCGAGCGCGAGGCTCTGGAAAGGGCTGCCTTGGCTGTAGATGTGGGTCAGCCCTTCAGTTCTGATGGTCGGCATGATCTTTATCCTTTTTCGGCGGCAAAGCGCCGTACTTCATCTATCTGAGTGTTGCGGCAATGGCCTGCGCGCATTCCTCGACTGTGAGTGCACCCTTGGGTAGGGTAAGTCCCGCCTGTTCGAGCGCATAAAGCAGCTCCGTGGTGTCCGGCACGGTCAGCCCACGGGATTTTAACGCCTCGACGTCGGAAAAGACCGCCCGCGGCGCACCCTCGCGCACGACCTGCCCGTCGGACATGACGATTACGCGATCGGCGCCGACGGCCTCATTCATGTGGTGGGTAATCAAGACAATCGTTACCCCGTTTTCCCGGCAAAGGCGTTTGATTGTGCTCATGACTTCGCGTCGTCCGGCAGGATCGAGCATGGCCGTCGGCTCGTCCAGCACAATGCAGCGAGGACGCATGGCAATCACTCCTGCGATGGCGACGCGCTGCTTCTGTCCGCCGGAGAGCAGATGAGGGGCATGGCGGCGGTAGTCGTACATATCAACGAGCCGCAGCGCCTCGTCCACTCTTGCTCGGATCTCCTCCGGTGGAAAGCCGAGGTTTTCAGGAGCGAAGGCCACATCATCCTCGACGATGGAGGCGACCATCTGGTTATCCGGGTTCTGAAAGACCATGCCGACGGTGCGGCGAATCTCAAGGCGCTTTGTTTCATCCCGAGAGTCCATGCCGTCTACCAGCACGCAGCCCTCGTCCGGGATAAGGATGCCGTTGAGGTGCTTGGCAAGCGTTGACTTTCCTGAACCATTATGTCCGAGGATGACCACAAATTCGCCCTCCGCGATTTCAAGCGTCGTCCTATCCAACACGGGGGGCAATGACGCCTCACCCGGATAGCGGAAGACGACGTTTTGGACTTGAATGATCGATTTCATTGTATCTTCCTTCTAGTTTGCCTGCCACCGGCAGCTTGCACCGCAAGGGAGGATCAGCCCCGACTCCGTGACGGGGAGCCCCAGCTCGCGGCTCTCACTATGGCCGCCGAATTTTTTCGTGAACACGCTTTCACAGATATAGGTTAGCACAGAGGGGGAAAGCCCCGTCGTGTATGAATTGATGAGGACGAACAGCGGTGAGTCCGAGAGCACCTCCGCACAGAGCCGGACGAAGCCCCAGAGACTGTCCTCCAGCTTCCAGGTTTCGCCGCTGGGGCCGCGGCCATAGGAGGGTGGGTCCATGATGATCGCATCGTAGCGCTTGCCGCGGCGGATTTCACGCTCGACGAACTTTACACAGTCGTCTACGATCCAGCGGATCGGTGCACCTCCAAGCCCTGAAATGGCCGCGTTTTCCTTTGCCCAAGAGACCATACCCTTCGCTGCGTCCACATGGCAGACCGAAGCGCCCGCCTTCGCGCAGGCCAGCGTTGCCGCACCCGTGTATGCAAAGAGGTTTAGAACACTGACCGGCGTTTCTGCGCGCCGGATCATTTCCATCGCAAAGTCCCAGTTTGTGGCCTGTTCGGGGAAGATGCCTGTGTGCTTAAAGTTCATGGGCTTGACATTGAAAGTCAGCTCCCCGTAACAGATGCGCCAGCTCTCGGGAACGGAGCTTTTCTCCCAGTGCCCGCCACCGGTTGCGCTGCGGCTGTATCGCGCAGAGGGGCTCGTCCAGCCGGGATGGGTCTTGTCCGTGTCCCAGATCGCCTGCGGGTCGGGACGCACGAGGAGCTGGCTGCCCCAGCGTTCGAGCTTCTGCCCACCTGAGCAATCGATCAATTCATAATCCTTCCACCTATCCGAAGCCCACATACCAGAACCCTCACTATAACCAAGTTATTCGAAAAATTATACCATCGTTTTGCCGGTGGGTCAATTGTTTCCGCAGCGCGCTGCAGTTTGGCGTCGCTTTTCGGCGCTGGCGCCGGAGATGGATTCGAACGCCGGGGGTGGGAATAGATAGAAACAGAGAAAAGTCTCGAATATTGAAAAATAATCCTTGCATATTGAGGGGGGCTTATCTATAATGGTCATAGTTGAAATTGGTCGACATAATATTATTTTTACATAAAAGGGGCAGGCTTTTGCCATGACTCGTTCAGATAAAAAGCATATAGATTTTAGGGTCGTTTTTTTTGTTTTTCTGATCGCAGCAATCGTGCTCGTCGTCTACACAGCAAAGCACAGGGGAACGCAGGAAGAACCTTTCCCATCGCCATCTGCGACTGTGCCCGCTGAGACGATCGGGCCGCCAGCCGTGTTGCAGACGCCGGCGCCCAGCGCGGAAACGCCCTCACCTACGCCGTCGGAAGAGCTGTCCGTGGGGCCTGATCTGGTCGCGCGTGAAGCGAAGGACGATGCGTTTTTTTCCGATGCCGCCTTCATGGGCAATTCGCTGATGGACGGCTTCCGTCTGTTCTCCGGCCTGACCACCTGCGACTATTATGCCGCGACAAGCATGACAGTAATCGGCGCGGAGAGCAAGGCCGTTATCACGCTCGAAAACGGCCAGTCGGGCACGCTGCTGGACGGTCTTGCCCAAAAGCCTTACGGGAAAATCTACATCCTTTTGGGCATCAACGAAATCGGCTACGATGTGGATACTTTCATCTCCTACTATGCTGAGATGCTTGACCGCATCATTGAAGCCCAGCCGGACTGCGACATCTACATTATGAGCCTTACGCCTGTCAGCGCGGCAAAATCCCAGAGTAGCGACACCTTCAATATGACGCGTATACAGGAATACAACTCTGCACTGCGCCAGCTTGCGGCCGACAAGAGTTGCTATTATATGGATCTAGTGGATGCGCTTGCCGGGACGGACGGCTATTTGCCCTCCTCGGAAACAGCGGACGGCATCCATCTGTCGGTAAACCTATATAAAACGTGGCTCGACTACGTTAAGACACACTATGCATAATTTTTAGGGAGGGCATATGATGAAGAGGATGGCCTTATTCGTGCTGGCGGCATGTATGGTTTTTGGCGTTTTGTCAGGATGCGCAGGGGAGGCCAGACCAGTCGAATATGACCTCAACGCCCTTTCCGAAGCGCTTTACCAGAGCGGCGCCTTTTCGGACTTTCTCAGCCCTGTAAGCAAGGACATCGCCGCCACCTTCTTCGACTTTACCGACGCCGAGGTGACGGAATACGTCCTCCTCTGCTCTAGCATGGCGACGACCGAGGAAATTGGCCTGTTCAAATGCGCCGATGAGTCGGCAGCGGAAAAGCTGCTTGCCACCGCCAAAACCAGAGCCCAGACCCAGAGCGCTATTTATGAGTCCTATGCCCCTGCGGAGCCGCCCAAGCTGGAGGACGCCATCATAAAGCGAGAGGGGAATTATGTGTTTTACATCGTCGCGGTTGACTACGCGAAGGTTCAGTCGATTCTCAATGTTAGGTAAACAATAAGCTGAGCGCCGTACCCCAAATGGGTACGGCGCTATTTGTTTGTTATCTGTCCTCTGTCTTCCCAAGTGCATTCTTGCCGTAGCGCTTTTTTACGCATTCGGTCAGAAGGTATTCGATCTGCCCGTTGACCGAGCGGAAGTCGTCATCCGCCCATGAGGCCAACTTGTCATACAGGGTGGAGGACAGGCGCAGTGGTACCTGCTTTTTGGCTTTTTCGCTCCTATCCATAGGCAACTAATAGATCGAGCCGCTGTTGACGATGGGCTGCGCCTCCTTGCTGCCGCAGAGCACGACCAGCAGGTTCGACACCATGGCGGCCTTGCGCTCGTCGTCGAGGGCGACGATGTCGTTTTCCTCGAGCTGATCGAGCGCGTTCTGCACCATCGTGACCGCACCCTCGACGATCTTCTCGCGGGCGGCGATGACGGCGGACGCCTGCTGGCGCTGCAGCATCGCCTGGGCGATCTCGGGCGCGT
>CAYRIA010000154.1:0-4506 GCA_964424175.1 uncultured Oscillospiraceae bacterium | reverse complement strand
TTTACAAAAAAGGGCGACCTGCTTTAGCCCTGTCTCTGCTTGTGCTTCGGGTTCTCGCAGATAACCATAACCCTGCCATTGCGCTTGATGACTTTACATTTCTCGCACATAGGCTTTACGGATGGCCTGACTTTCATAATAAAACCTCCATTATTTGCTTCTCCAGGTAATTCTTCCACGTGTGAGGTCATACGGTGACATTTGCACTGTCACACGGTCGCCCGGAAGGATGCGGATGAAATTCATCCGGAGCTTTCCGGAGATATGCGCCAAAATCGTATGTCCGTTTCCGATATCGACCTGAAACGTCGTATTGGGCAGCGCTTCAATCACTGTGCCCTCAAACTCGATCACATCATCTTTTGACAAACTGTCTTCCCTCCTCGGTCATGCCGGCCTCGCCGCGAAATTTCGCAAGCTCTTTTCGGATTGCACTGTCTGTTGCTCTGCCGGCGGCAAGCAGCTCGGCAAGCTCCAATGTTCCCGCTTTACCTAAACATAGATGCTTGAGGCTTTTTCGTTTGGGGTTTGTGAGCTTTCTCGTCCTTCCGTCAATTAAAAGGGCATAGGCGCCATCCGTTTTCAGAACGATGTAGGCGCGCCCCTTATCGTGGCCGGCAAGGGAGAAAACGATGTCGGGCGACCTTACGGCCTCCATTTAGAAATCCTCCGACATGGTCAGGATCTCCGGCTCGCCGTCCGTAATGAGAACGGTGTTCTCATAGTGGGCGGAAAGACTGCCGTCGGCTGTGACCACCGTCCAGTCATTGTCAAGAACGCGCACTGCCATTCCGCCCATGTTGACCATAGGCTCGATCGCCAATGTCATCCCCCGGACAAGACGAGGGCCGTGCCCGGGCTCACCGAAATTAGGAACCTCGGGAGCCTCGTGAAGGTTTTTTCCGATACCGTGCCCGACGTATTCCCGGATGAGTGAAAAGCCGTGACTTTCCACATACTCCTGGATCGCGTGCGAAATATCGGAGATGCGGTAGCCCTCGCGGGCAAATTGCAGTCCTACGAAGAAACTCTGGCGCGTTACCTCTATCAGGTGCCTTGCCTCCGCGGAGATCTCTCCCGCGGCAAAGGTCCCGCAGCAGTCGCCGTGGAATCCGCCCTTGTATGCGCCAACGTCGATGCTGACGATATCGCCCGCAAGGATTTTACGCTTTCCAGGGATGCCGTGAATGACCTCGTCGTTAACTGAAATGCAAGCACTGCCGGGAAATCCGCCGTAACCCAGGAAGGACGGCACAGCGCCGTTTTTCTTGATGAACTTATGAATTTCCTTATCGATCTCTTGCGTTGTTATGCCGGGGGACGTTAGTTCCCGCCCCAAGGAGCGGGCAGCCGCAGTTAATTTCCCCGAGGCACGCATCAACTCTATTTCCCGGAGGCTTTTTACGGTTATCGTGCTCATAGTCCCAGAGCCTTTTCTGCAAGATTCGTCGTCTCGGCCAGAGTCGCCTGATCGGAAACCGACCGGAGACGCCCCCTCTGTGCATAGTAATCCTTGAGAGGTTCCGTTTCCCTGTGGTAGATGGCAAGGCGTTCCCGAATGATTTCAGGGGAATCGTCCTTACGGATAATTAGCTCTCCGCCGCACTTGTCGCAGATGCCCGCGACCTTGGGCGGAATATTCACGATGTGGTAGGACGCTCCGCAGTCGTGACAGACGCGGCGGCCAGTCATGCGCCGGATGATGTCCTCGTCAGGCATCTCGATCGAGAGGGCAACTTCGATGATAATGCCGCTGTCCTCAAGCGCCTGTGCCTGTGGGATGGTTCTGGGCATGCCGTCCAGAATGTAGCCGTTTTTACAGTCGTCCTCAGCGAGCCGCTCCTTGACGATGCCAATGACGACCTCATCCGGAACCAGCCTGCCGCTGTCCACATATTCCTTGGCTTTGATGCCAACGGGGGTGCCGTTCTTCATTGCGGCTCTTAGGATATTGCCGGTTGAAATGGTGGGAAGGCAATACTTCCGGCTGAGGAAATCTGCCATGGTACCCTTACCCGCACCGGGCGCACCTAAAAGAATTAGCTTCATGGTATGACTATTCCTTTCGCAAAGCCTTGCGTGCGGGGCGGCGGACTAACCCTCCCGCCCTCGCACGGCTAATTGCGGCTGCTTGGCTTCAGCGGCTGCAATTGGCATTTTCGGACAGACCCGGCCCGCGGGTCCGTTCGGCTGATGATTAATCGAGGAAGCCCTTGTAGTTACGCATGATCATCTGCGCCTCAAGCGCTCTTACGGTTTCAAGGGCAACGCCCACCACAATGATAATGGACGTGCCGCCGAGAGAGATGCCACTGTTTCTGGCGGATTCGCTGAATACGCTGATGATGATCGGCACGACTGCGACAATGCCGAGGTATATAGCCCCGAACAATGTTATTTTGTTGAGCGACTTCTGGATATATTCGCTCGTCGGCTTTCCGGGACGGAAGCCAGGAATGAACCCGCCGTTCTTCTTGAGGTTGTTTGCGACCTCCACGGGGTTAAACTGAACCGTGGAATAGAAATACGAGAAGAAGATGATCAGCAGGAAGTAAATAATTGCATAGAGCACCGAGGTCGTATCGATGGACTTGAGGAACGCATACCAGAAGGTTCCCTCCGCAGGCTGCGTGAAGAAGGCCGCCACGGTTGCGGGGAGCGAGGCGATCGACTGCGCGAAGATGATGGGCAGGACGCCAGACATGTTGACCTTCATGGGCAGGTGCGTGCTCTGCCCGCCGTACATCTTGCGCCCCACGACGCGCTTGGAGTACTGCACTGGGATGCGCCGCTCCGCATTTGAGACAAACACGATAAGCACGATGACCGCTAGCGCACCGATTAGCATGGAAAGCATACCGATTACGGAAAGGCCTCCTGTAGAGACATTCGTAAACATCTGCATGATCCCGTTAGGGAAGCGAGCGACGATACTCGCAAAGAGGATGATTGAGATTCCGTTTCCGATACCGAACTCGCTGATCTGCTCGCCGAGCCACATAATTAGTGCAGAGCCGGCGGTAAAGGTCAGAACAATGACGATGGCTTCCCAGATGCCGGTTCCGGACACCAGAAGGCTGTTGTTGCGGATAAGAATGTAGTAAGCAAAGCCCTGGAGAAGGCCGATGCCCACCGTGGCATAACGCGTAATGCTCGCAATCTTCTTGCGGCCTTCCTCGCCACCCTCTTTCTGTAGGCGTTCGAGGGCTGGGATGGCAATCGTCAGAAGCTGAATGATAATAGATGCGTTGATATACGGCTGGATGGAAAGTGCAAAAATCGTCGCCTGGGAAAACGCACCGCCGGACATGACGTTATACAAACCGAGGACGGTGTTTTTAAGCTGATCAAAATACGCGCCCAACTTTGCGATATCGACGTACGGCACGGGGATTGCGTTGCCGAAGCGATAGAGCAGAACAATAAAGAGCGTAAAAAGAATCTTTTTGCGCAGCTCGTCTATTTTCCACGCGTTGCGGAGCGTTTCAAGCACTTAGACCACCTCCGCCTTTCCACCTGCGGATTCGATCTTCTGCTTCGCAGTTTCGGAGAAGGCGGCAGCCTGCACGGTCAGCTTTTTGGTCACCTCGCCGTTGCCGAGGAGCTTCAGGCCGTACTCGCATTTGGACAACACGCCGGCTGCAAGCAGCTTCTCTGCAGTGACGGTATCGCCGTCTTCAAACCTGTTGAGAGCAGAAACGTTGATCGCGGTGAGCGGCTTTGCAAAAATGTTGTTGAAGCCGCGCTTGGGGATACGACGAGCCAGAGGCATCTGGCCGCCCTCGAAGCCGACGCGGACTCCGCCACCGCTGCGGGACTTCTGTCCCTTCTGGCCGCGGCCGGCAGTCTTGCCGTTGCCCGAACCGTTGCCTCTGCCCTTGCGCTTTGCAACGTGGGTAGAACCGGCGGCCGGGGAAAGTTCGTTGAGTTTCATGCCTGCGCCTCCTTATTCTTCCGTAACCTTCAGAAGATAGCTGATCTGGGCTACCTTGCCTCGGGTCTGGGGGTTATCGGGCTGCACGGTCACATTACCGATCTTATGCAGTCCAAGAGAGTTGGCAGTGGCGATGTGCTTATCCAGTCTGCCGCTTAAGCTCTTGACCAGCTCAATCTTAAGATTAGCCATTGCTGCACCCTCCTATTCCTTAATTTCCTTGGCAGTCTTCCCCCTATAGCGCGCGACCTGCTCCGCATCGCGGAGAGAGCGCAGCCCGGCCATGGTAGCCGAGACGACGTTGTTGGGGTTGTTCGAACGCAGACACTTGGTGCGGATGTCCTTGCCAGCGATTACGCCGGTACCGGGTGCCGCAGGCTTGAGCAGGACGCGGCCGGCGCCGAATTCGCCGATGGCCTCGTGGGGAATGGTGTTCTCGGAAAGGGTGATGGTGACGATATTCTTCTTTGCATCGTCAATGCCCTTGCGAATCGCTTCGGACACCTCGCCCGCCTTGCCGAGACCACAGCCTACGCGGCCCTTGCCGTCTCCGACAACGCACAGTGCGGAGA
>CAYRIA010000153.1:0-4630 GCA_964424175.1 uncultured Oscillospiraceae bacterium | reverse complement strand
ATGCCGTGGGCAAACTCCAGCCCCGTCAGGCCGAAGCGGGCACATTCGCTCGCAAGCCGCGCAAGGCTGACGCCGCAGAGAGCGGAAAGCTCCGTCTCCCCGTGCCGTTCAATTGCGCTCATGCCCTCGGCCATTTTGATGACGAAGCGGCGAAGCGGCTCATCTGTCACAAGCAGATTCGTGCCGTTGCCGATCACAAGGGGTTTAACGCCCTTCTCAAACAAAAAACGGCAGAGCTCCTCTGTTTCCGCAATCGAGGCGGGCTGCGCCATCACAGCGGCCTCGCCGCCGATTTTGAACGAGCAATGGTGCCGCATCGGCTCATTTTCTCGCAGGTTAAGAGCGGGCAGGAGGGCGCGCAGCTCTTTTGTCAGAAGTCCGAAAGCTTCCATAAACGCTCCTTTACAGCAAAGCCCCGTCTACATATTGGTCGTGCACACGCTCAAGCTCCTGCGCGGCGTTGTAGCCAAGTTTTTTCTGACGGTTGTTCATCGCCGCAAGCTCCAGAATGACCGCAAGGTTTCTCCCCGGCCGCACCGGGATCGTGACCGAGGGCACTTGGACGCCCAGGATATCGTCGTGTTCGTCCTCAACGCCGAGCCGGTCATAGGCCTTGTAGTCCTCCCAGTTTTCAAGCTTGATGACCATGTGAATCTTTTGCGCGGCCTTCACCGCGCCCACGCCGTAAATGTAGCGGGCGTTGATCACGCCGATTCCGCGAAACTCCATGAAGTGCCGGATCAAGGCGGGAGCCTCGCCGATCAGCTCGTCGTGGGAAATGCGCTTGATTTCAACGGCGTCATCTGCAATCAGGCGGTGGCCGCGCTTAATCAGCTCAAGCGCCGTTTCACTTTTTCCGATGCCGCTGTCGCCCATGATCAGCAGACCCTCGCCGTAGACCTCAACCAGTACGCCGTGGACGGTTTTGCGCGGCGCCAGATGCACATGCAGGGAGCCGATGAGCTGCGCCATAAATTCAGAGGTATCCATCTCGGAGCTGAACACGTTCACATCATGCTTGGCTGCCAGCTCTTGCAGCTCCGGAAAAGGCTCAACGTTGTGGCAGACGATCAGCGCGCAGGGACGATGCTGCATCAGCCCCTCTATAGCGCTGTAACGCTCCTCCGGACTGAGCCTTTTAAGATAGGTATGCTCCTGTTTTCCTGAGACGAGCATACGGCGTGGGTCAAAATACTCAAAAAACCCCGCAAACTGCAAGCCGGGCCGCCCGACCGCCATACTATATACCCGCGCCGCTTCAAAATCGCGCGAAACATTGATCTTGCCTAACCTGTGCTCGTGGACGAGCTGAGACAGCAGAACCGAATATTCCTCTGCCATGATTGACACCTGCCCTTTATCTCCGGGTAAAAGTTCCGAACCCTTTTTTATTAAATCCAGTATACCACAGGTGTTAAGCGTTTTCCAGTGTTTAATCCCGTATCACGCACACGAATGGAAAGCAAAAGCGCCGCAAAACTTGCGGCGCTTTTGCTATATACACGAAAGTTGGCTTACACAGCACGAGTCACATTGCCGCTGCGCAAGCAACGGGTGCAAACGTAGACATGCTTCGGTGTCCCGCCCACTATGGCCTTTACGCGCTTTACGTTGGGCTTCCATGTACGGTTGGAACGTCTATGGGAGTGGCTGACCTGAATGCCGAACGCAACACCCTTGCCGCAATAATCACACTTTGCCATCTTTAGCTGCACCTCCTCGTTCATTTTAACTAATCCAGTCGAAAATCGTCCAGATGAATAGCTTTATAATAATAGCAGACCCGCGGCGCAATTGCAAGGATAATTTTTTGTTTTCGCGAATTTCTATGCCAAGCCCTCCTTCACGCAGAGCCGCGGCGCCCCCGGAATGCGCAGTCGCGGATGCACGACTGGGCAAAGTATGAATAAACTGTCAATTCCTTTGTGAAAAGTATTGACTTTTCAGGGGCAGGGTGCTAAATTAGCACTCAGGAGGCGAGAGTGCCAAAAGACAGCTTCCGTGTGTCCGAAAAGGAGGCGCGCAGCTTTGGAATTAAGCGAGCGGAAAAAAAAATTACTGACCGCCGTCATTGACGAGTACATTGCCAGCGCCGAACCTGTCGGCTCCAAGGCAATTGCGGACTCGGGCCTGCTTGATTTAAGCAGCGCGACAATCCGCAATGAAATGGCGGAGCTGACCACAATGGGCTATCTTGAGCAACCGCACACCTCTGCGGGCCGGGTGCCCTCCCCAAAGGCTTACAGGCTCTACGTCAACGAGCTGATGGCGCGTCAGCGCCTCTCACTGGAGGAGACGGAGGCCATCAACGACAGCCTCAGCATCAAAATGAAGCAGCTCGACAAGCTCATGAGCGACGTGGGGAAGCTTGCATCCTCGCTGACGCATTACCCCGCCGTCGCGCTGGCAGCCCCGACCGTAGCGACGATCACACGCTTTGATTTGATCTATATCGACGTAAACACCTTTATCGCCGTGGCAATGCTCTCCAACAGCACGGTGCAGAACAAGCTCATCCGCCTGCCTTTTTCTATGGATCAGGGCATGGTGCAGCGGCTCTCCTCCGTGTTCAACACAAATTTCGTGGGCATTTCCGAGGATAAGATCACGCCTGCCCTCATCAGCGCGGCGGAGCGTGCCTGCGGCGACATGATGGGCCTGGTTTCAGTCGTTGCCGCCTTTGCCATTGACACACTCAGCCGTGCAACCGAGCGCGAGGCCTATGTCTCCGGCGCGTCACAGCTTTTGCGGCTGCCCGAATTCCGTGACCCCGACAAGGCGCACGCGGTGATGAGTTACCTTTCCGAGAGTGAGCATCTGCTCGGCCTGCCGGAGGACGCAACGGACGACGATATCCAAGTCATCATCGGGCCGGAGAACGTTGCCCGGGAGCTGCAGGACTCCAGTGTGGTCATTGCGCGGTATAACGCGGGGGACAATATGAAGGGGATTATCGGCGTCGTCGGCCCGACCCGCATGGACTATTCGGGCGTGGCAGCGAAGCTGCGCTATATTGCCGACGGACTCAGCCGTGTTTTAGGCATGAGCGAACCGCTCCCCGGCTTTGAAAAGCTACAGATAAAAGGAGATGACGATAAATGAGTACGAAAAAGACGCCGCCTGAATCGCAAGAGGAAAAGACGGATCTAACAGCGAACACGGCGGACGTCCAAGCCGAAAAGACCGATACGAAGACCGAAAAGAAGAACAAGGATAAGTCTTCGGAGGAAGTGAAAAGGCTCCGCGAGGAGCTAGCCGCAGAAAAGGATAAATATCTGCGTCTGCTCGCCGAATACGACAATTTCCGCAAGCGCAGCCAAAAGGAGCGCGAGTGTGTTTATGTGGATGTTCGCGCAGACACGCTGCAGAAGTTCCTGCCCGTTTACGACAACCTTGAGCGCGCACTCAAGCAGGAAACGGCAGACGAGGCCTTTCGGCGCGGCGTGGAAATGATCTTCACGCAGTTTATAGAGACGATGGAGAAACTGGGCGTTGCCGAAATCGAGGCCTGCTCCGGTGCAAAATTCGATCCCGCCGTCCACGACGCGGTCATGCATATCGAAGACGAAAATTTTGACGAGGGCGTGATCGCCGAGGAGTTCCAGAAGGGCTTCCGTCTTGGCGACAAGCTCATACGCTGCAGCGTCGTCAAGGTTGCAAACTGAAACTGAAAAGACTACGATACATTCAATCAGGAGGAATCATAAAATGGGTAAAATCATTGGTATAGATTTGGGCACGACGAATAGCTGTGTCTCCGTCATGGAGGGCGGCGAGGCCGTCATCATTGCAAACGCCGAAGGCAACAGAACGACGCCCTCTGTCGTTGCCTTCTCCAAAACCGGTGAGCGTTTGGTCGGCCAAGTCGCAAAGCGTCAGGCCGTCACAAACCCCGACCGCACCATCAGCTCCATCAAGCGCGAAATGGGTACGAATTATAAGGTTACCATCGACGACAAGGCCTACACCCCGCAGGAAATTTCCGCGATGGTGCTCCAGAAGCTCCGTTCGGACGCGGAGAGCTATCTGGGCACCACGGTCACCGAGGCAGTCATCACCGTGCCCGCCTACTTTACCGACGCCCAGCGTCAGGCCACCAAGGACGCCGGCCGTATCGCCGGTTTAGACGTTAAGCGCATCATCAACGAGCCGACGGCTGCCGCGCTGGCCTACGGCATCGACAAGGAAACCGACCAAAAGATCATGGTCTATGACCTTGGCGGCGGCACCTTCGATGTGTCCGTACTGGAAATCGGTGACGGCGTGATCGAGGTTCTGGCCACCGCGGGCAACAACCGCCTCGGCGGCGACGACTTCGACGAGGCGGTAACCAAGTATCTCGTTGAGGAGTTCAAAAAGGTCGAGGGTGTTGACCTCTCCGCGGACAGGGTCGCCATGCAGCGCCTGCGCGAGGCCGCTGAGAAGGCAAAGATCGAGCTTTCCGGCGTCACCACCTCTAACATCAACCTGCCCTACATCACCGCGGACGCGACAGGCCCCAAGCATCTTGACCTGACACTCTCCCGCGCCAAGTTCAACGAGCTGACCCACCATCTGGTCGAAAAGACCGTCGGCCCCGTCCGTCAGGCGCTCTCCGACGCCGGGCTTTCCGCGGGCGAACTGTCCAAGG
>CAYRIA010000152.1:3628-4709 GCA_964424175.1 uncultured Oscillospiraceae bacterium | reverse complement strand
GTGCGCGGACGGAAGCGCTTACCTGCCCTGCGGCTTCGGCGCTTCGGCTCGGGAGTGGTGTGCGGGTTATCTGCGTTTCGGGGCGGCTTACAGCCAGGGCCGCCTTCTCTGAACCGCGCAAATATGCAGTCTCCGTCAATGCCTTTTTGTATATACAGCGAGTTTAGACTGTTTTTCTGTATTTGTCAAGAGGTCGGTCATTTTTACCACGCAAACCCACTTGCGCGTGTTTTACACCTTACACAGAGTAGCCAAGCGAAGTGTCGATGCTGATGGTGCTGCTCGGCGCGTCCCAGCCGACGCCGAAATTGACAGCGGAACCGAGGTCACGGAGCCTGAAATAGTTGCTTCCGTTAATCAGGTAAACCGTTTGCACGACCTGCTTACCGTCGAGATAGACCGTCCAGGCGGAGGGCGCCGCCGTTACACTCGCCGTATTGCCGGACTGTGAGAGCTCGTTGCCGTCAGGGGTATAGGCCTTGCCGCTTGTGAGATTGACGATCTTTGCTGTGTTGTCTATGCTGATCTCGAATTGTTTTCCCGTCCCGTTGAGCACCTTGGCAATATCCCGCAGCTTGAAGAAATTGTTATCGTCAATGTTATACGCCTCGAAGGCGACCGCGCCCCCATCGACCAACACCGAGGCACGGGTCGGCACGGCGTCTGCCGCCACGGTGGGAACCAGTAGCGAGACTTTTTTCCAAAACTCGGCGGCGATGCGAACATAGCCCGCCTCGGTTGGGTGGATATCCTTCATTTTAAGGCTGTCGGCCGTGCCGGCAAGCGCCGCCATCGTGTCAACATAGCTGACCGAAGCATCGGGATTGGCTGCCGTGATGTCGCTGATGGCCTTTTGAATGTAAGCGTTGAATGCCGTGAGCGGGGCGTCGAGGTCAACGAGCGCAGCAACACTAGGCAATGGGTTGTAATAGCCCATCACGAAGATTTTGATGTTCTTGTTTGCATTGAGAATGTTCTGCAAAATTGTCTCGATGTCGGCCTCCACAGCGGGGCCAACCGTATTGACGGTTTCGCTGACAGCGCTGAGTTTCTCTTTGAGCTGCGCAAAATCCGGCAGTTT
>CAYRIA010000152.1:0-3528 GCA_964424175.1 uncultured Oscillospiraceae bacterium | reverse complement strand
GTGTAGCCGTACGCCGAGGAGGGCTCTTTAATCTCGCCGCGGACGCCCGCCGCTACGGAATCACCGAACGCGACATAATCGATGACGGGAAAGGAGCTGTCCGCCAGCGCGGGCACGGCGGTCAGAAGGGTGCAAAAAAGCACCAGTAGGAACATTGCTGTGAATTTGCGTATCTTTTTCATGGGGACCTCCTTTGTAAATAGAAAAACAGAAACAAAAGAAACGGGCACGGCCGTGCCCGTTTCCTGATGGATACGAAAACGGTAAGTAGTCGGTTTCAGTCGCGCCGACGGCGGTAGCTGCCCTTTTTGTCGCCATACATGCGACTGTCGGAGATTCGGCTGTCGGAATCCTGCATAAACTGCTTGAGCTTATCCTCAAAGCTGGGCTCGGCAGGGGCGCTCTGTGAAAAGGAGCGCTGCGAAAAGCCGCTCTGCCTGGGGGGGAATTCCCTCTGACGTTGCTGGGGCGGGCGCTCTCCCTCGGGGCGCGGCGCCGGCATCTCGGCCTTTTTGATGGAGAGGTTGATTTTGCCCGCGTCGCTGATGCCGATGACCTTGACCTTAACGGTTTGCCCCTCAGAGACATGGTCATGGACGTCGTTGACGTAGCTGTTGGCAATTTCGGAAATATGCACAAGACCGTTGCTGCCGTCCGGCAATGAAACGAAGGCGCCGAATTTTGTGATGCCTGTGACCTTGCCCTCGAATATTTCTCCCACAATTGGCTGCATAAAAGCGCTTTTTCCTCCTGTTATGTTCAAAGTGCGCGGAGCTCAGTTATTGACGTCGTAAAAGATCTTTTCGCCGGGCTTGACAAGGCCGAGTTTATTTCTTGCGATGTCCGCGAGCGTTTCGGGGTCCGTGCTGTGCGCGATCGCGTAGTCCAGCTCCTCGTTTGTCCGAAGC
This sequence comes from uncultured Oscillospiraceae bacterium, assembly GCA_964424175.1. GTDB lineage: Bacteria > Bacillota > Clostridia > Oscillospirales > Oscillospiraceae > UBA2658. The sequence goes on along the minus strand of CAYRIA010000152.1, from coordinate 2,620 downwards.
TCGCTGTCGACCTGTGTCTGCAGCGTGTCCCTCGCCTCCCGCGCTTCCGAAACCTGAAGCTTCAGTGACACGAGGGTTATGCCCGCGTATACAATAATCGCTGCGATCACAATCTTCGTAATCAGGCTGGCGCGTCTGAATTTCATAGGCGTTGTCCCTCCCGTTGTGCTGCGGCGCTGTGCTTGCCTCGGCTTGTTGCGCTTTATGATTAAACCTCATTTTATACCATAAAGTGTATTTTTGAAAGAGGTTTTTGAAATTATTCTTAAGCCTTACAAGCATTATTAGCAAAAAGCGCAGGGGCGTGAGCACAAATGCCAAAATTTTGACGAGAAAGGATAGGCCTGAGACGAAAAGGGAGAGAAAAACCCGGCTGAGCAGAGCGAAATAGACGAGGGCTCCGCCGAAGGCGCAGAGCGTCATATACAAACGGATCTCTCCGCCGCCCACTCCCATAGCGAGGTAAAACAGGAGGAAGAGCCCAAAAAGACAGACCAAACTGTCACAAAGCAGGGTGAGGAGAAGGCTTTTTTCCCGCAGACGCAGCGCCCGGAGCGCATCGTAAAACAGCCCGAACACAAGCCCGCACGCAAAAGCGCAGAACGCCGCCAGAAGTTGGGCGAAAACCGGCTGTGCCAAGGGCTATTTGAACAGGCGAGCCCAGAGGCTGCCACCAGGCGCAGTCTCTTCATAGCCCAGGTCGGACACAAGCCCCGTCACAACCAGCTCACCCGAGTCGAGGCTGAGCTTGTCTATGTGCAATTCGCTGCCACGGATAATTAAGTTGCCCTTGGCGGTTTTTGCAACGATCTGCCTGTCGTCAAAGCTTTCCACATCATTGACGCCGGAAACGGAGAGGCGGGATCTGTCCTCCATGATGACGTTGTGCGGCCTTGCCGCTTGTTTTTCCTTTTCTTCATACAGCATAGCATATACCTCCGAACTTTATGGTGGTATATCCTATGTCGGGCGGACGGGCCGTATGCCGTGTAATTACCTGATCTCGTACAAGCTCAACGCCTTGTCGGCCATCACGAGAAGGCCGTCCAAATCGCTGCTATAACCGGGGTCGTCCCACATTAGGACACCGCGCACGTCAAACCCCGAATTGTCGAGACCCGCGAAGAAATCCGCATAAGCCGCCTCAAAGGCCGCGCGGTCGGCGCTCTCCTTCCCGATCCGGAAGCGCTCCCCGATGATTTCGCCGCTGTCGATGTCGTAGTCCTCCTGCATGTAGAAAAGGCTCGTCAGCGTGAGCACGTTGTCTTCGTCGCAGCCGAAGCGGATGAGCTCGGAATAGCGAAAATCAAGACTTCCATTACCGCTCTCAACAAGGAAAAACTCCTTTCCGTCCGCCTTGCTTTTGAGCAGACGGAAATCCTCAAAGCGGTTGGCGCTAACGGAAACCGCGCTCAGATGCGCCCCGCCGAAAGCCTCGCCCACGGGCTCCATGTTCGCCGAGACACACTCAACAGCACCGTCGACAATGTCAAAAAACTCCAGCCCCATGGCTGCAGAGGCGCCTGCGTCGAACATGACAAGCTCGATGCCGCCGTCAAGATCCAGATCGATGAAGCCAACGCCGGATATGCCGCTGAAAAAGGCGTCTGACAGTGCCTTGTAATTTTCGCTCAAAAAAGCACGGAACAGGGCGCCGCGCGCAGAGTTATCCACCGGCGCGGCGGTGGTAGCCGGTAAGGGTGAGGATGTTTCGGCCGCGTCCGGAGACGTGGGGACGGTGCTCCCCTCCGCCGCTCCGGCGGAGGACGATGGCAACGCTTCGGAAGCCGTGCAGGCACAGAGCACGACAAGGAGCAGGATCGGCAGGATGATTCGGTAAAACTTTGGCATAAACCCTCCGTATATCAGGCGGAAAAGCCTCAATGCTGCCCATGTAATAACCCCATCCGCAGCGCAGATAGGTCTATACCACAGGCGCCCAGCGGCGTTGCGGTACAGGCAGTTTGATTTTGAGATTGTCCGCTTTGAGGCGATTATAGCATAGTTTGTGGCAGCGGTAAACAAGCGGAGGTCTTTTGTAGAATTTGTTCCAAATTGCGATGATTTGTCATTTTGCCGGATTTGAAAGAAAAATGACGGCGGCCTTACGCCGCCGTCCGAGTATTCTTTTTGTTTAGAGCACCTTGGCAAGAAAGCTCCTGAGCCTGTCGCTCTGCGGGCGATCAAACAACTCCTTGGGGGTGTTCTGCTCGACGATTTTCCCCTCGTCCATGAAAATCACACGGGAACCCACCTCACGGGCGAAGCCCATCTCGTGCGTCACGACGACCATGGTCATTCCCTCATAGGCAAGCTGCTTCATGACCTCAAGCACCTCGCCGACCATTTCAGGGTCAAGAGCACTTGTCGGCTCGTCAAACAGCATAACCTCGGGATTCATGCACAGGGCGCGAACAATGGCAATACGCTGCTTCTGCCCGCCGGAGAGCTGGCTGGGATAGGCCCCTGCCCTGTCCTCAAGCCCAACACGCTTTAAGAGCGCCATGGCCTGCGCCTCCGCCTCCTGCTTGGATTTTTTTAGAATTTTCATCGGCGCGATGGTCATGTTTTTGAGAATGGTCATATGCGGGAAAAGGTTGAAGTGCTGGAAGACCATGCC
>CAYRIA010000151.1:0-4758 GCA_964424175.1 uncultured Oscillospiraceae bacterium | reverse complement strand
TGTAATAGCCGAATGCAGGAGAGCTTTCTCCACGCACTCGGCTGTTTTTATATCCCGAGAGCATCGTAGTATTGACTCTTGGTAGCGATGGCTGTATGTATTATGATGGGGAAAAGACGCTGAGCCATCGTGCATACATGGTCAGTGTCGTGGACACAACGGGCGCCGGAGATACCTTTACGGGATATTTCCTCAGCATGACTGCCGCCGGAGAGAGCGCGGAGGCCGCGATAGAGACGGCAAGCAAGGCGAGCGCAATGGCAGTAGGTATTCCCGGTGCGGCGGCAAGCATCCCTTGCCTTGAGGATGTGCAAAAGGCGTCGCTTTCACTCAGACAGAGCATATGAAACGCTGATACTCCTGCGTAATATAGATGGAATACCGGGCAGGGCGCTTGCGCCGCTGTCCGGTATTCCATCTATATTATTCTTAACCGCAGGCTCTGCAAAACAGCGGTGCAGAGCAGCTCTGAACATAGAACATTCGCGTTATGCGTCTCGCGGACTAGTCAATCATAGGGTCGTAAAGGCACGAGGCAAAGCATCAACAGATTAGGCATTTCGCGGATTTGAAGCGCAATGGCAGCGAAGGCGATATACGCAGTGAGTTATTCCCTGTTGACAAATAGTTGAATTGAAATATAATATTATAATCCGGTGGAAAATATATACACGAGGAAATCATATATGTCTTTGAAAAAAAGAGAACTGAATATTTCATGGCAGGGCTTTTTTGCCGCTGCAATGTTTGCTATGGTCATGCTCTACCTGTTTGGGCTGCTCGTTCCGCTGCGCGCCCGGGATATGTATAATGCCTACGGCATTGTCCTTATAGCGGTATGCAGCGGTGTATACTTTTCTCACAGGGGACTGTCAGGCCCTGCGGAAATAAAGCTGCTGCTCGCATTTACTGCATGGACACTTATAACTCGATGGCTCAACAGAGATTTTTATTTGATGGTTGATTTTGACCTGGTGATGAAGTTCCTGTTCTCTTTTCTGCTCTTTGCCGTGGGAACTCAGCTTGACAGTAAACAGCGGGAAAGATTGCTTGATGTTCTGACGGTGCTATACGCCGGCTTTTTTGTTGTGGCCTCTATTGTCGGGATATTTATCGCTGTCACCAACACATATTTACATATCCCGCCAGAGGATGTCTGGATAACGATAAAAACTGAGGGGGACTTGAACAGCCTTAACCTCCTCTCTACACACAGGCTCGTAAGTGCCGGCAGACTATTTATAGCGTGGTCGCTTCTCATATATCAGCTCCTAAAGCGCAAGGGACATTTCACCCGCGCTTTGACACTGGTGTGCATTGCCATCGTGCATCTGGCAATTGTCCTTTTACATTCTCGCAATATACAGATAGTCCTGTCGATCAGTTATGGTATGCTGGTGCTGCTGGTTTTTGCTAAGCTTCTGAGCAAAAAGCCGGCCCCCATGCGCTATACAATCCTGCCGCTTGTGACAGCCGCTGCGGCTGTGCTGTGCTTTTATAGCTTTAAGGCTGTAAACAACCTCATTACAGAGCTCTGCTTTGACGCTGCGCCGCGCTTTGAAGCGTATTATGACAGGCTTGAGAATAAGCCCGATTCGGAAAATTTCGGCATTGTTTTGACGGCAGACGAGCTGGCTGCCCTGAGCGGAGACACCTCAGCAAGCGGGGAGGACGTTGCAGGTACAGAGACTCCCGCAACAACTGCTGAGGTAGACAAAAAAGTCCTGACTGATACAAGAAGTATTCTGGCGAATAAAACCATGTCCGGGAGGACTGATATCTGGAAATCCGGAATTACCGTATTAAAACGCAATCCGTCTATTGGGCTTTACGGGCGACTCAGTAATTTCATGGCGCTGGTAAACGAGGCGTATCTGGAGATACACCCTGAGATGGAAAACAAAATCAACCATATGCATAATGTGTATCTTCAGGCTCTGATGCTTACAGGATTTCCCGGACTGCTGCTTATTCTCTGGTGGACATTTATGCTGGTGAAGGATATGCTCAGACTCTTCTTCAACAAAAACGACACGGCGTCTTTAGCTGTAAAGGCATTGACGATTCCTTTGACGGGGATGTTTATATTTGGACTTGCGGAACTGATAATTCTTAACCTGCTCGACCTGTGCGGGATGTGCTTTTATTTGATCGGCGGCATATTCTTGGGTTATTACTACGACAGTTTTCCGCGTGCTAAAGCCGCAGCCGAGGACTGATCAGAGCTTCCGCCGACCGGAAATACCCGGCAAAGAGCGGGAACAGCTCTCAAAGCTCTGGCGGCTTGACGCATCAACAATGCGGACTGCCTATAGAAGTTTATTTGAGAGATCTGAGAAAAATTGAATAATAATGCATAAGAGAATCCCTGAGACTGCACGTGTCTCAGGGATTCTCTTATGTAACTATCTTAATAAGCATTTCGGCGAATTCCCGGGGCTTTTCCCGATCCTCCTTGTTGAGCCAGGTACGTATCATCTGGTACGCGCCATAGGTCATAAACTCATAAAAGTATTCGTTGGTCCGACTGTCGTAGCTCCTGTCGCAAAACTTCGCGACAGTCTCCCGCAGATAGGTCATCGAAAACAGCTTCTCCGGAAAGGCCGGGTCCACGTTATTGTTCACAAGCAGTCTCGCCAGCTTGAGGTTGTCCTCAAGATAGCGGCAGGCGTCCTCTATTATCTGCTCGCGCCGTCCCATGTTTCGGGTCAGCGTCTCCTTGACCATAATAAGCATGTCGTTCTCCATGTCCGTAAGAAGCTCAAACTGACCGCTGTAATATTTATAGAAGGTGCTGCGGTTAATATCGGCTGCTTCGCATAGCTCGCGCACGGAGATATGGTATATGTCCTTGCGCTCCAAAAGCTCGGTCAGCGCCGCCTTGAGCATCTGCTTTGTGATTTTTACCCGCCTGTTTTCAACCTCAGCCATAGTTTTCCACCTATTTCCGTAATTTTAAATTCTTTATGAACTTCCGACATAAACGCATAAAGTGTTGGCAAAACAGCCGCAAAAAACAATCAGTCGGTTGATAAAACAACACATGTTGACTATACTTTATTATATATGCATAGTCATGTAATGTCAACGCGCGGTGAGGCCGCGGGAGGAAATAAAAGTTATGTTGAATAGAGCGGCTAAATTTATCGTTGCCAAAAGGATATGGTTTACGTCGGTCACGCTTGTCATAACCGTGATATGCGCTGTGCTTGCGCTGAGAGTTGGCATCAATACCGACATGACCAAATATCTGGCGGACAGCTCCAACATGAAGCAGGGGCTGGATATAATGGATACGGACTTTCCGGAGATCGAGGAGGAGAGCGGTATCCGCGCAATGTTCAACGACCTGACGCAAGAGCAGATATCCGCTATTCTTATACAGCTCGAGCGCATCCCATATGTGGACAGCGTGGACTATCAGGCAAAAAGCGAGAGCTACAACAAAGAAAACCATACCCTCTTTGTTTTGAACAGTAAATATGACTACGGCTCCGAGGAGGAGCTGTCAATTGAGCGTGCTCTCGAGGAGAACTTCACAGACTATGACATGGTGTTCCAGAATAACGATACGCAGGAGGTAGGAGTGCCGGCGTGGCTGCTGCTCGCGTCAATGGCTATACTGATGGTCATTCTCTTCGCGATGAGCGCCTCATGGCTTGAGCCGGTTCTGTTTTTACTGACCATAGGCATTGCTGTCGTGATAAACCTGGGTACCAATATTTTTCTCGGCTACACCTCAACGCTGACGCTGTCGCTCGCCCCGATACTACAGCTCGTGCTGAGCATGGACTACTCGATCATTCTGATAAACCGGTTCCGTCAGGAGCTGGAGAAGGAGCCTGATAAGGAGACCGCCATGACGACGGCGCTGGAGGCGTCCTTCTCGTCTATCGCGTCAAGCGCGCTGACCACTGTGGTGGGGCTTATAGTACTGGTATTTCTCACCTATAAGATAGGCGTGGAGCTGGGCATAGTGCTGGCAAAGGGCGTGTTTTTAAGCATGGTCTGCGTCTTTGCAATAATGCCGACGCTTATCCTGAGCTTCTCGAAGGGCATACAGCACACGGCCAAGGCTGTGCCGCCGCTCAAAACCGGCTGGCTCTCGCGCTTTAGCTATAAATTCCGCCGCGTGATCCCTGCGGTATTCGTTCTGATCTTTGCCGTGGCCTTCATCCTGCAAAACCGCACCGCCATAACCTTCACCCAGGGCTTGGAAGATCCCATGGCAGATATCTTCCCCAAGGACAATACCACAGTACTGGTATACGACAACAGGGACGAGGGAAATATTGCGGAGCTCGTGGACGAGCTTGAGAGCGACCCCCACACCAGAAGCGTCATGGGCTACGCCAATACTCTGGCAAAGCCCCTGTCGGCCATCGGCATGGCGCGGGTGCTCGGCGAGCTGGATAACTCCGCGAGGCTTGACAGCTCCATCGTCAGGATGCTGTACTATAGCTATTACGACGGCACATTGCCGGAGCTTGCCGCCGACGATTTTCTGAGCTTTATCTCCGGGGAGGTGCTGACAAACGACAGCTTCTCGGAATATATTGACAGCGGCACGAAGGATAATCTGGATAGGCTCAAGGACTTTTCAAATAAAGAAAAGCTCACAACACCTATGAGTATAACTGAGCTTGCGAATATGTTCGACATGGACGAGAAGGACGTAAAGTCCCTGATGCTGCTGTATCTGTCATATAGCGACAAGGCGGAGTTCGGCACTATGCGTATGCCGACCTTTGTGGAGTT
>CAYRIA010000150.1:0-4763 GCA_964424175.1 uncultured Oscillospiraceae bacterium | reverse complement strand
GCCTTTGCTACGCAGAGGATGTGCACGGTCACGGCTACACCGACGACCAGCAGCAGGCAGGCGATCCAAAGCGTCTGCGTCAGCGCGATGGAAAGCAGAAGCATGCCCCATAGCCAGCCCAAACTGATGACTAGCGTTCTCCGAGAAAGGCCGGTTTTTTTTTCATAATTCTCAATGTGCTCCTTGAAGAATGCTATCCGCATGATCCGCGCCTTGATCTGCGGAGAAAAAGAAAAGCAGGCGGCGGACAAAAGAACGAAGGGCGTCGTCGGCCAAATCGGCAATAGCAGCCCCACCGCGCCCAGTCCCAGAAGGAAAAACCCAAGTCCTGTGAGCACAATGACTTTTAAACGCAAATAATCTCCTCCATGGCGATCAGTTAATCTTCTTGATAGGATTCATTACTAATAAGATACTATACGGCAGACAGCTTTGTCAAATGAAAAACCCGCCTTTCACAGTGAATCCGGGCCACCCGCGATTTTTGTCCATGGGTAAGTCAAAGCGGTTGACAAAGAAGTCTGGACGGGGTATAATCTATTTCGCGCATCGACAGAAAATGCGAAATATCCGCTACTGTGGCTCAATGGCAGAGCAGTTCACTCGTAATGAACAGGTTGTCAGTTCGATTCTGACCAGTAGCTCCATTTCATAATGAGCCATACTTTCGAGTGTGGCTCAAACGCTTTTCATTGAGCTTTTTATCCAGATTAAGCGATGCGCTCGGCTTTAACATCAAACACGATTTTATTTTATCTGAACAGGCTGGCTTTTGCTACGGTAATGTTCGCTTATTTAGACGGCAAATTCTTCATTATTTTGTGTATGGTGTATAGTACTGCGAGAAAAATATAGGCAATCTGTTGTGTTATTATACAACATGGCTGCTAAAATGTAAATAATTGCATCACCCTGCGAATTGACAAACCAAACTGTGGTTGTTACAATGAACTATGCTAAACTGGGTGCTCATATATGCTTCCGGCATATATGAGCCGACTATTTATTTGCATGTAGGGTTTATGCTTTTTAAAGAAATAAGGGAGTTATGCTGAATGAGTAGATATGTGCTCAAGCGAGTGTTGCTGGCGATCCTGACCATCTTTCTCGTGGCGACCATGACTTTTTTTCTGATGAATCTGGTGCCTGGCGGCCCGTTCGTTTCGGAAAAATCCATCAGTGAACAGGCTCAGGCTGCGCTTAAGGCGAAGTACGGATTGGACGAGCCTCTCATTGTCCAATATAAAAACTATATGGTCCATGCAGTGCAGGGCGATTTCGGTCTCAGTCTGAAACAACGCGGCCGTACAGTGATGGAGATCATCTCCGAAAAGTTCCCGGTTTCTGCCAAGTTGGGTGGCATCGCGGTGCTTGTTGCGCTTTCCTTGGGAATTCCTTTGGGCAGCATCGCTGCGCTTAATCGAGGCAAATGGCTGGATCGGCTTATCATGGTCATTGCAACCTGCGGCATCGCATTCCCCAGCTTTGTCATATGCACGGTGGGCATGTACTTTTTCGGCGTAAAACTGCATATTTTACCGATCATAGGGCTGACAACGCCGCTGCATTATATTCTTCCCATTTTCGCGCTTGCCTTTTATCCAATGGCTTATATTACGCGCCTGATGCGCGCCTCCATGCTGGACGTCATCGGACAGGACTATATGCGTACTGCGCGCGCAAAAGGTCTTTCCCAGTTTGTAACGCTTTTCAAGCATGCGCTGCGTAACGCTGTATTGCCTGTCGTTACTTATCTCGGCCCTATGCTCGCTTATGCGCTCACAGGAAGCCTAGTCGTGGAGAAGATCTTTGTCATCCCAGGCCTGGGCGGGCAGTTTGTGGGCTCCATACTTAATCGCGATTACACCGTTATCATGGGCACCACCATTTTCTTGGCCGCGCTGATTATCATCCTCAACGTGCTGGTGGATATTGCCTACAAGCTGATCGATCCGCGCATCCAGCTGAAGTGAGGAGTGGATGAATATGACTTCAAAAAACCCGCTAACTTTCCAATTAAATGTAGACAGTTTTATCCCCGCCACTGAAGAAGAGCGCCAGAGTCTGGTGCTGATGCGTCCAAGCGTCAGCTTCTTCAAGGACGCCATGCGCCGCTTATTTAAAAACCCTGTGGCTGTGGTCAGCCTTGCTGTGATTCTCATAATTATTTTCTTTTCATTTATCGTACCTAGCTTTTATCCCTACAAATACGAGCAGCAGATCAGGGGCTCGGAATATCTAAAACCCATGACCTATTCTGTCTCGGAACAGGAACGCATAGACGCTGGCGAAGAAGTGTTTCCGCACATCCTGGGCACTGACGGCTTGGGGCGTGATTATGCCGTGCGTGTAATGGTTGGCAGCCGCGTTTCGCTGTTAGTCGGCATCATAGCATCCGCAATCATTTTGCTGATTGGCTCTTTTTACGGAGCGATTTCTGGGTATCTCGGCGGATGGGTAGACCTTGTGATGATGCGCATTGTCGACATTATCTATACAGTCCCCGATATTTTGATGATTGTACTGATTTCCTTTGCGATCAAGCAGCCTTTAGAGGCGCTTGCTCAAAGATCGGGCTTTGGGTGGATACAGGTACTGGGTGCAAACTTCATCAGCATATTCATTGTGTTTGCGCTGCTGTATTGGGTCGGTATGGCGCGCATTGTACGCGGGCAAGTGCTTACGCTTAAGCAGTTTGAGTTTGTCACGGCGGCAAAGGCTCTGGGCGCTTCCACCGGACGTATTATCCGCAAACACCTTTTAACCAACTGCATCGGTACGCTGATCGTAACCACCACGCTGCAGATCCCCTCCGCCATATTTACTGAGAGCTTTTTGAGCTTTCTCGGTCTTGGAGTTGCAGTTCCGCTTCCCTCACTCGGCTCGCTTGCAAGCGATGCGCTCAGCGGCCTTACGAGTTTTCCCTACCTGCTGCTTTCGCCCGCTCTCCTCATCAGCTTGATTATCCTAAGCTTCAATCTACTAGGTGATGGTCTGCGGGACGCATTTGATCCCAAGCTGAAATCATAGAGAAGGAGGAAACGCAATGAGCGAGTATTTAGTTGATATTCAAAATGAGCGTCTATCCTTCTTCACTCCTGCAGGCGAGGTAAAGGCACTTAATGACGTTACGCTGCACGTACGCGAGGGAGAGGTGCTTGGCATCGTGGGAGAGAGCGGCTCGGGAAAATCCGTTACCGCTTACAGCCTTATGGGTCTGACGGCTCATCCCGGGCGGCTTATCGGCGGTAATCTGTTTTTCAATGGGCACCATATTAATAAGATGAGCGAGCGCGAGCTTCGCAAGATGCGGGGCAACGAGGTCTCCATCATCTTTCAGGATCCGATGACCAGCCTTAACCCCGTTTATACCATAGGTAACCAGATTCGGGAGGTTATCTTGCTGCATACCGATAAAACTCGACGTCAGGCCAACGAGCGCGCTAAGGAGCTGCTACGACTGGTTGGAATCAATGAGCCAGAACGGCGGCTCAAACAGTATCCCCACGAGCTTTCGGGAGGAATGCGCCAGCGCGTGATGATTGCCATAGCGCTCGCCTGCGAGCCGAAGCTCCTGATCGCCGACGAGCCCACCACCGCACTTGATGTCACGATTCAAGCACAGATCCTCGATTTGATGACTGATCTCAAAAAGAAGCTGGGCATGGCAATCATTCTGATTACCCACGATCTTGGCGTAGTTGCTGGCATGTGCGACCGTATCGCTGTCATGTATGGCGGAAAGGTGGTGGAGTACGGCACCACTGACGAGGTCTTCTACCACGCTTCCCACGAATACACTAAGGGGCTGCTACAAAGCATACCAAATCTTACGGAGCGCGAGCACTCCCGCCTTGTCCCTATCGAAGGCTCTCCTGTTGACATGCTTAACCCGCCGGCAGGCTGTCCATTTGCTCCCCGTTGCAGCTCCTGCATGAAGGTTTGCCTTGAGCATATGCCCGCCTATACGGAGCTAAGTGACCTCCACAACAGCGCCTGCTGGCTGCTGGACAAGGCAAAATTTGAGGCACAGGGGGGGATGCAGTCATGACGAAGCAAAAAAAACTGGTCGAGGTACAAAACCTTAAGCAGTATTTCCCCATTGCTGGTAAACTCTTCGGGGAGAACAGGGTTGTCAAGGCTGTGGACGATATCTCTTTTTATATTGAGAAGGGTGAAACTCTCGGTCTGGTAGGCGAATCCGGCTGCGGCAAAACCACAACAGGTCGGACACTATTACGCCTTTATGAGCCTACCTCAGGCAAAATCTTCTACGACGGCAAGGATATCACCCATGCCAATATGCTCCCCTACCGCCGCAAAATGCAGATTGTGTTTCAGGATCCCTATGCGAGCTTGAATCCGCGCATGACTGTCGGTGATATTGTTGGAGAAGCTATCGATATCCATAAGCTCGCAGGAAATCGCAATGAGCGTCAGGAGCGCATTGTAGAGCTGCTCGCCCTTGTGGGGCTAAATTCCGAACATGCCAACCGCTATCCTCATGAATTTTCGGGTGGTCAGCGGCAGCGTGTCGGCATTGCGCGCGCCCTCGCGGTAGATCCAGAGTTTATTGTCTGTGACGAGCCGGTCTCTGCACTCGATGTTTCCATTCAGGCGCAGGTCATCAACATGTTTGAGGAACTGCAGGAGCGCATGGGTTTGACTTATTTGTTCATTGCCCATAACCTGAGCGTTGTCAAGCATATTTCAAGACGTATCGGCGTGATGTATCTGGGCAAACTGGTCGAGCTTGCCGAGAG
>CAYRIA010000149.1:0-4768 GCA_964424175.1 uncultured Oscillospiraceae bacterium | reverse complement strand
TCGGTTGCAAGCACACATGGGCTTCCGCAAAGATTGTCACCGACATGATTCAGGAGAAGTATGGTATTCCGTCCCTGTATCTGGACCTCGATGGCATCGACGGACGTTACAAGTCTTTGGACGAAATCAAGGCATCTCTCGGCGAGTATTTCGAGACCGTCGTCAACAAGTAAGTAGCCCGAGAGTAGCGTTTTCAAACAGAAGGAGCGGAGGCAGCAGGTCTGCCTCCGCTTTTTTCAACGTCCTGCGTTGCACATCGCAGAATTGAAGAAATTGCGGGGAATGTCGGGGCACCACAAGAGCTTGGTGCGATATGGGACAATAATGGCACAATGATGGCACATATCATGTGTCGTGTTTGTTCAAGTTGCCTGCAATCTTCTGGTCTGGTTAATCAGACCAGAAGATTGCTTTAGGAAAAATTTTCAAAATGCCTGAACAAGATATACAAAAAAGCTTTCGCATGTTTGTCGGAAGAACACTAATTTGTTGGAAATTGCGGAATTGGCACATTTTTTGCTCAATAGTATCTGTAGGATTGAGATGCCGGTATACAAAGAAAAACCCGCATAGTAATAAGGAGGAAAAAACAATGATAACCGCAGGAATCGATTGTGGCAGCCAGAACACCAAGGCCGCCATTGTCAAGGACGGGAAGGTCGTCTCCACGGCGTTGACCCCGACGGCGTTCGATGCAGACCTGGCCGCACAGAAGGCGCTGGAAACGGCGCTGAACGATGCAGGCATTAAGCGTGAGGAAGTTGCGCGCCTCATCATCACAGGCGTTGGCCGCGAGATCGTCAAGTGGGGCGACGGCGAGATCAACGAGGTCGGTGCAGCTGCCAGGGGCGCAAAATATGCGCTGCCTGAGACGGACACCGTCATCGACATGGGGGCTGACAGCTGCCGTGTCATCCGCCTTAATCAGGATGGAAGCATCCTGAAGTATGAAACAAACGACAAGTGCGCATCCGGCGCCGGCACCTTTATCGAGGCCATGGCTCGAGCCCTACAGATTACCACGGAGGAGATGGGCGATTTCTCCCTGCGCCACTCGAAGGAGCTTGCAACCAACGCCCAGTGCGTTGTTTTCGCCGAATCCGAGGTTATTTCTCTGATCCATGCAAAGGAATCCAGAGAGGACATCGCTTATGGCGTACATATGGGCATCGCGAACCGCGTTGCCTCGATGATCCGCAGGGTAGGCCTGAGCGATCACTTCACGATGATCGGCGGCCCCGCCTTCAACCAGGGACTAGTCAGCTGCATGTCCAAGGTCTTTGGACGCGAGATCACCGTTCCGGAGGACAATCAGTCCCTCAGCGCAGTCGGCGCGGCGCTTTTTGCGGCCGAGAATCAGTAAACGGAGGATAAACACAATGGCTGAAATAGAAAAAGTTGAATATTGGAGATGGACCGAGTCCAATTGGAAAAACCCAGATATCCCCGATTGGCGCGGCAGCCTGATCACTGCCGGTGTCGACATCGGTTCGACCAGCACCCAGGCTGTCATCATGGCCGACGGTGTCCCCTACGCCTATTCCAACATGCGTACCGGCTCGAACAGTCCCGACTCCGCCATCGGCGCGATCAACTGGGCGATGAAGGACACCGGATTGACACTCGAAGATATAAGCTATACAATAGGAACCGGCTACGGTCGCGTCAACGTTCCTTTCTCGAACAAGACCGTAACCGAGATTACCTGCCACGCCAAGGGCGCAAATTACATCTATGGACCGACCGTCCGCACCATCCTTGATATGGGTGGACAGGACTGTAAGGCCATTCACTGCGACGAAAAGGGCACGGTCACCTCCTTTATGATGAACGACAAGTGCGCCGCCGGCACCGGCCGCGGCATGGAGGTTATCGCAAACCTGCTGGCTGTCCGGGTCGAGGATATCGGCGAAATGTCCTTCCAGATCGACGAGGAGCCGCCCCCGGTTTCCTCCACCTGTGTCATCTTCGCTAAGAGCGAGGCCACCAAGCTCATGCGCACCGGCTGGACGAAGGAAAAGGTGCTTGCGGCCTACTGCCACGCGATGGCACTGCGTGTTGTCCGCCTGCTTGAACGCAACGGCATGGAGCTGGATTTTGCAATCACCGGCGGTATCGCCAAGAACATCGGCGTCGTGCGTCGCATCGAGCGCATCATGGGTGTCAAGGCGATTGCACCGACGATGGACACACAGATCGCCGGCGCTCTGGGCGCGGCATTGCTCGGAAAAGAGCTTGTTGAAAAGAAGCGGGCGAAAGAAAACCAGTAAGCAGCACTCGGCGCCCGGGCGAAGCCCCCGCGCCTGTGTAAGTTTGAAGGAGGTTGGGTCATGATCGCAAATTACGGCTACGAGGACGGTTCCGGCCACTATTACATCAGGATCGACACCGCAAAATGCGCGGACTGCGCGGACAAGGGTTGCATCAGCGCCTGTCCGGAGAAGCTCTTTGCCACGGAGCTTGATGACTTTGACGATGAAGTGGTTCTCATTCGGGAGGATGCCCGCAACACCCTGCAAACCAGCTGCGCCAACTGTAAGGCAAACGGTGAAAAGGAGCTCTGCAGAGCCGCCTGTCCTGCTGACGCGATCGGCTTCTCTTGGTAGAAGCCGCAGGCTATGGGATTTTATCTTGACGCCGGCCGATCGGCCGGCCGGCGTCGGGACTGAAATTATTTTCCCCAAGAAATTAAAGGAGGAGACACATGAGTTACGAGAAACTATTCGAAACCAACATTTCCAACGAGTCCGCCAATGCATGGAAGGCATCCGGCAAGAAAGCTGTCGGCTATGTCTGCTGCCACGTTCCCACCGAGATTATGATCGCTGCCGACGTGATGCCGGTTCGCCTTAGGGCGACCAATTGCGTCGACAGCTCCGACGCCGAAGCCTGGATGTCCAGCTTCAGCTGCAGCTTCGCAAGAAGCATTCTGCAGTTTTTGATGAACGGAACCTATCAGCTCGACGGCCTGGTTCAGTCCGACGGCTGCATGATGGCTACCCGCATCCTCGACAACTGGGATCACATTGCCAAGAAGGAAGGCAAAGAGCAGTTCGTTCACCAGATCGGCGCACCCCGCATCACCAACGACACCTCCATTGGCTATTACAAGGCTGAGCTTCAGACGCTGGCAGACGAGCTGGGCAAGCTTTCCGGCAAGGCCGTCACCGACGAGTCCCTCAAGGCCGCTATTGCCAAGACCAACGAAGTCCGCGGCCTGATTGCCGAGCTGTTTGTGCTCCGCAATGAAGCGAAGGTTTCCGGCACCGACGCTCTGAGCATCATGCTCGCCAACTGCGACATGACCATCGAAGAGTACGCCGCTGCCCTCAAGGAGTTCATCGCTGAGGCCAAGACCCGCGAGCCCATCAAGGCACGCGCCCGCCTGATGATGATCGGCTCCGCGCTGGACAACCCCGAGTACATCAAGGTCATCGAGGAGAAGGGCGGCCTGGTTGTGGCCGACGCTCTTTGCTTCGGCGCCCGCGCTTTCGGCGAGAAGATTGAAGTCAATGACAGCGATGTCATGGGCTCCATCGCCAACTATTACCTGACCCGCAACACCTGCCCCCGCAGCCTGGACAACCGTCCCGCCATCCACAAGGAGATCGTTGACGCCTGTAAGGAATACAACGTGCAGGGCGTTATCTATGAGAAGATGCAGAACTGCGAGTGCTGGGGCGGCGAGGCTTATTACCTTGAGCCCGACCTCAAGGCAATCGGCGTTCCCGTCCTGCAGGTTGAGCGCGAGCAGCAGATGGCCAATGCCGGCCAGCTTGCGATTCGTGCCGAAGCGTTCGTTGAAATGATAGAGAAGTAAGAAGGAGGACAATATAATGGCAAAAGCACCCGTTCAGAATTTTGACCCCACTCAGCCGGTCAATATGATCGATTTGACCTGCAACCAGGTCGACAGTATCTATCAGCACATGCTCTCCAAGGGTATGCCGGAAGTCATGTGGACCGTGGACATCCAGAAGTTCACCTGGGAAGAAATCCGCGATGCACAGGCGAAGGGTAAGAAGCTGGTTGCCTTCGGCGGTCCCGTTCCTGTTACAATCATCCGCGCCTTTGACTGCGTCCCCTTCTTCCTTGATACGATCCCCACCCGTATCGCCTCGATGGAAGACCTCTGCGGCCGTTACATCGACGAGACCGAAAAGTATGCCCCCACCAGCATGTGCGCCATCGACAAGGCCCAGCTCGGCTGCGCCCTCAAGGGCGAGTTCGGCGTGAAGATCGACGCTTTCGTGCACGCCACCGTCCCCTGCGACTCCGCCCGCATCGCTTACCCGATGATGGAGCGCCTGTTCGACTGCCCCTGCTTCACCTTTGACTGCCCCTTCCGTCACGATGAAAAGGGCTTTGCCTATGTGGCAGACCAGATCGAATCCTTTATCCCCTTCATGGAAGAGCTCACCGGCCTCAAGTGGGACGCCGCGCGCTACGAGATGTTCAAAGAGATCTCCGCCGAGTCCAACAAGGCTTATGAGCTTCTGATGCAGCTTGCGGACCTCCGCAAGAAGGATCCCTGTGTCCTGCCCGGCCGTATGCTCGTCCTCAACGAGATCATCGCCCCTCTGGCCGGAACACCCGAAGTCACCTCGATGCTCCAGACACAGCTCGAGATGGCCAATATGCTCACTGATATGGGCATGACCGCCACCAAGTGCCCCGAGCAGCGCTATCGCGTCTGCCTGATGCAGAACATGATGTGGTCCAACACCGGCATCATGGACTGGATGGAAAAGACCTACGGCGCAATCAC
>CAYRIA010000148.1:0-4780 GCA_964424175.1 uncultured Oscillospiraceae bacterium | reverse complement strand
CCATCGCCTCCTGAATCTCGCGCGGCGGCAGAATGTTTTTCAGCTCGACGCGGTTGACCTTGATGCCCCAGGGGTCGGTTGCCTGGTCGAGGATCACACGCATTTCCGTATTAATGACATCGCGGCTGGTGAGTGTCTGATCAAGCTCAAGGTCACCAATGATGTTACGCAGCGTCGTTGCGGACAGGTTCTCGATGGCGTTCAGGGGATTTTCCACGCCGTAGGTATAGAGTTTGGGGTCTGTGATCTCAAAATACAGCACCGTATCAATCTGCATGGTGACGTTGTCCTTTGTGATGACGGGCTGGGGCGGAAAATCATAGACCTGCTCCTTAAGCGAGACCTTCTTTGAGATGGACTCAATAAACGGAATCTTGAAATGCAGGCCGACATGCCAGGTCGTGTTGTAAGCACCAAGACGTTCAATAACGAAGGCCTGCGCCTGTGGAACGACACGGATGTTGCGAACCAGGATGATAATAGCAATGAAAATCAGGATGATCGGAACGATGTACTCCATTCACAGCTTCCTTTCCGCCGCAGAAGGCCGCGGCCGCCTATTACAGGGAAACTCTCTCCCTTTTGTCTGTCAGCTCTGCACGGTATTTGCAGCGGCATTGGCCGGTTCAACAATGAGCTTGACGCCCTCGATTCGGCGGACGACGATCAACGTTCCCGCCTCGAGCGGATCGTTGGTGACACTCCTTGCCGTCCAGACCCTGCCGCCGACGGTGACAGCCCCGGTGCCCGCAAAGTTGTCGATCCGTACCGTAACCGTAGCGTTACCTCCGATTACTTTATCGGCATTGGTCGGCTCAGTCTTTCTGTTGACGTATTTCCGCGCCAGCGGCCTTGTTGCTATGAGCGCGGCGACAGAAACCACAAGGAACACCGCGATCTGAAGCCAGACCGACGCTTCCAGAAGCACGGCTGCCAGCGCCGCAAGCGCGCCCGCTGCAAACCAAATCGAGGTTAGTCCCGCCGTCGCCCCCTCTACAACGAGGAAAACCACGATGAGAACTACCCAAACGACTGTCATGGTGTCCATAAGTTTACCCTCCTCATGCTATCCAAATATACTGTTTCCCGCGTTCAGGCAGTTTCGCGTAAGACCGTGTCTTTACTATGCCCTTTTCCGCAAGGCAATGTCCTCACGCTTCGGGCCGGTCGAGATCATCGTGATCGGAGCGCCAATGTGTGTCTCGATAAAACCCACATAGTCACGCAGAACCTGTGGCAGAGCCTCGTAGCGGTTTTCGCCCCGAACGTCACATTTCCAGCCGGGCAGCGTCGCATAAACGGGTTTGGCACGACTGAGCTTCGCCGCCACAGGGAAGTCGGTAAGAACCGTTCCGTCAATCTCATAGCCGACGCAAACCTTAATTTCGTCCAGATAGCCGAGCACGTCGACTGCGGTGAGCACCGCCTCCGTCGCCCCCTGCATACGACAGCCGTAGGCCGTTGCTACCGTGTCGAACCAGCCTACACGGCGGGGTCTGCCCGTTGTCGCGCCGTATTCGCCAACGTCTCCACCGAGGCGGCGCAACGTTTCGGCCTCGTCCCCAAACAGCTCGGAGACGAACTCTCCCCCGCCGACTGCGCTCGAATACGCCTTTGTAACGGCAATTACGCTTCTTATCTCCGTCGGCGGAATACCGGCACCAACCGCGCCATAGCCCGCCAGTGTGTTTGAGGAGGTCACATAGGGATAGATGCCGAAGTCTGTGTCCTTAAGCGTGCCGAGCTGCCCTTCCAAGAGGATCTCCCTGCCCGTCTTCAGCGCCGCGTGAATCACGGCGGACGCATCTCCGACATAGGGCGCGATCAGCGCGCGCTGCGCGCACATCTCCTGATACAACTCCTCAGGGTCAAGCAGTGGCTTATGATAGAGGTGCTCAAGCAGGGTGTTCTTGATGGCACAGACGTTTTGAAGACGGCTTTTCAAAAGCGCATCGTCAAAAAGCTCATTGACCTGAAAGCCCAGTTTGGCAAATTTATCGGAATAAAACGGAGCAATACCGGACTTTGTCGAGCCGAAGGCCTTCCCGCCCAACCGCTCCTCCTCATAGGCGTCGAACAGAGGGTGGTAGGGCATCACAACCTGCACACGCTCGGAGACAATAAGCCTCGGTTCCGGCACATTGCGTGCATGCAACGCGGCAAGTTCGTCCGTGAAGGTGCGGATGTTGAGCGCAACGCCGTTGCCGATAATATTCGTCGTATGCGGATAGAATATGCCAGAGGGCAGCGAGTGCAGTGCGAATTTTCCGTATTGGTTGATGATGGTGTGTCCGGCATTGGCGCCGCCTTGAAAACGGACGATGATGTCCGAGCTTTCGGCAAGCATATCTGTGATCTTGCCCTTCCCTTCATCGCCCCAGTTTGCGCCGACGATTGCCTTGACCATGGGAGTCACCTCATTGAATGGATTATTTTCATATTTCTCGTACTTTATTATTGTATATTACATTGTATTCTTTTGCAAGGCGAAAATAAGGCTTTACTTTCATTATTTACTGTTATAAAATATGATTGTGTAAAGCGCGGTTCCAGCGCTTATTTTCACGTCGGCCTCCAGAGCCTGTGCTCTGCGGAATTAATCAAGTGGTGGTGTTTTTTTATGAATAAGCAGACGAAAAAGCCCCGCAATGAAGAGCTGTACCGCGCAATTCTGACGCTCAAAACCGTTGACGAGTGCATGAGTTTTTTTGATGACCTATGCACGATTACCGAACTACAGGCGATGGAGCAGCGCTATCAGGTAGCCTCTCTACTCAACAAGGGCTGCATCTATAACGAAATTCTGGAGAAAACTGGCGCGAGCAGCGCGACGATCAGCCGCGTCAACCGTAGCCTTCAATACGGGCAGAGCGGCTATGCCTGCGTGTTCAAACGCCTTGCTGAGCAGCCCCAGGAAGAATAAGCCGCCTCTTCGGACAGAATCAAAGAATATCGCTAACGGCCATCTGTTTCCGATGGCTGTTTTTATTGGAGGATCTAGAAATGTGCGCTTACGGCCCGCTTGCGCCAGTCTACGACAAATTTACTAACGATGTGTGCTATGAGGACTTTGCCGATTTTTATGAAGCGCGCTTCAAAGCGCGGGGAAAGGCCGTTCGTACGCTTTTAGATCTCGGCTGTGGTACGGGAACACTCACGGCGCTGATGGCCAAGCGCGGCTACGAGTTGATTGCGGTCGACGCTTCACCCGACATGCTCAGCCTCGCACAGGAAAAGCTCTGCGCTTTGCAGGACATTATAAGTCCACTTTTCCTCTGCCAGTCTATGGCGGAGCTTGACCTCTACGGCACGGTGGATGCCGCCGTTTCCTGTCTGGATGCAATCAACTATCTCTCCCCAGCAGAATTGCCCGCTTTGTTCCGGCTGCTGCACCTATTTATCGAGCCGGACGGCCTTTTAATCTTTGATGTCCACTCTCCCGAGCGCCTGCGTGCGCTGGACGGCTTAACCTCCGTAGACGAGGATGAGAATACCCTCTGCCTCTGGCGGGCAGACTTTGATGAAGAGGAGAAGGCTCTGTATTACGGTGTGGACATCTTCACGCGCCGCGGACGCTTCTGGCAGCGCGGCTTTGAGGAGCACATAGAATACTCCCATGAGCCACGAACACTCAAGGAGCTGCTTTCCGCCGCGGGCTTTACGAGAATTGAAATCTGCACGGACGGCCCGCAGGGCGAAATGGGTAGGGTCTTTATCCTTGCGGAAAACACCGCGCATTGAGGTGAGACGATGGATCAGATCATTCGCGCCGTCACAAAGGACGGCTTCGTCAAAATTTCCGCCATCAGCGGGCGAGGCCTTGTTGAGCGCGCAAGACAACTGCACGGGCTAAGCCCCGTGGCCTCGGCCGCGCTAGGCAGGACGCTCTGCGCGACGGCCATGCTGGGCGACCTACTCAAGGAGGAGGACGCCACAGTAACCGTCCGCATCAACGGCGGCGGGCCGATCGGTAGCCTAATTGCCGTTTCCGACAGCTCGGGTAACGTGCGCGGCTATGCGGATAACCCGCAGTTTGACCTTCCCCTGCGGGGCGACGGCAAGCTTGACGTCGGCGGCGCCGTTGGGAAAGACGGCACGCTTACGGTCAGCCGCGATCTTGGTCTCAAGGAGCCCTACATCGGCTCAACCGCCCTTGTCAGCGGCGAGATCGCAGAGGATTTCACCTATTACTTTGCCGAGAGCGAACAAGTCGGCGCGGCTTGTGGACTAGGTGTTCTGGTTGATACCGACCTGTCGATTCGCTGCGCAGGCGGATTTATCGTAGCATTGCTGCCCGGGGCACCTTCAGCGATGATCGACGTAATCGAGGCGAATATAGCAAAAATGGGCGCCGTGACCGACCTGCTGCCTGATGCCGGAGCCGAGACGCTGATTCAGCATGTTTTGGACGGGCTGGAGCCGGAAATTCTCACCAGGAAGGTCGTGGAATACCGCTGCTACTGTAGCCGAGAGCGTATCTCACGTGCACTTACGAGCATCGGAACGGAGGCACTCGGAGAGCTTGCGGAGAGCGGCGAAAATGCAGAAATCTCCTGCCAGTTTTGCAGCATCCATTACACCTTTACACCCGACGAAATCCGCGCGCTTTTCGCCCCCACAGAATAATCGGTGAGCTGCGACACAGACGGCAAAAAAATGGGAAAATGACCTTGACATTTGCTGAATAATTTAGTATACTGGCAAAGCCGCTTGAGGTTCAGCCTGCGGGAGCATAGCTCAGCTGGGAGAGCACATGCCTTACAAGCATGGGGTCACAGGT
>CAYRIA010000147.1:0-4802 GCA_964424175.1 uncultured Oscillospiraceae bacterium | reverse complement strand
GCGATATTTATACGCTTACTATTCCCAATATAACATATTTTCCCGGAGATGCATATGAAAAAGTCGAAGATTTTATCCACAATTTTGCTGCTGACGCTTCTGTCGGCATTGATTCTGCCGGGGCGCGCCGCGGCCCTTTCCGACCCCGCGCCAACCGCGAAGGCGGCGGTAATAGCCGATGCCGTGACGGGCAACGTGCTCTATGCAAAAGATGGGGATGTACAGGTCTATCCTGCAAGCACAACAAAAATCATGACGGTGCTTCTCGCAGTCGAAGCGATTGAGGACGACAAGGTTTCTCTGACGGACGAGGTTACGGCCGGCAGCGGCATTATGGCGGGGCTGACGGAAGACGGCAGCACGGCAGGGATTGTGCCGGGAGAGACGATGACGCTGGAGGACCTGCTCTACTGCACGATGCTCTCTTCGGCCAATGAGGCCTGCAACATCATTGCTGAGTACATAGGGGGAGACGTTGAGACCTTCATCGGGATGATGAACGCGCGGGCAAGTGCCCTCGGCTGCACGGGTACGAATTTCACCAACACCCACGGCCTGCCGGACTATAACCACTTCACCACGGCCAATGACCTTGCGATAATTGCGCTGGAAGCCTATACGCATCCGCTTTTCATGGAAATCTGCAATACTGTAACGAAGACCATCCCGGCGACGAATATCAGCGCAGAGCGCCATCTGAGCAGCACAAACGGGCTGATTAACGAAAATTCGGAGCTGTACGTCGGCTATTACTATGAATATGCCAAGGGCATCAAGACCGGGCACACCAAGGACGCGGGCTATTGCCTGGTATCCTCTGCGTCGAAGGACGGTGTTTCCCTTCTTTGCGTGGTGATGGGCGGGCTTGCAATCAACCGGGTTGAAAAAATTGAGTACACCAATTTTACCGATTCTGTCAAGCTGTACGAGTGGGCCTTCGAAAACTTTTCTTATAGGGATATCCTTGAAACAACCGATCTGATCAGGGATATCCCCGTCACCATGGGTCGTGACGCGGACGAGGTGACCGTCCGCCCCCAGACGGCAGTGAAGGCGCTTATGGCGGCCGACGAGGACAATTCCGGCTTTGAGCAGACTATCCGCATCTACAGCGAGGAGCGGGGTGAGAAGCTCGTGGCGCCCATCGAGGCCGGCACTGTCCTGGGGGATATCAGCATTTCGCGGGATGGCAAGGTCTACGGAACTGCGAAGCTCGTGGCGAACAATTCCATCGACGTCAGCTACTCCCTGCTCATGAAGGCTAGGGTTACACAGACGCTCAAAAACCCGTTCGTGATTCTATTTATCCTCGTAGTGCTCGCGTTGCTGGCGGGGTATGTGTATCTGATTATCCGCTATAAGCGCTCAAAGCAGCAGTATATGCGTCAGATGTCGGCAAGGCGTGCCGAAAAAACGGGCGTAGCTGTGGAGCGCCAGCATGAGAAAGAAAAGCTGCGGGCGGGAGCGGCGACTATGAAGGCCACTCCGGGGGGCGACGGCGGAGGAGAAAGCGCGTCAAGCGCTTACATACCCGAGGAAACCCAGGCTGAACGGGACTACTTTGACGAGTTCTTCGGCAGGAACGGGAAATAGGCCGCTGCCCGTTGGGCGGCGCAACTTGGAGGGAGACGGTGATGTTGAAAAAGATCTTCGCCTTTATTGGGGCGGGAAATATGGGCGGCGCAGTAATCGAGGCGGTCTGCCGCAGCGAGGGCGCGGATGCTGTTTTGATTTATGACAGGGATACCGCAAAGACCGCAGCGCTGTCAGAAAAAACCGGGTGCTGCGTCGCGGCGGACATGGAGACGGCGGCGCGGGAGGCATACTTCCTTTTTCTCTGTGTCAAGCCCGATGGCGTGGTGCCGGTGTTGCGGGCGCTGGGTGCGGTACTGCGGGAAAATGAAAACAAGATATTGGTTTCTATCGCGGCAGGTGTGACCCGCGCTGCGATTAAAGATGCCCTCAGCGAGGAGAGTGTGTCGCTGCCGGTTGTGCGGCTCCTGCCGAATACGCCGGTTGCCGTTGGCAAGGGACTGACCCTCGCTTCGCCGGACGCCGAGGTTTCCGAGGAGGACTTTGCGCTGCTCGTCCATGCACTTTCAAACGGAGGCGAGGTTGCGCGCATCGACGAGCGCTATATCGACCCGGCGACGCCGGTGTTCAGCTCGTCCCCGGCCTTTGTTTACATGTTCATTGAGGCGCTGGCAGACGGCGGAGTGATGGCCGGTGTGCCGCGGGAGCAGGCACAGCGTTTTGCCGCGCAGGCTGTGCTCGGCGCGGCAGCAATGGTGCTTGAAACGGGGAAGCACCCCGGCGCACTTAAGGACGCCGTCTGCTCACCCGGTGGCTCGACCATCGTGGGCGTTGAGGCACTGGAACGCGGGGCATTCCGCGCCTCCGTAGCTTCGGCGGTGTATGAGGCCTATCTTAAGACCACACAACTCGGCAAATAATGCACCAAAAAGCGCCGTCGCGTGAAATCGCGACGGCGCTTTTTGGTGCATTCAGGACTTGACGGGCAGAGAATCATCGTTTGTAATCCAGTCGGAGACCTTGATTACGTCGATGCCACCGTCAGCGGTGCGGCTGATGACCTTTTCGATGCCGGCGTTCAGGATGAAGCGGCGGCACAGCGTGCAGGACACAGCACTGATAATCTCGCCCGTCTTGGCGTCTCGCCCGACGAGGTAGAGCACTGCGCCGAGCATGTCCCGTCGGGAGCAGGAGATGATCGCGTTTTGCTCGGCGTGGACGCTGCGGCAGAGCTCGTAGCGCTCGCCGGAGGGAATGTTAAGCTGCTCCCGTGTGCAGTAGCCGAGATCGCAGCAGTTTGTGCGGCCGCGCGGCGCGCCGTTGTAGCCGGTGGAGATGATCTCGTCCGCCTTGACGATAATTGCGCCGTATTTGCGCCGCAGGCAGGTGGAGCGCTGGAGCACCGAATCGGCAATACCGAGGTAGTAATCGTCCTTGCTTGTTCTGTTCATTTTCTGTCTCCTGAAGTTCAGAATAGGTGTAGTATACCACGACTGCGAAGAGCTGCCTGCTGTTAATAGACCACAACCGTCGTGCCAACGGGAATCTTGTCGTATATGTACTGGACATCCTCGTCATACATGCGTACACAGCCGTGGCTGATGGGATAGCCGATCGAGGCGTCCGAGAGCTTGGTTGTGCCGGGGCGGTACAGGCGGGAATGGAAGGCGTAGCCCGTATTTTCCCGGAAACCGACGACAGGTTTGACCGTGTAGGTCGAGGTCGTCCAGCCCGCCGCGCTCTTATAGGTTGTCCGCCAGATGCCGACCGGTGTTCCGCTACGGGGCGCTCCCGTTCCGACGATGCTGCTGCGGACAAGGTTCCAGTTTTCTGCGCTGCCCTGAAAAATGTTGACCCGCTGCATAGAGAGGTTAACCCAAATAAGGTAATCCGTCTTGCTGTCGTAGCCCTTGGCGTTGACCCAGATTTCCTTTTCAAAAGCCTCGTAGTCGTGCTCCTCGGCCCATTTGAGGGTATAATCGCCCTTGTAACCCAGCGTCACAAGCTCCAGAATGCGCTCCTGATCATAGTTACCGCTTTCGTCCAGAATCTTGTCGGCTGCCAGCGTGACCGTGCAGCCGCCGGCTGCGATTTTTAGCTCCGCTGTGCGCCCCTTGCCGTTGAGGACGGATTTGCGGCCGGAGAGAGCGATCGCTTCTGCGGTGCCATCCACGGTCAGGGTGTTGCCCACGCCCGTAAGCTCGGTTTTACCGAGGGTACTGTCCGCATGGAGGACGAGTAAGTTTCCCGCGCCGGAGAGCACCGCCGTGTCTGCCGAGCTCTTCCCCTGAATATGGAGCGTATTGGAGTTGCCCGGAACGGATAAAACGGGAAGCGCCGTGCCGACGAGCGTGAGCCAGTTGGCGTTGCCCGTGACGCTGAGGGCGGAGATTTCGCCAGAGGCGGACAGCGTGTTTCCCTCACCGATAAGTTTGAGGCTTGTTAAGGAAGCGCCCGGCGACAGGGTGATCGTGTTGTTGTCCCCCGTTACGACAAGGCTAATGTGCTTGCCGGAGAGGCTGACGGCCATCCCGTTACCGGTGATTTCGACAGATTCCGTGCCCGCGCCGACGTGCGCCTCCGTGCAGGAGGCGAGGAGGAGCGTCCCGACCTTCCCGCCGTCTTGGCCGACAGAGAGAACGCCATCGCCCACCGCAGCAACCAACCGTTGGATTTCGGAGCCGCCGAGGCTGAGGCTTTCGAGCTTGTGGCTGCGGAGTGTGACGGTGTTGGCCTTGACGCCGATGAGAGAGACGCGGGCGGCCTGACAATCGAACCAGAGCTTGTCCAAGTTCATGTAGCTGAGTGTGCCGCTACCCGCTAGGACACTGCTGCCGTGCGCGGCTGAGCTCGGCGATGCTGCAGAGAGATAGTTATTTGCTACACGATAAAGAAGTGTAAGAAATTCCGCGCGCGTCAGGGGGGCGTCCACATTGAGTGCTCCGCCGTAACCCTGCGCCAGCCCTGTGGAAACTAGGGTGGCGAGAGAAGGGCAGTTCCTGTCCGAGATTCTTACAGCGTCTGAAAACGACGAGAGAACAGACATGTCCGGCTCGGCGGGGACGAGACAGAAGGCCCGCGCCAGCAGGGAAAAGGCGTTCTGGCGGGTTATGGGCTCATCGAGTGAATCCGTGTTCGTTGAGATCAGGCCAAGATGCAGGGCCTTTCCAGCTGCATCGACATACCAAGCGTTCTCCGGGATACCCAGCGCCGAGATATCCGCCGTTTCCGTTGCGCCGAGGACACGGCAGAGGACCGTAATGAGCTGC
>CAYRIA010000146.1:4382-4835 GCA_964424175.1 uncultured Oscillospiraceae bacterium | reverse complement strand
GATGACGTAAGCCGCGATGAAATACATTGCGACGGTATTCCACGGGCCCTTGCGCGAAAACTTGTTGGTCAGGAACCAGATCGCAATGCGCCGGGCGATCCCGCTCTTGGTCAAACAGGCGGACATCATGAAGCAGAATACGAGGAACACTGCGGTGTCGTTGCCGTATGAAGCCTGGATGACCTGCTTAACGGTCAGTGCGGGAACTGTCATCAGGGCAAACAGAACGTACATGCTGGGCCAGTCCACAGCTACTCCGAGCCAAAGGATAAGGCCGCCGACCAGGATGCCGAGCACCTGGAAGCCTGAAGGACTCAGGCCCTCGGGCGGAGTGATGAAGCTGGTGCCGAACATGAACAGTGTTGCGATGACGATCAATACTACTTGGCCTACTGGGTTCTTTTTTGCTGACATTTTTGTTCTCCTCTCTTTTCTGTATTTTAAGCGCCGACC
>CAYRIA010000146.1:0-4372 GCA_964424175.1 uncultured Oscillospiraceae bacterium | reverse complement strand
ATTTTGGCCATGTCCGTTGCGACTATGTTGGCCATCAATATCTTTAACTCTTTCTAATACATTATTACCATTTCCTGGTCGCAGACGACAACGCCGTTCTGGTTGAAGGTCTGGCAGCGTTGCCTTGAAATGCCCCGGTCGGGCTTTTTGGTGGGCTTCTGCTCGAGCACCTCAACGTGGCAGCTGATGGTGTCGCCTATGCGCACCACAGCGGTGTAGCGCGTCACCATCTCCATCACGGCGATAGTCGTGCCCTCGCCGTAACCGGTCATGTTGCGAAGTCCCGAGCTTATGGAAAATACCAGCGCGCCCTGCACTATCCTTCCGCCGTTCGGCGTGGTCTTCGCAAATTCCTCGTCTATATGGATAGGATTGTAATCACCGGACAGACCTGCGAAATTCACTACGTCGGTCTCAGTGATGGTGCGTGCGGGCGTGTCATAAGAGAACCCGGGTACCCAATCGTCGAACTTTAATCCTCGGTTATACTGGTAAGCCATGGCCGCTCCTCCTTATTCTCCCTTAAAATTAGGTTTTCTTTTTTCCATCAGAGCCTGCTTGCCCTCTGCGGAGTCGGCGGTCTTCTTGCACAGGTACATGGCCCAGTCCTCCATGATAAGTCCGGTGTGCTTGTCCACACCCACCGCCAGGTCGATCGCGCGCTTGGCCAGCGTGAGCGCTACGGGCCCCTGATACGCCATGTTCTTTGCCATCTGCAGCGCGCTGTCAAGAAGCTCGTCTGCCGCGACCACCGAGCTGCACAGGTTTTTCTGATACGCTTCCTCCGCCTTGAGCCGTCTGCCTGTGAGCACGAGCTCCTTGGTCACGCCCAGCCCCGCGATATGTACCATCCGCTGTATGCCGCCGGCGCCGGGGATAGTGGCCAGGCCGCATTCCGGGAAGCCCAGCACGGCCTTGTCCGACAGTATCCTGATATCGCAGCTCAGCGCGAGCTCAAGCCCGCCGCCGAGGGCGTAGCCGTTTACCGCCGCGATTATCGGCTTTTTGCAATACTCCAGCTTTGCCAGAGCATCCTTAAGATAGTTCTTGAAAAAGTACTCGTCGCCCTTTATCTCCCCGGCCTCAATGCCGGCGGCAAAGGCTTTTCCCTCTCCGATGATGACGCCGGCTCTTATTTCAGGAGTATCGTCCAAAAACGAGGCGAAGGTCTCCAGGTCTAAAAAGCAGTTCTTGTTCAGGGCGTTCATCTTTTCGGGACGGTTTATCTTCAGCAGAGCGACGCTCTCGTCCACTATCTGAAGTTCCATCTGGCGCATGGTCGGTAATTCCATTATCTGTCCCTCCTCTAGCTTAATTCAGCTCAAAACAGTCTCAGCCCTTAGCCAGGATGTGCTCGCGCAGACCTATTCTGTTCTCGCGGAACAGATTCTCATCCATCAGCTTGAGCTCTTTGGATACGAGGGGCCTGAACTCCATCTGAGCGAAGATATCCTTTTCGATGTCTATTCCCGGCGCGTACTCTATCAGCTCCAGACCCTCCGGCGTGAGCTGGAAGACCGCCCGTTCGGTGATGTACATGACCTTATATCCACGCTCGGAGGCGTACTGCGCGTTGAAGGTTACCTGCGGCAGGGTGTTGACGAATTTCTTTATCTTACCCTCTTGAACGATGCTCAGCTTCCCGTCTGCCACCTGCACCTTCAGACCGCTGGCAGTGAATGTGCCGCAGAAGATTATCTTTCTGGTGTTCTGGACTATGTCGATGAAGCCGCCGCCGCCGGTCGGCAGGGGCCCGAATTTGGATACGTTGACATTGCCGTTCATGGAGGTCTGGGCGTTGCCGAGGAAAGTGGCATCCAGGCCGCCGGAGTGATAGAAGTCGAACTGCGTCACCTCGTCAACAAGGCAGTCGTAATTGACATGCACACCGAAGCGTTCGTTGGGGGCCAGAGCGCCGCCGATGATACCGCTCTCCACAGTCAGCTCCAGCAGATCCGTGCAGCCCTCCTCGGTGCAGACCGACGACACGGCCTCAGACGTGCCTATGCCGATGTTTACGATGTCTCCCGGCTCTATCTCCATGGCCGCTCGCCTGCCGATGACCTTGCGGTCGCCCAGAGGCAGGGGATCGGTCTCAGAGAGAGGCATTTTGTACTCGCCCAGCAGGAAACGGCTGAACTCAGTGTTCGGGGTGAAGCGGTGGTTCTTCGCTCTGTCTTCGGTGACGACGATGGCGTCAACCATTATGCCGGGTATGGATATCTTCCTGGCGGGGAGGCTGCCGGCCTTGACGACGCTCTTCACCTGCACGATGACCTTGCCGCCGCAGGCGTGGGCGGCCTTGGCCGCATAGGTCGCGAAGGAGAGCCACATCTCCTCGTCCAGCGATACGTTGCCCCGCTCGTCTGCGATGCTGCCGCGTATGAGAGCGATGTTGGGCCTGGGCGCTTTGTAGTACAGGTATTCCTCACCCTGAAAATCCACCACGGAGATGATGTCCTCTGTCGTTACCTCGTTCATGCGGCCGCCTTCGAGCCGGGGATCGACATAGGTACCGATACCTACCTTGCTGAGTATGCCTTTTTCACCGTTTCCCACGGCGCGCATAAGATGCCCGACCATGCCCTGCGGAATGTTGTACGAGCGGCATTTATTGGCCGCCACGAATTTGCGCAGCTCCTCATTCGGCCCGTAGTGGCCGCAGATATTGCAGGCAGTAAGTCCGTCCTTCGCCAACATATCCAATCCGTTTATCAGACCCGCGCCCGATACAAAGGTCAGATTGTTGGGCAGCCCGGTCTCGGTAAAGCTGTCCGATATGGCGTACAGCAGCTCTCTCGCAAGGGTAGACTGCGAAAAGCCCGAAATAACGACGGTATCTCCCGGACGGACGTACTTTTCAACGGCTTCCCTTGCCTTGCAGATTTTTGGTCTCATGTGATTCCTCCTTGTATTTTATATATATTTATCTTGTTCACGTCGGCTTGCGCTCCGCCCTGGGGTCAGCCCAGAAGAGCGTTTGCCAACGGGATGCCCACGGCGGCGAATACGATACATGAGAATACCACCGCGATAAAGCCGTACTTGCCCATAGCCTTGGTGTCTATCCAGCCGGAATCCAGCGCCACCGCCGCGTTAGGCGTGCTTGCGGGCGTAGCCCAGGCATACTGGACAGAGGCCGTTACGAGTATTGCCACGGACATGGTGTTCACAGCGTCCTTAAAGACTGTTGTGCACAGCGGCATGGCTATAGCGAATATGATTGCCAGACCGACGGCGTTGGAGATGAAATTTGTCAGAACCATGCCGACCATAAGGATAAGGATTAAAAACATGTCAGGCCCGACGGAGGCGGCCATTGGGGTGAACAGCTCGGCAAGCCATTGGCGCACGCCAAAATCGGGATTAGACAGGATGCTGCCCAGAGACATAACCGTGGCAATGAATACAAAGGTCTTCCAGTTGATGCTGTTGAAGGCATCCTCAAAGGCAAGCACGGGTTTCCCGTCTATGCATATCAGATGCAGAAATATCACAGCCAGGACCGGAGGTATGCATTGATGGATAACGGCGACCTTGGGGTATATCTCCGGCGCGAGATTGCGCACAAAGCCCGGAATGATCCACAGAACTACAACGACAAGGTAGACCACGCCGGATATCTTCTCCCTCTTGCTCAGCTTCCCGCAGGAGGACGAGAGCTGGTCAAAATCTATTACGCGAAAGGGCGTTACGTCAGGCCGTATCACGTACCTTGCCACAAGCAGCCATACGGCCAGTGCGGCGAGGGCTACCGGCGTCAGCACTGCGCAGAAGGAAAAGAAATCGATGGTGTTTCCGGTGTAGCTGGTATAAACGTTCATCCCGGTGATGGATATCGCGTGAGAGATGGGAGTGCAGCTGTTGGCGAGCTGACCTACGATGACCGTGCCGAGTATCATTACGGCGGGGAGCTTCTGCCCGTCGCCCTTCCTATAGCCGACCTCGCCGAGCATCTCGGTCAGAATGGGCAGGAACACCAGAAATGTAGTGGTGGACGACAGGACCAGGCTCAGCACAAACTCCGCTGTAAAATACATGATTATCGTCCACCAGGGGGAACGTCTGGCGAGATTGTTCGTTATAAACCAGACGGATATGCGGCGCGCAAGTCCCGTCTTCGTCAGAGCCGCCGCCAGCATGAAGCAGAAGAGCAGGAATACGGCGGTCTCGTTGCCGAAGGAGGACTGGATGACAGTCTTGACGCCTATATCCGGAACAGTCATCAACGCTATGAGCACCAGCAGACTGCACCAGTCTACGCCGATAAAAAGCCACAGCGTTATCCCGCCCAGCAGTATTACGACAATTCTGAACCCGGCAGCCGGCAGCCCCCACAGCGGGTCAATTGCAGCCGAGAGGACGATCAGCA
>CAYRIA010000145.1:0-4853 GCA_964424175.1 uncultured Oscillospiraceae bacterium | reverse complement strand
CCTGGATGTCTCAGTCGTCGACCTGACCGTAAACCTCAAAACTGCCACCACCTACGAGGAAATCTGCGCGGCCATGAAGGAAGCCTCCGAGGGCGAGCTGAAGGGCATTCTCGGCTACACGGATGAGCTGGTTGTCTCCTCCGACTTTATCGGCGATTCCCGTACTTCGATCTTCGACAAGGACGCCGGAATCATGCTCAATGAAAAGTTTGTCAAGCTCGTGGCTTGGTATGACAACGAGTGGGGTTATTCCAACAAGGTTCTCGACCTAATTCAGTATATCAGCACGGTCGAATAAGTATCACAAGGCAAAAAACCAGCTCCGCACAGGCGGGGCTGGTTTTTTTGGAGCATCGGCGCTTAAGCGCCGATGGGTGGAATCAGCTCAGGCAGGAAAAACAGGTCGCTGTTGCGGTATTTGAAGAAAAATACGCGAAAGATCAGATGGTTCCCCGTAGCATAGCCCTTGAGGGCGGATACAAAATCGTCCACATCCCGGCCAATTGAGGGGGAGGGCAGGTGCTTAGATAGTGCGGTGACGCCGATGACTGAGGCCATGCAAGCCTCAAAGGCGTGGCGCAGGTCGTTCTCGGGGGAGCGACCCTCGTTAAGATATGCACGCTTATGCATCTCGTTTCGGGCGGCGAGCTGCTCTGCGCTGACGCCGCAGAACGCGGGAGGGGAGGCTGCATCGGACTTCAGCAATGCAAGGCAGTCCCGGCGCAGGCAGGCGTCCAGCGCGTTTTCGTAGGCCATGTGCTGCCGAAGGTTACCGGAAAAATCCGTGTTGTGGGCAAAGCAGAAATAGTCACAGAGGTAGTGACAGAGTTCGCCGAGAGACTTGGAATACTCTGGACCAACCCGTCCGGAACTGGACAGAGGCTG
The DNA here is from genome assembly GCA_964424175.1 of uncultured Oscillospiraceae bacterium. Lineage (GTDB taxonomy): Bacteria > Bacillota > Clostridia > Oscillospirales > Oscillospiraceae > UBA2658. The sequence goes on along the minus strand of CAYRIA010000145.1, from coordinate 3,968 downwards.
TTGCGCGAGAATGGATAGGGCTTCGGCTGTGCGGCGCGAGCAGACCTTTCCGAAATGGGGGGCGAACCACATGGCCGGCGTCTGGTCTGGGGATATATTGCCGTAAACAAAGGCGACGCGGTTTAGGTAAACGCCGCGCTTTTGAAGGGCGGCATATAACAGGTGTGCTATTGCAAAGTGTGAGGTTGCTTTCATTTTACTCCTTCGCCGCGCGCGGGAATTGGGGTTTGCGCGCAGTCGTTTGCGAAAAAGCGTTTTCGCACAATTAGTTTTTATCAGATTTCACGTTCACTGTCAAATCACGGATGACCGAAATTTTGGTTGGAATGTTCAAATACGCAATCCTTCGGCAATAATATTGGAACATTCCACAGAGCGCGTCGCGCAATTCATAAAAAATTTACGTTTTTGTTGCGCTACAAAAAATTCGAAGGGAATAAAGGAACTATTTCCCACGTCCGGCGTCATAGATATAAAGTGCCGCGTTTTCCTTGAGGGGAGAATTGTGGATTGACATTATTTGACGGCGATGATATATTTGCAGGTGTATTAATACGAGCAACACACTTATTATCGTGCGAGTAAGGAGAAGTAAAATGAAGAACAGTATCAGGCTTGTAAAGCGCGCAACGGCCGTGTTCTTGGCATTCGTTATCATGGCCGGGATTCTTTCCGCCTGCGGCTCAAAAAAGGGGAATCAACAGCTTTCGGAGTTTGTGTACGTTCCCCAGTATACGGCGGCGCCAAAGGAAATCACTGACATTTCCAGCCCCTATCTCTCGGGCGACGTGATCTATTTCAGTGCATCAGTTCCTGTCCGTGCGGACGGCACTGTGGTGACGCAGGCGGAGATCGACGAGATGTACGCCCAGTGGGACAGCTATTACGCAGCGACGGAAGGCAAGGTTCCGACCGCCAAGGCGACCGGAACGGACGTCGCCGTTGAAGAGGAAGCGACCGAGGATATTCCGCTGCCGGCAGACGGAGCAACCGGAGACACGACTCTGCCGGTCGAGCCGCCGGTGATGGACTTTACATATAAGACCTTCCTGTACGCCATGAACAAGGACGGTACGAATTACCACCAGCTCCCGGATTATATGCCGCCTGACGCCGGAGGGGACCAGTATACCTACGCGAACTTGGAGAGGATGGTCGTCGACGCAGATGGCAATATCTGGGTTGCGGAGAGTGTCAGCAAGACAATCTTCGACCTGCCCGAGGGCTTTGACGAGTCCAAGCAAAACCCCTGGGATTATTACGTCAAGGATGAGCGTCAAACCAGCATAAAGCGGCTCTCCGAAACGGGCACTACGCTTTCAAGCATAGACCTGAATCAGTTTGTCGAAACGAGCGAAGAGCAGGACATGTACGGCGGCTTCTATCTGAACAGCATGATAACGGATAAGTCAGGTAAGCTCTACATCAGTGATGGCAACCAGAACGTCTATGTCATCGGCACAGACGGCTCTTTTCTGTTCAAGCTCAAGGTCGATAACTGGGTTTCCAGCCTGATCTGCCTCCGGGATGGCTCGGTTGGCGTTGTCACCAACGCGCCGGCGGCCACCGAGGATGGCAGCTACGGTATGGTGCTCAAGCTGATTGACTCTACGACCAAGAATTGGGGGAAGGATCTTCCGATACCGAACAACGTCTGGAACACAAGCGATGGCGGTGAGAAGTACGATTTCTGCTATACGGACAGTTCATCCCTCTTCGGCTATGATACGACCGCTGAGACTTCTGAGAAGATTCTCACCTGGCTCAACTGCGACGTAGATGGTGATACCGTACGCTTCAGCACCGTCCAGCCGGACGGGAACGTCTTTGCGTTAGCGCAGGACTACAGCGACAGCGGCGAGGCTTCCTTCGAGATCATTACCCTGGTCAAGACCGCGAGAAGCGAGGTCAAGGAAAAGACCACCCTGCGCCTTGCCACGATGTGGTTGGACTATAATCTTAAGAAGCAACTACTTAAGTTTAACAAAACCAACCCCGATTACCGCATTGAGATCAGCGACTATTCGGAGTATAACACCGACGGCGACTACAACGCGGGTGCTACGAAGCTGAACACCGAGATCATATCCGGGAACATCCCGGACATGATTGACATTTCCAACCTGCCCTTTAAGCAATACGCTGCGAAGGGGCTGCTTGAGGATCTTTATCCCTTCATGGACGCAGACCCTGAGATAAAAAAGGACAGCTTTGTGCCCGGCATCATGAAAGCGCTGGAAACGGACGGGAAGCTCTTCCAGATCGCAACGAGCTTCGGCGTGCTGTCTATCATCGGCTCGCCTGCCGTCGTCGGGACGGAGATGGGCTGGACGATGGCGGACATGCAGCGAATCATCGCCGAGCACCCCGAGGCGGATTATCCTTTCGGCATGTATATTGACCGTGCATCCATTATGCAAATGTTTTGTATGCTGAATATGGACCAGTACATGAACTGGCAGACCGGCGAGTGCAGCTTTAACTCCGATGAATTCAAGAACCTCCTGACCTTTGCAAAGAGCTTCCCCGCGCAGATCGACTATGATGACGAGGAGGGAAAAGGGGTCAGCATGGAAACGCTGATTCAGGACGGGCGCCAGATATTCACCTTCATGAGCGTGAGCGATTTCCGCGATTTCCAGTGGAATAAGGCCATGTTCGGCGGCGAAATCACCTTCAAAGGTTTCCCCTCGGCCTCTGGCGGCGGCAATATCGCGCAGGTCAGCGGCGGCCTTGCCGTTACCACCTCCTGCAGGGACAAGGATGGCGCATGGCAGTTTATCCGCTCCCTGTTGACCGAGGAGTATCAGGAGAATCTTTCCTGGAACTATCCCATCCTGCAGGCGTCATATGACAAAAAGCTTGCTGAAGCAATGAAGCAGGAATATACTATTGACGAGCAAGGCAAGCGGGTTCCCGTTTCCTATGGCGGCATGAGCATGGAGGGCGGACAGACGGTTGAGTTCTACGCAATCTCTCAAGAAGAGGCCGACCAGATCAATGCGCTCATCAACTCCATCGAGCACATCGCCACAAATGATGACAGCCTTCTGAACATTATCAATGAGGAAGCCGCCTATTATTTCTCCGGCGAAAAGACGGTTGATCAGGTGGCGGAGATCATCCAGAGCCGCATGACAATCTATATCAACGAGCAAAGATAATAAAGGCGCCGCGGGCGGGGTTCTCCCGCCCGCGGCTATAAGAGGAAGGTACGATGAAGAAGAAGTGGCGGCAGCTCGATGAACGCAAACGGGATCAACTGCGTGATCTCGCGTTTATTTCCCCAAGTATTTTGGGTGTCGGGATCTTTTTCATCGTCCCTTTCTTTGTTGTTGTCTATTACGCGCTGATCAACAACCCCATTCAGCATGAATTTGTCTTTTTAGACAACTTCATTGCCCTGTTCAAGAACTCCTCTTTTAAGACTGCGGCAAAAAACACCTCACTTTTTTCACTGATTGCGGTGCCGCTGGCCGTGGTGCTCCCGTTCTTGTTGGCACAGATGCTTGAGGCTAGGATTCCGCTGAAAAGTCAGTTCCGCACCTTTTTTCTCAGCCCGATGATGGTGCCCGTGGCCTCCATCGTGCTGATCTGGCAGGTGATTTTCGCCAACAACGGTTCGTTCAACGACCTGCTGGCCAATTTGGGAATCGAAAAGATCGATTGGCTTAAGTCGCAATATGCCCAGATTGTCGTTGTTACATTATTTTTATGGAAAAACCTGGGCTATAACATGATTCTGTTTATGGCGGCGCTCAACAATATCCCGCGTGAGCTGATGGAGGTCGCCGATATCGAGGGCGCGACGCCCTGGTTCAAATTCCGGCAGATCACACTGCGCTATCTTTCGCCGACCATTCTGTTTGTTACGATCCTTTCACTGATCAACTCCTTCAAGGTCTTTCGTGAGGTCTATCTTCTGACGGGGGAATATCCCGTCCAAAGCATTTATATGCTGCAGCACT
>CAYRIA010000144.1:0-4875 GCA_964424175.1 uncultured Oscillospiraceae bacterium | reverse complement strand
CCGTCAAAGACGATCTCGCCGCTGACGGTGGCGTATTCCCGCTCAATGAGCCCCGCAATGGTGTGTGCGGTGACGGTTTTTCCGGAGCCGGATTCGCCGACCAAGCCGAGCGTGTCGCCCTCGGCCATGTGCAGATCTATGCCCCTGACGGCCATGCCGTCGCGCCCGTCATTAAAGGCTACGGTTAGGTTTCGGATATCAAGCATTTGATTTTCGCCTCCGCTTCACGGCCGGCCGCCACATCTGGCGATAGCCGAGGCCTTCTGAAATCAGGGCAAAGCCCAGAATAAGGATTGAAATTGCGCAGCCGGCAGACAGAGCCTGCCAGGGCGCAGAAAACAGGTAGCTTTGGGAGTCGAGCAACATCCGCCCGAGGCTCACGCGCTCTGTCGGCCTGATGCCGAGCCCAAGATAGCTCATGCTGGCCTCCGCAAGCACCGCGTTGTTAAAGCCGATGGCCACGGAGCTTAAGAGCACGGGCGCAATGTTGGGCAGGATGTGCACAAACATGATGCGCGTGTGGCTCACACCCATGAGCTTTGCGTTTTTTACATAGTCCATCTGGCGCTGCTTGGCAAATTCTCCGCGCACCACGCGCGAAAAGCTTGGGACAAACAGGATGCCCAAGACGAAGATCAGGTTCGTCCTGCCTCCGCCGGTGATGCTCACCGCGACGAGGGCAAGCAGGATGCTGGGAAAGGCCGTGACCGCGTCGTTGACGCGCATCACAAGCTCGTCGGCCAAGCCGCCGAAATAGCCGGTGAGTCCGCCGATGGCCGTGCCAAAAACGGCGCCGATCGAAACCGCAAAAAACGCGATTGACAAGGTTGTGCCAGCGCCTTCCATCACGCGGCTGAGGATATCCCGGCCGAAATTGTCCGTGCCCAAAAGATGTGTCAGCCCGGGGCGGATGCTTTTTTCTGCCGGCGACATCGCGTCAGGATCGAAGGGCGTCCAGAAAAACCCAATCAGGATGACCGACACGGTCAAAGCCGTGAGCGTGCAGCCGATGATTAAGTTGTAATTCGGGGTTTTTCTCACAAGGCTCCTCCGGCTCGTCCTGCCGACGCAAATCAGTCGGACAGCGCCCTAGCTTATCTTTCTCGGAAAGCGCCGTTCTACGCACGACTGTGCGCAAAAGCGCGGATTGAATAAAAGCTCAGCGGAAGCGTATGCGTGGGTCGATATACTTATAGGAAATGTCCGCCAGATAATTGACCGTGATGACCGCAAGCGAAATGATCATGATGATGGTTTGGACAACGGGCAGGTCGCGCCCGATGATGGAGGTGAGCAGCAGCCTGCCCATGCCGGGAATGGCAAAAACCTGCTCGATGATGATGCTGCCGGCAATGATATCAACCAAAGTGACGGCCAGAAAGGTCACGACCGGGATGATCGCGTTGCGCATGACGTGACGACGAAGCACCTGCCAGCGGCTGTTGCCGCGGCTGTAGGCGGTGCGGACATAGTCCTCGCTCAGTTCTCTGATCATGCTGCTGCGCAGGAGCTTGACGACCATGGCGCTTTTCGGCATTGCAATTGCCAGCGCAGGAAACACGAGATAGCCCCAGAAGCCCGCGGGGTCGGCCGAAAACCGGACGAAAGCGCCCGGGACAAACAGCTTAAGCACAAGGCCAAACACATAGGTGAAGATGATGCCGATAAAAAACGGCGGAACGGACATGATGAGCTGGTTGAGCACCATGGAGATCCTGTCCGGAATGCTGTGGGCATAGCGCGCGCGCAGCACGCCGATGGGAATGGCCATCAGCAGTACCATCAGAAAGGCCATACCGGTTAGTGCCGCCGTGATCGCAATCTTGCCGGACAGCAGGGCGCTGACAGGCATGTTATAGGAATAGGATTGGCCGAAGTCCCCGCGCACAAAATCAATCACCCAGTGAAAATACCGCAGCAGGGCAGGCTCATTGAGCCCAAGCTGCTCGCGCAGGGCGGCAACCTTCTCCGGCGTGGCCTGTGTGCCGAGGATGCGCACCGTGGGGTCGCCGGGGATAACCTGGAAGGCAAAAAAGACCAGCACGGAAATGCCCAGAAGTGTCAGAAGGAAAACGCCTATTTTTTTTAGAACGTACTTCATTCTTCCCCTCCCTTCCTCCGGCACCGGGGCAAAAGCCTCGCCCAATTTGAGGAAAAGCGTGCTTTAAGACAGGGCGATCTAAGTCATGCAACAAAAGACCGCCCTGTTCTGTTCGTCTTTTCCGAAGGCTGTTTATTTTGTGAAATACACCTTCGCCAGATCCATGACGTAGATGGGATAAAACTCATAGCCCCGGAGGCCGTTGCCCATGACGACCAAGTCGCACATGTCCTGAATGTAGAGGCCGGCGGCCTGCTCGGTCAGGATGGTCTGCAGGCGGCCGTAAAGCTCGACCTGCTCGGCATCTTCCGTTGCGGCGACGGCCTGCTTAAACGTGCTGTCATACTCGTCGTCGGAGAAATTGATGAAGTTTGAGCCGGAATCGGAGGCAAAGCGCGCAAGCATCGCGCGTGCCGTCATCACGGACGCGTCCAGGCCGATGACCGTGCTCTGGAAATCGCGCCCCTGATAGACGCGGCTGATCCAGGTGCCCCAGTCGACCAGCTCAACATTGACTGTGACGCCGACGGCCTTGAGCTGCTCTGCCACGACCGAGGCCGTGTCCACATGGGGCTGATAGTTGGACGGTGCGGTAATCGTCATCTCGAAGCCGTCCGGATAGCCGGCGTTGGCTAAGAGCTCCTTTGCCTTTTCGGGGTTATAGCTGTAGTAGTCTACAAGCTCGGGGCGGAAATATTTTTTGAAGGCGGGGTACATGCTGCTGCCGACCGCGGCACCACGGCCGTCTGCCAGATAGTCCATGATCACCGAGCGGTCTATGGCGTAGCTGAGCGCACGGCGCACCTCAACGTTGTCAAAGGGCGCAACGGCGTTGTTGAGATAAATCGCCTGCACGAGGTTCATCGTGCCCTCAAGCACCGTGAAGCCCTCGCCCAGCTCCTTGACCTGCGCGCTGGTCAGATGGGAAACCAGATCGACCGCGCCGCTCTTGAGGCTCATCACCAGGGTTTCGGCGTTTTCAATGATTTTATAAGTAACGGAATCCACATGGGCGGGTGTGCCCCAGTAGCCGTCAAATCTCTCAAGGATGATGTTCTCCTGCGGGGAGCGGGAGACATATTTGAAGGGGCCTGTGCCGACAAGCTCAGACAGCGGATCGTTCCCCTCAGGGATTATCGCTGCCGTGAGCAGGGCGAGGAACTCAATGTTCGGCTCGCTGAGCTTGACAACGACGGTCTTTTCGTCCGGCGCTTCGATGGAGGCAATGGCTTCCAGTCCTTCGATCAGCGTTTCACCGGTATCCAGGCCAGCGGCGCGGCGAAGGGAATAGAGCACATCCGCCACCGTCACTGCGTTGCCGTTGTGGAACTTCACACCCTCGCGGAGGGTAAAGGTGAAGGTGTCGCCGCCTGTGATTTGATACTCCCCGGCGACTGCGGGAACAAGGTTGCCATCCGTATCGGGCTTGACCAGCCCTTCAAAACTGTTGAAAAACACTTCACGCGTTCCTGCGGAAACCATTTTGTGGGGGTCGAGCATGTCATCAAGATCCTGGGCAATGCCGACCGTGAGGGCCCCGCCCTCCACCGGCTCTCCCGCGGAGGCCGAGGGCGGCACAGATTCTTCCGCTTCCTTGCCAGCTGAACAGCCGGTCAGCACGGCAGAGAGCATAAGAAGCGCCATAACAAGTGCCAGAGTTTTCCTGAGATGTCCCATTGCGATTTTCTCCTTGTTCTTGTGTCGTTTTTTCCCGCACCTTCCCCGTTTCAGTCCGTCTCGGCTGTCCATTTTCCATAGGCTGCAACCGGCAAAGTTCCGGAAATCCAAGCAATACCTAATGCAGTATATACAATAATTCGGTCGATTGCAAGAGCTTATTGCCCAATTTTAGGCACAATTGCCCGTGTACGGAACGATTTGGGGCAATTGTGAATTCCGACAGTCTTGAATTTGGTAAAGCGACGAAAAAACGGACGCCCGGAAAGATTTTGCTCTCGGGCGTCCGCTTATTTCCTGAAAAATATCTGCTCCGCAGCTACTTTGCGTATTCCACCGCTTTTGTTTCTCGGAGTAGGTGAACCTTGATCTGACCCGGATAGGTCAGCTCGCTTTCGATCTTTTTGGCGATTTCGCGCGCCAGAAGAATCATATCGTCCTCCGAGACCTCCTCGGGCTTGAGCATGATCCGGATCTCACGCCCGGCCTGGATGGCATAGCAGCTTTCAACGCCGCTGAAGCTCTTGGAGACCTCTTCAAGCTTTTGTAGGCGCTTGACGTAGTTTTCGATGTTCTCGCGGCGTGCGCCGGGGCGTGCCGCCGAGATGGTGTCCGCCGCCTGCACGATACAGGCGATGACGGAGTGCGGCTCAACGTCTCCGTGGTGGGCATGGATGGCGTGGATGACTTCCTCGCTCTCTTTATACTTGCGGGCAAGGTCGACCCCGATGGTGACATGGCTGCCCTCGACCTCGTGGTCGATGGCCTTGCCGATGTCGTGCAGCAGGCCTGCACGCTTTGCAAGCGAGACATTGACGCCAAGCTCCGCGGCGATCAGACCCGCGATGTGCGAGACCTCGATCGAGTGGCTCAGGACGTTCTGGCCGTAACTCGTGCGATATTTCATGCGCCCGAGAAGCTTAATGATGTCGGGGTGCAGGCCGTGGACGTTTGTCTCGAAAACGGCGCGCTCACCCTCGGTCTTGATGGTTGCGTTGACTTCCTTCTGCGCTTTGGCGACCATTTCTTCAATTCTGGCGGGGTGGATGCGCCCGTCCTGAATGAGCTTTTCCAGCGCAAGGCGCGCCACCTCGCGG
>CAYRIA010000143.1:0-4931 GCA_964424175.1 uncultured Oscillospiraceae bacterium | reverse complement strand
CATCGACTGCAAATCCTGCAAAATGCGCCACCGTGCAGACCACCTTGTGGAGCAGTACAACAAGGAGCAGGGTATTGACATGGTGGCCGACGGCCTTCCAAACGAGGAGCTGATGGCCTACATCCGGGAGCATGAGATCGCCTGCCCCGGCTGCGGCAAGCGCGATTTTACGGATATTCGCAAGTTCAACATGATGTTTAAGACGCATCAGGGCGTCACTGAGGACAACAGCACAGAGCTCTATCTGCGCCCCGAGACGGCGCAGGGCATGTTCGTCAACTTCAAAAACGTCCAGCGCACCACGCGGCGCAAGCTGCCCTTCGGCATCGCGCAGGCGGGCAAGAGCTTCCGCAACGAGATCACGCCGGGCAACTTCATCTTCCGCATACGTGAGTTCGAGCAGATGGAGCTGGAGTTCTTCTGCAAGCCCGGCACGGAGCTGGAGTGGTTCGATTACTGGCGCAGCTTCTGCAAAAACTGGCTGCTCTCTCTGGGCATCCGGGAAGAAAACCTGCGCATGCGCGACCATGAGAAGGAAAAGCTCTCCCACTACTCCAACGCAACCACCGACATTGAATACCTCTTCCCCTTCGGCTGGGGCGAGCTTTGGGGCGTAGCTTCCCGCACCGATTTCGACCTCAAGGCCCACTCAAAGACCTCCGGCGAGGATCTGAGCTATTTCGACCAGGAGTCGGGCGAGCACTTTGTCCCCTTCTGTGTTGAGCCGGCTGTCGGCGTTGACCGCATCCTGCTGATGAGCCTTGTCGAAGCCTACGACGAGGAAGTGGTGGACGCCGAGAAAAACGATGCCCGCGTCGTTCTGCACCTGCACCCTGCCCTCGCGCCGATCAAATGCGCGGTGCTGCCGCTGTCTAAGAAGCTTGGCGACCCGGCGGAGGCGCTGTTCCACAACCTGCAGAAGCATTTCGTCGTCGAATACGACGAGGCCGGCTCAATCGGCAAGCGCTACCGCCGTCAGGATGAGATCGGCACGCCCTTCTGCGTGACCTATGACTTCGAGTCTGAAAATGACGGCTGCGTCACCGTGCGCGAGCGCGACAGCATGGAACAGACACGCATCAAGATTACAGAGCTTGCCGCCTATATCACGGAGCGGCTGGCGTTTTAAGGTCTTTGCGCCGCGTTTCGCGCGGCGCAAAGCACCGTTTAACGGAGGGCTGAGATGACCGCAGGACAGGATTTCATTAAAAAAATACGCCCCATCGGCGTCGCCTTGTTTTTAATCTTGTTTGTGCTCTTTCTGTATATCAGCTTCAGCTCGGGCGCAAATCCGATTCCCGGCTATGCGCCGCCGCAGACCGCGGCCTATTATGCGCAGAGCGCGCAGACGCTGGCGGAGCTGAAAACGGAGCTGGAGGCGAACGTCTTCCCGCGCCTTCCGGGCGTCACGGGCTGTGAGACAGAGGACGGAAAGCTCGTGATCAGCATTGACAGTGCGACCTTTGCCACCACGCGCTCCGCCATCGAAAAGTTTTTCGGCGACACGCTGTTTGAATTCGTCAAGAGCGAAGCCTGATCTGTCGGGCGGCACAAAATCAGTCTTCCGTATGGGAGGTAAGACCATGAAAGACGGCTTTGTCAAGGTCGCAGCCGGCACGCCGCGTATCCGTGTGGCCGACTGCGCAACAAATACCGCTGCCATCCTTGACCTCATCGCGCAGGCCGAGCGGCAGGGCGTGAAGCTGCTCGCGCTGCCCGAGCTTTGTATCACGGGCTACACCTGCGGTGACCTGTTTCTCCAGAGCACGCTGACAAGGCGCGCGGAGGAGGCGCTGCGGGAAATCCTTTCCGCCACTGCGGAGACCGATCTGCTCTTTGCCGTTGGCCTGCCCGTGGTCTTTGACGGGCGGCGCTTCAACTGCGCGGCGGTCTGCTGCCGCGGGAGACTGCTTGGCCTCGTTCCGAAAACCTATCTGCCGAATTACGGCGAGTTCTACGAAAAGCGCTGGTTCGCCTCTTGTGACCGGCCGTGGTTCCCCCTGCACTTCGCGGGGCAGGACACGTTCATCGGCACGGCGGCTGTTTTTCGCTGCGAAAGTCTGCCCGAGCTCTGTGTGGGCGTTGAACTCTGCGAGGACCTGTGGGCGCCGGTGCCGCCCTCCTGCGCGCTTGCGCTGGCGGGCGCGACGGTGATTTTGAACCTCTCGGCCAGCAACGCGCTTGCCGCGAAGGACGGTTACCGTCGAAGTCTCGTCACGGGACAGTCCGGTCGGCTGCTGTGCGGCTATATCTATGCCGACGCGGGAGAGGGCGAAAGCACAACCGATCTGGTCTTTTGCGGACACAACTTGATTGCCGAAAACGGCACGCTGCTGGCCGAGCGCCGCTTTGAAACGGGGCTGACCGTCTCCGAGCTGGACCTTGCTTTCCTCTCCTTTGAGCGGATGCGCAACACGAGCTTTTCCCCGGACGCAGGCGGAAACGTCCTTGACGTTTTCTTCTCCCTGGAGCCGCGTGAAACGGCGCTGACCCGCCAGGTTTCCCCCCTGCCCTTTGTGCCCGGAGACGCTTTCGAGCGCCGGGCGCGCTGTGAGGAGATTTTCCATCTCGCCGCGCTGGGCCTCAAAAAGCGCATGGAGCACAGCGGCGCAAAAAGCGCCGTCATCGGCGTTTCCGGCGGGCTGGACTCTACGCTCGCCCTGATGATCACGGCACGCGCGTTTGACCTGCTCGGTCTGCCGCGCACGGATATTCGCGCTGTGAGCATGCCCTGCTTCGGCACGACAGCAAGAACGAAAACAAACGCGGAACGGCTTGCCGACGCACTGGGCGCAACACGCAGAACCATCGACATCACCCGCGCCGTGCGTCAGCATTTTGCCGACATCGGCCACGACGAGTGTGTGCTTGACGTGGTTTTTGAGAACGCACAGGCGCGCGAGCGCACGCAGGTCCTGATGGATTTGGCTAATGCCTCGAACGGCCTTGTCGTCGGCACCGGCGACCTTTCGGAGCTCGCCCTCGGCTGGGCGACCTACAACGGCGACCACATGTCCATGTACGGCGTGAACGCCGGTATCCCGAAAACGCTGGTGCGCCATCTTGTCGACTACTGCGCCGAGACTGCCGCTGCGCCCGCCCTCGCGGAGCTGCTGCGGGACATTCTTGCAACGCCTGTCTCGCCTGAGCTGCTGCCCGCGGAAAACGGCGACATCAGCCAAAAGACCGAGGAACTGGTTGGCCCCTATGCCCTGCATGACTTCTTCCTCTACCACATGCTCCGCCGCGGCTGCGCGCCGACAAAGCTGCTGCGCCTGGCCGAATACGCCTTTGCGGGGGAATTTGAGCGCGGGGAAATTCTCAAATGGCTGCGCGTTTTTATCCGCCGCTTCTTTGGCCAGCAGTTTAAGCGCAGCTGTCTGCCGGACGGGCCGAAGGTCGGTTCAGTGGCACTCAGTCCCCGCGGAGACCTCAAAATGCCCTCGGACGCCTCCTGCGCCGTCTGGCTCCAGCAGCTTGAGGGCCTTGAATAAGCTCTTTGTACGCGAAACGAAAAAACACCCCTGAAGCCTTGTTGCGCTTCAGGGGTGTTTTGCGATTTCACCTTAGATGAGGGAGGCCGCGACGAGTTTTTTGGTGTACTCCGTTTTCGGCGCGTTAAAGACCTCCTCCGGCGTGCCCTGCTCAATGATGCGTCCTTCGTGCATGATCAGCACGCGGTCGCTCATCTGGCGGATCACGTTCAGATCGTGGGAGATAAACAGATAGCTCAGGTCCAGCTCACGGCGCAAATCCAACAACAGGGACAAAATCTGTGCCTGAATCGTCACATCCAACGCGGAAACCGGCTCGTCGGCGATGATGAAGCGCGGCCTTTGGATCAGCGCGACCGCGATGCCGACGCGTTGGCGCTGCCCGCCGGAGAGCTCGCGCGGCTTACGGTCGGCATACTCGGGGCCGAGGCCGACACGACAAAGCATGTCCATGACGCGCTCCTTGCGCTCCTGCCTGCTGTATTTGCCATAGGCGCGCAGCGGCTCCTCCACAATCCACGAAATGGTCTTTGCGGGGTTGAGCGAGCCCTTGGGGTCCTGAAAAACCATCTGCGGCCGGCTGGTGTGGTGGATGATTTCCCCGTCGTACTCCGTGTGCAGGCCAAGGACAGCCTTCGAAAGCGTCGATTTTCCGCTCCCGGATTCACCGACAAGGCCGAGGATCTCTCCTTGTCCAACGGTGAAGCTGACATCGTAGAGCACCTGTTTGACGGTGGTTTTTCCGAGAAATCCATGGGTGATGTACGTGGCGTTGAGGTTTTTGACCTCGAGCACAGGCTCAGACATGGGCTTTTCTCCCGGCCGACACGGCTGCGACAAGCGCCTTGGTATACTCGTGCTGCGGGTCTGAAAACACCTGCTCGGTGTCGCCCTGCTCAACAATTTCGCCATTATACATCACGGCGACCTTTTTGCACACGCGCCGGACAACGCGCAGGTCATGGGAAATGAACAGCAGCCCCACGCCGCACTTTTTATTCAGGTGGCGGAGCAAGTCAATGATTTGTGCCTGGACGGTGACGTCCAGCGCCGTCGTGGGCTCGTCGAGGATCAGCAGCTTCGGATGGGTGATGAAGGCCGCGGCGATCATCGCACGCTGCCGCTGCCCACCGGAGAGCTGATGAGGATACTTTTTATAGGTCAAATCAGGGGTCGGCAGACCGACGAGCCTCATCACCTCAAGCACCATGTTGCGCCGCTCGTCAGCGGTGAACTTGCAGTGGAGGCGCAGCGTCTCCTCGATCTGGCGGCCAATGCGCATCAGAGGGTCAAGACTCGTCATCGGCTCCTGAAAGATCACGCCGATGTCTTTTCCCTGCAGCAGACGCATTTCGTCCATGGTGCATTCAAGTAAATTGCGACCGTCAAAGACGATCTCGCCGCTGACGGTGGCGTATTCCCGCTCAATGAGCCCCG
>CAYRIA010000142.1:0-4931 GCA_964424175.1 uncultured Oscillospiraceae bacterium | reverse complement strand
CGTCGCCCAGGTCCAGCCGAAGGTGCAGTTTTCCGACGAAAGCGGCAAAAAGAAGTTGGAAAACTACCTCCTCCCCGCAGACGCCAGCGGCGCGCTGATCGGCGCAGCCTCCGGCGAAAAGCTCTATTTTGCAATTGACGACGCAAGTCTCGGCAACAAAACAATTGCTGTCGTGCTAAGCTATAAGGGTATGGATGGCAATATAAGGCGAATCGATGGTTTGAAGGTGTATGACGCACAGACCAATCAGCTTGTGCCTGCGGGTGGGTATGTCTCCGGCGTTACCTATTATGTGAAGCTTAGTGAAGTCTGGACTGCTATGGCGAACGATTACACCGAAGCGGGGCTAAACAGTGCCTTTGCCGACGGCCTTGAGGTCAAAATCGAAGTCACGTCCACCATCAACGGCATCTCCATGTCGGGAGAAGACTCTCTCACGCTGCGCATGCTGTCCCTGTTCTCTTTGAGTTAAAGGAGCTGATTATCATTTCGGAAAACAGCAGCATCGAGCTGTTCAACCGCCTGAAATCCTATTCCAAATCGGACAGGACGCCTCTGCATATGCCGGGGCACAAGCGCAATGTCGCAGGCGTCCCCTTTCTGGAGGCGTTGGGTGCAAAATATGACCTCAGCGAAATCGAGGGCTTTGACAATCTCCACGCCCCCCAGGGCATCCTCGCCGAAGCCATGGGCAAAGCCGCCGCTCTCTGGGGCAGCACGCACGCCTTCTTCCTTGTCAACGGTGCAACCTGCGGAATCCTTGCCGCGATCAGCGCCGCTTCGAAGCTCTGCGGGGGCGGAAAGCTCATCATGGCGCGCAACTGCCACAGGTCGGTCTATAACGCCGCCGAGCTTTGCGGGCTGACGCCTGTCTACCTCGCTCCGCCCACGGTCAGGGGCTTCGGCTTCTGCGGCAGCATCCAGCCTGCGGAGGTGGAAATCGCCGTCCGGAACCATCCGGGCGCGCCCGTTATCCTGACAAGCCCAAGCTATGAGGGTGTGACCAGTAACATTGCGGAGCTTGCGGTGATCTGCCACATGTACGGCTCGCCGCTGATCGTCGACGAGGCGCATGGCGCGCACCTCGGCCTGTCGCCGCTTTTCCCGGGCGGCGCCGTCCACGCGGGCGCGGATATTGTCGTCCACAGCCTCCACAAAACCCTGACAGGCCTGACGCAGACGGGGCTTTTGCACCTGTCCGGCGGGCTGATTCCGCGAGAGGAGATTCTCCGCGAGCTGGCGGTCTTTGAAACGAGCAGTCCGTCCTATCTGCTGATGGCCTCCATCGACGGCACGCGCGGTCTGCTTGAGACGCGCGGTGAAGAGCTGTTCCGCGCTTGGAGCGAGCGGCTTGATCGCTTTGACGAGCAGCTTTTACCTATTCAGAACCTTCGCCTGCCCGGCCACAGCGACCTGTTTGCCTGCCAGAAACGGACGAAACGCGTTGGCTATGTCGGGCGCGGAATTGAAAACAGCGCGGTCTATGGCTTTGACCGCAGCAAAATCATCATCTCCTGCGAGGGAACGGAGCTATCGGGTGTCGAGCTCTCCGAGGAGCTGCGCGGCCGCTACCACATCGTCTGCGAGATGGCGGCCTGCGGCTACGCCGTGGCGATGACGGGTCTGCTTGACAAGGACGAGAGCCTTGATAAGCTCGCCCGCGCCCTGCTTGAAATTGACCGCGAGCTGCGCCCCACCGCACCGCGCATCCCCTTCACCGCGCCGAAGCTCCCGCGCCGCCGCATGAGCGTCGCCGAGGCGCGGAGGGCGCCCACGCGCGAGCTTGCCCTGCGCGACGCGCGCGGGCTAGTTTCCGCCGAGTATGTCTGGGCGTATCCCCCCGGCATCCCGCTCGTCGTCCCCGGTGAGGAGCTGTCGGACGAAATGATCCGCAGCCTCGTCATCCAGCGCGAGGCCGGCGTCCTGCTCTCCGGCACAAGCGGCGGCATGCCGAAAACCCTGCGTGTCCTGCGCTGAACCCTGCCCTCTGCCCTTGACAAGCGGCGCATTTTCCTCTATATTATTGATATTGAAGTGCTAAGGAGTTGTCACCATGAAAAGAATCAAAACGCTCAGCACCCGTGACCTGAACAAAACCCTCAAGACAGGCGGCTGCGGCGAGTGCCAGACTTCCTGCCAGTCCGCTTGCAAAACCTCCTGCGGTGTTGCAAACCAGGTCTGCGAGAAGTGCAAATAAGCCTCTTCAGGTAAACAAATGCTGTTCGCCCTGTCTGGCGAGCAGCATTTTTCCTTGTTTTCACCCTTTTTCGGAAAATCCGGCGATGAGTTTATGAGGTACTTATGATCCATCAATATCAGCTTAACGGCTACAACATCGTGCTCGACGTCTTCAGCGGCTCCGTCCATGTGGTGGATGAGCTGGCCTACGACGTCATCGCACACTACGAAACCCATTCGGCAGAGGAGCTCGTCAGTCTGCTGCTCGAAAAATACGCTTCTGTTCCCGAGATCACGCGCGAGGAAATCCTCGCCTGTCTGGACGACGTGGCGGAGCTCAAAGAAGAGGGCAGGCTCTTTTCCGCGGACAGTTTTTCAGACCACGCCTGTGACCTGAAGAACAACAGCCGCGCAATCAAGGCGCTCTGCCTGCACGTCGCCCATAGCTGCAACTTAAGCTGCGAATACTGCTTCGCCGCACAGGGCAAATACCACGGAGAGCGTGCCGTCATGTCCTTGGAGGTCGGCAAACAGGCCATCGATTTCCTGATCGCCAATTCCGGCAACCAGAAAAATCTGGAGGTCGACTTTTTCGGAGGCGAGCCGCTGATGAACTGGCAGCTCTGCAAGGACTTGGTTGCCTATGCCCGCTCGCGCGAAGTTGAAACCGGCAAGAACTTCCGCTTCACGCTCACGACCAACGGCCTGCTCGTGGACGACGAAGTCATTGACTTTGCAAACCGCGAAATGTCTAACGTCGTCCTGAGCCTCGACGGACGTCCGGAGGTGCACGACCGCCTGCGCAAAACCCCGAACGGGAAGGGCAGCTATGAACTGATTGTGCCGAAATTCCAGAAATTCGCCAAAATGCGCGATGGGCGCGAGTATTACATGCGCGGCACCTTCACCCGAAACAATCTTGATTTCACCGCAGACATTTTCCACATGGCAGACCTGGGCTTTAACGCCCTGTCGATGGAGCCTGTGGTCTGCGCGCCGGATGACCCCTGCGCCCTGCGCGAGGAGGATTTACCCATCCTGTTCGAGCAATATGAGCTCCTTGCCAAGGAAATGCTCAAGCGCGAAAAGGAGGGGCGCGGCTTCACCTTCTATCACTATATGCTCGATTTGGAGGGCGGCCCCTGCATTTATAAGCGCATGTCCGGTTGCGGCAGCGGCACGGAATATCTTGCCGTCACGCCCTGGGGCGAATTATTCCCCTGCCACCAGTTCGTGGGCGACCCGCAGTTTAGTATGGGCAACGTCTATGACGGTGTGACCAATACCGACCTGCGCGAGCGCTTCAAGAGCTGCAATGCCTATGCCCGCCCCGCCTGCGCCGACTGCTGGGCCAAGCTCTATTGCAGCGGCGGCTGCGCCGCCAACGCCTACCACGCAACGGGGGACATCACCGGCGTTTACGACTATGGCTGCGCCCTGTTCAAAAAGCGTATGGAGTGCGCCATCATGCTCAAGGCCGCGCAAAGCGAGACGGAAGAGCCTCAATAAATCAGATAAAGTTATGGGCTGGAGTATCATAAACTGATACTCCAGCCCGATTTTTATTGCTGTTATTGCTCAAGCGGCTTCTCTGCCACCAATACGGCGTGCACGACGAAGCGCTCCGTGCGCTGCGCCGAGGTGCAGGTGGAAAGCATCAAAAGCGCTCCCTCCTCCGGCAGTTCCGTGTGGTTCTCGCCCGCACTGGCTGCGATATAGGCGAGATAGCGCGCAAAATCCGTGCCCGCCTCGGCGAAATTGAAAACATAACTTTCGCTTGTGCTCTGGGTCTTATACGCGGCGAATACCCGGTATTTTAGCGTGCGCTCTGCGGTGAAGATATAGATATAGGGGTGCTCCTCCAAATAGTCGCGCTCCCCGAATTCCTTGAGCTTGCCGAACATGCCGCCGTTATTCATGTTGTGTCCGTAAATAACCGTGTTGTCGCCGGAAAAATCGGCGGCGCTGCGGTAGTCCGTGAAGATGCTGCCGGAGCCGGTGTATTGCAGATCATAGCTCCGCGAAAGGTATTTAATGTTGTCCAGTCCTTGTAGCAGGGGATAGCTGATGTTCGTTTCCGGAATCCACAGCCAGCCGCTCACCTCGGGGTTCACGACCTGCAGCTCTGCAATGTCGGCATAGGCCTCGGGGAAGGCGTCCTCCGGCTCTGCTGTCGGCTCTGGAGCATCCTCAGCAGCTCCCGCAGGGGTGGGTGTTGGCGCAACGTGGAAGTGCTCGGCGCGGCTCTCGTTGTAAATGTCGTCGGCCTGCTTATAGTCGCGGGCAAGCTGTACAAGGTTTATCAGACTGTATACCAGTGCGGCAACAAAAATGAGAATTAAAATGAAGCGAACGGTCTTGTGCATGGGGATCACCTCGCGTTTTTAGCGCAGGCGGCGCAGGGCGCGATGCCCTACGCCGCTTGTAAGTATGTGTTGGGTTCGTTTTGCAGGGGGCGGGTATTACTTATTTCCCTGCTTTTTCTTCATGCCCGGCAGGAGGATCGCGCCGATGCCGAAGATGCTCATAACCGCCACGATGATGAAGATCAGCATGTTTCCGGTATCTCCGGTTTGCGGAGCGTTGTTGTCCGGCAGGGGGGCGAGCGGTGTTTCGTCGTCTTCAATTTCCTCGGTCACAGGCTCACTCGGCTCTGGGGCCAGCGGGGTCTCGGGTTCTTCAATCTCCTCGGTCGGCGACGTTGTCGGCGTCGGAGTCTCAATGATCACCGGGGGATAGTAGGGGGTGGTGTA
>CAYRIA010000141.1:0-4945 GCA_964424175.1 uncultured Oscillospiraceae bacterium | reverse complement strand
AATCCGGGCTTGCGCCGACGGCGAGCTTCCCCTGCCCGATGAAGGCCGAGCGCTCGAACACATCTTTGGAAACCCCGGTCAGCGTCTCGCCGACGCTGGAGGCCTCAAGCCCCCTGTATGCGGTGGAGCTGCCGGTGAGCACGGCGGAAAAATCCCGCATCGGCGCGCTCTCCTTGCCCTTGCGGATCAGGGTGATTTCCTCGCCTGCGAATTCGATTTCCATCGCGCCCGCCATCGGTGCGCCGCTCCAGGGCGCAAAGCGCAGCTTGTCCGGCTTGACCCCGGCCTTTTCGCGGGCGGCGCTGTCAATGCCGTAGAGCATGGCCTTGATAAAGCCACACCAGGTGGACTTACCGCTTTCGTTCGGCGCGCAGATGATGTTCAGGCCGCCGCCCAGCTCCAGACTGTCGTTTTTCAGCCTGCCGAAGGAGGCCGTCATTTTATGTATTTTCATAGTAAATCGCCTCCGTCCTCAAGCGCGGAAAGGCCGTAGCGCGCAGCGAGCGCGACCACCCTGCGCTCTTTATCGTCGCGGGCGGCCTCGTGCAGCGCATACAGCTTGTCCGTATAGACCCCGCCGAGGGTATTCTGCCCGCGCTTTTCCCAGATATCGCGCACCTTGATTGTTTCGTCTCGAAGCTGCAGCTCCCGGAAACGCCCCTCAAGCTCCCGCCGCAGGGCGGCAAGGTCGGGCTGCTCTTCACACTCACCCGTCAGCACCAGGCGGCAGCAGTCGTTTTTCGTCAGATTGGCGCTTGCAGACAGCGCCGCCTCCAGCGGGTCTTTCCCGCTGATGTCCACAGAGAGGATTTCATAGCGCACGCCGCCGAGAGGGATAAACTCCGCCGTCACCCGCTCGTCTGCGAGCGTGACCAGCAGAGCGCCCTTTTCCCCGGTCTCGTCGAAGCCGCGTCCCTCCGCGCAGCCGGGATAGGCGTAGCTTGTCCTGCCCACCTGCAAGAGGGGCGTTCGGGCATGAATATGCCCCAGGGCGACGTAGTCCATGCCACATTTGACCAGATCCTCGCGGCTGATCGGGTTATAGTCCGCAGCCGAGGTGCCGGTGTCGCCGTGGAGCACCAGGATATCGAATTTGTCCTCCGACCGTTCCCCGGGCGTGAAGCCGCGGAGCAGCGGGGGAGAAAACGTGTTTTGAAAGCCCGCGCCCCAGAAGCGGGCATTGACGCCCGGAAAGCGCATAGGCTCCGGCGCGGCGTTTTTGAAAATGTAGACATTCTCCGGCAGGCGCATCGTCTCCCACATGGAATGCGCGGAATAGGGGTCGTGGTTGCCGGGCGCGATCAGCACCGGGCAGGTCAGCGCCCCCAGAGAGCTGTTGAAATCCCGGACAGTTTCCGGCAAAACGGCTGCCCCCTCAAAAACATCCCCGCTGAGCAGCACGGCGGAGACACCGCGTTTTTCGGCGGCATCCGAAATGCGAAACAGCAGCTCCCGCTGACCGGCGCGCCTTTCCGCAGCCTGCTCGGGAGAAAGCGCATCAAAGGGGGAGTCCAGATGCAAATCCGCGGCATGAAGCAGTTTCAGCTCTTTCATAGGTAACCTCCATAGCCTCTATTTAAAGGAACTTGCTTACAGCAGTCGGAGCGCTTCGACCTTCAGGCAGCGCCCCGTCTCGAGATCCAGGGTAAACACTGCGCACTCCATCTTCCCCGGCCCCGGGGCGGGCTCATAGCGCCGCGGCGGCTCACCGTGGAACTTGTCAATGCTCTGGCGCGGGTCGATGCCCAGAACGGAAAGCGCCGGCCCGGTCATACCGAGGTCGGTGATAAAGCCCGTTCCCTCGGGCAGCAGCCCGCCGTCCGAGGTCTGGACATGGGTGTGCGTGCCCCAAACCGCGGAGGCACGCCCATCCAGAAAATAGCCCATCGCAGCCTTTTCGCTGGTGGCCTCGGCGTGGAAGTCGACGCAGATCAGTCGGGTTTTCAGACCGCCCAGGATCTCCTCCACCACAAAAAAGGGGTTGTCGGTGTTTGTGTCCATTGTAAAGCGCCCCAATAGGTTGATGACGGCAAGTTCGCCGAAGGGCGTGGAAAAAACCCCGTGCCCATAGCCCGGGCAGCGCAGGGTATAGTTTGCCGGACGGAGGATGCGCGGGTTGGCGTCCAGATACTCTTTTAGCTCATAGCGTGACCAGGTGTGGTTGCCCAGCGTGATAACGTCCGCCCCGGCGGAGAAAATATTTTCAGCCTGCGCGGGCGTGATGCCGACGACATTGGCATTCTCCCCGTTGACGACCGTGAAGGCGATGTCCTTAAGCTTTTTGACCGCGGGGAGCCTTTGGGTGAGAAAGTCAATGCCTGTTTTTCCGCACACGTCCCCGACAGCAAGGATGTTGACAGTCATTTCATGCTTCCTTTCGACAGATTCGGACAGCGCCCACAGCGCGAGCGCGCCCGATTCATCAATAAATAGTATTTTAGCATATTCTGTAGGTTCTGTGCAAATTAATTCATATAAATTTACAATTTGCGCATACTAGTTTCGACGTCCGGCGGCAGGCGCCGCAGTCTTCTCGCCGGAAGAATTTTCTTCAGGTTTGTAGCCCACCGAAAAACACACATTACGCGCAGAGCGCACGGGGAGGTTCCAGCATGAACAACAGCAGCAACTTTGCAAGAGGCATCGGGGTCGGCATGGTCGTCGGTTCCGCAATCGGCATGACCGTCGCCGCCATCAACCGCAAAAGCAGCCATCAGACCCGCGGCAAGGTCGGCCGGACACTGAAAACCGTCGGGGACATTGTCGAAAATATTGGCAGCGCCTTTAACATGTAGACGCGAACGTCGAAGCTGAGCAAAAGCGCCATTATTTCGTAAAAAGGGGCTTGCATTTCATCGAGGCTTGTGGTATTATACTCAAGCGCCGCATGGATATGCGCCCTTAGCTCAGCTGGATAGAGCGTCTGGCTACGGACCAGAAGGTCAGGAGTTCGAATCTCTTAGGGCGTGCCAAAAGCCCCTGTATTCTTAACGAATACAGGGGCTTTTGTTTTTTGCTTGAACAAGCTCGCAGAGCCGTTAGTCCATTATTGGTCCTTTACGTGGAATTATGAAGGCTTGGGCCGGCCTTGACGGGCTGCTCCATCGGGGTTATGATGTTAAGAAACGTGTCTCTGGGCAAGTCCTATGCTGACACAAATCCTCAAAAACACAATTTACGAGGTGCAAACGATGGAAGACTATTCAAAGCTGATCTCCGAAAAAAGACGAGCAGTTCCCACTCCAAAGAGCATCGTTGACGAAAACGGAAAATGCGCATTCGGTACTTTTGAGAGCGAATTTGAGCAGATGGACTTCCTAAAGCTTAAGAAGCCCACACACGCCCCGCAGTTTATGAACAGACTTAAGCTGACCTTGTGGCAGGCCACCGAGGTTCACCTCAAGGAAGGCCTGTTGCTTGCGGTTGTCTGTGATATGGGCATCTTCGGCAAGACCCTCAACGTCTTTTACGACAAACGCACAAAGAAGGTCTATACCTGGAACACAGATCTCAAGAGCCGGGACACCAAAATCGCCCCGAACCTCTTAAACGGCAGTGTTTCCGAGGCATATACCGCTGACGGTTTTGTCAAATACGTTAACGACTTCGGCAACGGAAACTGTCATCTGAGCGGAAAGCACAAGGACAAGGACGGCAACACGATCGAATACGATTTTGAGCTGTCGCGCCTGAGCAAGCCCTGCGTTGTGAGCATCCCTTTTGACAAAAACAGACCGCTCTATAGCCAAAAGGACTTTTTTAAGTCGGAGGGCAAGCTGATTGTGAACGGCGAAACCCTTACGAGTGATGCGGATAGTGTCGCGATTGTAGACGACCACCGTGGCTTCTATCCGCGCAGAGCGCACTACGATTGGGTAACCACCCTGGGGCGAACAGAGATCGGCGGCGAAAAGAAGTTTCTTGCATTTAACCTTACCCGCAACCAGAGCATCGATCAGGAAGCCTACAACGAAAACCTGATCTGGTTTGAGGGCAAAACGAGTTTGCTTCCACCCGTTGTTTTCTCGCGAAGCCCCGAGACCAAAGACTTTAAGGGCGAGGCGGAATGGTTCATTAAAGATGCGCACGACATGGTAAACCTCAAATTTAAGGTCTACGGGATCAATGCCATGGTTATGCACGCGCTTGTTGTCAACATCGACTACTATATCGCCTTCGGAGAGCTTGAGGGCTATATCCGCGATGAAGACGGTGTAAAATACATCCTCGATGGCATGGTGGGCATGGGCGAAGATAAAACCCTGCTGCTTTAAGCTTCATGTGGTCAAAGCACGCATAACTCCGCTCCGTAAAAAATGCTACAGAAATTTTAGATAATCCTGGGGTTTTTCTTTGCATTTTTCGTGATATGCGCTATACTCAAATGAGAATAGACGATATAATTGGCAAATCACTATAATCACACGCATAAAATAACGGACATCAATAAAAATTGGGGGAACAAAAATGGCAGCACGGCAAAACCTGATCGAGCTCTGCGAAAAGATGGCGCACGGCCACTATGAGATCAACGAGAATTGTGCGGAGTACAAGACTTTTGAAAAGTGGATGACGGATGAGCAGATCAAGATCCTCATGGCGATGGAACTCCTGACTCCGGCTCTCGCTGAATCCGTTGCATACGACATTGGCGAACCTGAGGAAAAAGTCCTGGCGATGCTTCGCGAGATGGCGGACATTGGCGTTGTACAAAGGATTGAAAAGGCCGGCATGGAGCTTTTCGTGCTTCTGGTTTATGCTCCCGGCGCCTTTGAATTTATGCTCGTGAACGACGATTTCTGCCGGGAGCACCCCGAAGTGCCCATAGCTTTTGAAGGACACGCAACAAAGAGCTATGCAAACGTTATAGCCGATATCCCGATGGGCGCCGGCGTCATGCGCGCTATCCCGGTGGAAAAGGCTATCCCGGTCGGTACGGAGCAGG
>CAYRIA010000140.1:0-4967 GCA_964424175.1 uncultured Oscillospiraceae bacterium | reverse complement strand
AGCTACTCAGGTCCTCATAGGTAATCAGTCCGCCGTTTTCCGCGTGGTATTCGGCGATGGTTTCCGCGATGGGGCCCTCATAGAAATACGACCGTACCGCATCCAGCGCCTCGTCCCGACTAGATCCTGCGTCAAGCGCGGCTTGTTCGGCGTTGCACAGCTCCTGCAGAGTATCGGCAAGCTCAGGAAGCGTCAGGCGCTCATTTTGATGGAGCGGCCTCCACCACTGCCCGCCGAAATAGACCTGTGAATTATAGGGCATCAGGACGGTCAGCCCGGCCCGCTCGGCCAGGCTCAGCCCCATGTCGGCCAGCATTTGCCCGTGGATGGGGAAGCCCTCTCTGGCGAGGTTGATTGCCGGCGCGCAAATTTCGGAAAAGCTCATCGTACCGTGCTCCTTGAGGATGGCAATGAGTACATCCGGCGAGGCGGGCAGGAGCTGGGCAATGAGCTTGAATTTCGGCACATTGTCATAGCCCTTGGCTTTGAAAAAGTCGACCGTGGCCTTCTCGGGCGCGGTACCCGCCCCAATATAGCTTTTGACCTCGTCGTGTTCTGCATCATAAATCAGGATCGGTGCAACGCCCGGAAAGCTTGCAGCTTGGCTAAAGGTCACGTTCAGGGCAAGGAGTGCGGACATTGAAGCGTCAAAGGCATTTCCGCCTTTGTCCATTATGCCGATGGCCGCCTGCGTTGCCCAGGGCGTGCCGGTGGAGGCCATGTAGGCCTCAGATTCGACAAGCTCCCGCGCCGTGCGGTAGGGGTCGTCAAATTCGATGGTTTCCCGCGGCCCCTTGGGCAGAAATAGATATACGATTGCAAGGATTACTATGATTGCTAAAAGCGTTATTCCAATCCATTTCAGGGCCTTCAAAACCGTTTTCATCATTTTCTCCCTTTACTTATGAACTTGAAGTACGGACAAAAGGGCATTGGCCTTCTGCTCAATTGTAGCGGATTCTCCATAGAACAGCAAGACAGAAATTACCGGTCCAGGTGCTTTTTGTAAGGTATCTGCGTGCAAATAAGAGTGCACTGCTGCCATCGAAAAACTGAATTTTGTTGAAATAATGAAATAAGAAGGGCAATTTTTGTAAGATCGTGAAAAATATATTGCAAAACATTGCAAACTGTTGCAAATGGCTTTTAAGGCGTGTAAAATTTTTAGTAGAAAGATCATCGAGGTGGAATATGACGGGTAAAAGCGTTTTTACTGCCAGGCAGCAGGCCATTCTGGAGCACATCAACAACGTGGGCAACGCGCAGATTAAGGATCTGGCTATAGAGCTGGGGGTTTCGGAGGCGACTGTCCGGCGCGACTTCGACGAGCTGGCGCAAAGCGGGCTGGCCGAGCGCGTGCACGGCGGCCTCGTCAAGGCCAACGGGACAGCCTTCGAGCGCTATCACAGCGAAAAGCTGCAGTCCATGCTGCAGGAAAAGCAGCAGATTGCGCGGAAGGCGGCCTCCCTTGTCGAAAATGGGGACAGCATCTTTCTCGATTCGGGCACGACGACCTATTTTATCGCCCAGAACCTCTCCATGCTGACAGACCTCACGATCGTGACGAACAATTTGGACATCGCATTCTCCTGCAAATTTCATCCCACGAGCACCCTGCTTGTGACCGGCGGTGTGCGTCGGGACAATTACAGCGTCCTGATTGGAGATGTGGCGGAGAATATGCTCAAATCCTTTTTTGTGGACATCGCGTTTTTGGGCTGCGACGCGATCTCGCTGGACAACGGTGTGTATAACACGAATTTTATGGAGCTTGGTATCAAAAAACAGATCGTTACCTGCGGCCGGCGGCTCGTTCTGGTCACGGACAGCAGCAAGTTCCATAAGAAGGCGCTGGCGAAGGTCTGCGATGTTCAGGAGCTGGACATGGTTATCACGGATGACGGACTGGACAGGGATGCATACGAGCGGCTAAAGAAAATTGTTGTAAACACATATTGCGTTTAAATACTTAGTGCTGAAAGGAAAGAGACATGAGTTGGTTAAAGGACGTACTGGGCACCGAAAAGGCGATCATCGCCATGTGCCACCTTCAGGCGATGCCGGGCGACCCCTACTACGATAAGGCCAAGGGGATGAACTGGGTGCTTGAAAAGGCCAAGGAGGATCTAACCGCGCTGCAGGACGGCGGCGTTGACGCCGTGATGTTCAGCAACGAATTTTCTTTGCCCTATCTGACGAAGGTCAAAACAGAAACCGTCGCCTGCATGGCACGGATTATCGGCGAGCTAAAGCCACTGATTCGCGTCCCCTTCGGTGTCAACTGCCTCTGGGACCCCATCGCTTCCCTTGATCTTGCGGTTGCAACTGACGCGAAGTTCATCCGTGAAATCTTCACCGGCGTCTATGCCAGTGATTTCGGCCTGTGGAACACCAACTGCGGTGAAATTGTGCGGCATCAGCACGAGATCGGCGCTGAGAACGTCAAACTTTTGTTCAATATCGTACCCGAAGCTGCGAAATACCTGGCGGACAGAGATATCGAGTCCATCACCAAGACGACCGTGTTTAACTGCCGCCCAGACGCCCTCTGCGTCTCCGGCGCGACGGCGGGCAGCGCAACAAACCCCGAAATTCTCAAAAAAGCCAAAGCCGCCGCGGGAGACACCGTGGTTCTGGCCAACACGGGCTGCCGTGTGAACACCATCGAGCAACTGCTGGCCATTGCCGACGGCGCGGTGGTCGGTACCACTTTCAAATACGACGGCAAGTTTGAAAACCAGACGGATGTCCGGCGTGTCAGGGAATTTATGGACAAGGTCAAAAGTTTTCGCTGAGTGCGGGAAAGGAGGCGGGGACGCTGACAAACAGACAGTATGTGCTTGGCTTCGATTTCGGCACCCTTTCCTGCCGTGTGCTCGCCGTCGACCTTGACAGCGGCGATTGTGTTTTTGAGGCGGCGAGGGACTATGCCCACGGCGTCATCAGCGGGCGCTTGCCGGAAACGGACGTTGCGCTTGCCGAAAACTGGTTTCTGCAGGACCCGGCGGACTATGTTGAGGTTCTGTGCGCCCTCACCCATGCGGCGGCTGAGGCACTGGGGCCGGAGAATATCGTGGCCATTGGCACGGACTTTACAAACTGCACCGTTGTTGGGCTTCGGGATGGCAAACCTCTCTGCGAATACGCGGAATATAGGAGTGCGCCGCACGCCTGGGTAAAGCTCTGGAAGCACCACGCCGCCCAGCCCTATGCCGAGCGCATCGAACATATTCTTCGGGAAACCGAGACACCGTGGCTTGCCGAATACGGCGAAAATGTCTCCAGCGAGTGGTTTTTTCCCAAGCTGCTCTCCGCCTATGAGGAGGCGCCGGAACTCTTCGTTGCCTGCGATACCTATCTGGAGGCTGCAGACTATATTGTTTATTATCTCACCGGAAAGCTCGTCCGCAATAGTGCGACACTGGGCGTCAACGCCTTTTACAGTGCGGAGCGAGGCTATCCCAACAGGACACTGCTCAACCGCTTTTCCCCGGGCTTCGGCGATGCAGTTTACCCCAAGCTCGCAGGCGAGATCGTCCCGGTTGGCAGCCGGGCGGGACGACTGCGTGTGGAGGCGGCAAAGCTGCTGGGGCTTAGCACCACGGTGGTCGTCAGCGCCGGGCACGGGGATAGTGAGGTGGCCTGCGCGGGACTTGGTGCAGCGGAGTCCGGCACCATGCTTATGGTCATGGGTACCTCTACCTGTTTCCAGATGATCCACGATAAAAAGCGCGCCTTTCCCGGTGTCGCCGCCGTGGTTGAAGCCGGAATGCTTCCCGAGCTTGTGGCCTATGAATCCGGCCAGCCCGCGGTGGGAGACGCCTTTTCCTGGTATGTGGAAAATCTGATGCCGGCGGCCTACGCCCGGCAGGCGGAAGAGCGGGGACTGAGCGCCCTTGCCTATATGAACGAATTGGCCGCCCGTTTGCGTCCGGGAGAGTCCGGGCTGGTTTCGCTGGACTGGTTCAACGGTAACCGCAGTGTCTTGATGGATTACAGCCTCAAAAGCGTTTTTGCGGGGCTCTCGCTGGAGACAAGCCCGGAGGGCATCTTCCGGAGCATGATCGAGGCCACGGCCTTCGGCGCGCGGAAAATCCTCGAGGGCTATGAAGAGGCCGGCATCCACATCGAAAAGCTCATCGCCGTGGGCGGGCTTCCGCGCAAGAGCCCGCTGACCATGCAGATTTACGCGGATGTCATCGGCAGGCCAATCTCCGCCGCGGAGCTTTCGAACGCCAGCGGGCTGGGCGCCTGCGTCTGCGGCGCGGTAGCCTTCAGGAACGAAAGGGGCTCGCTTGCGGCCTTTGAGACGGAGGTGGCGCGCCTTGTCCGCCGCAGTGATAGAGTGTATCAGCCAGAGGAACGAGCGACCGTAATTTACGACGCGCTCTACGGCGTGTTCTGCACGCTGCACGATTTCGCAGGGATACAAACGGATCTATGCAATCAACTGAACGGAATTCAAAGGGCCTCAAAATTGGCCTTTGAAAAATAGTAAATTTGGAGGGTCTCAATGAAAAAGTTTTTATGCGCAATCCTTGCACTCACAATGCTTCTGAGCCTTGCCGCCTGCGGCGGAACGGGCACGAAGACCGACGAGCCCAAAGACGACGCGGCGAGCTTCAAGATCGCAACCGTCGTTAAAGAAAGCTCAGACCCCTGGTTCATCCGCATGGAAGAGGGCGTTAAGCGCTATGCAACGGACACCGGAAGCACCGCCTTCCAGAAGGGCCCAGCGGCCTATGACTCCGCACAGCAGGTTCAGATCATCGAAGAGCTGATCGCGCAGGACATTGACGCGATCTGCGTTGTGCCCATTGACCCCGCCGCCTGCGAGCAGGTTCTGAAAAAGGCCATGGATCAGGGCATCGTCGTCATCACCCACGAATCCCCTTCGCAGGAAAACTGCAACTACAACATCGAAGCCTTTGACAACGTTGGCTACGGCGCGTACATGATGGACGAGC
>CAYRIA010000139.1:3870-4969 GCA_964424175.1 uncultured Oscillospiraceae bacterium | reverse complement strand
AGAAATAACCAGCGAGTATGAAAAAAACACAGCAAGAGTAATAATTGAACTATTTAGAGTGACTAATCCTTTGGATATGCCGGCGGCATTAGTCCGGCAGCACGGACCGTTTACCTGGGGAAACAGTGCCAATGAGGCTGTTCACAATGCAATAATACTGGAAGAGGTCGCATTTATGGCGTGGCATACAAGCTTGATTCAGGGGCCAAAAGCACAAATGCAGCAAGACCTGCTCAACAAGCATTTTTTCAGAAAGCACGGAGCTGGAGCTTATTACGGACAAGCCCCGGAGAACAAAAGGTAATCTTTCATGCGATGCATGAAAAAATAGAAAAGGAGAAAGATATGAAAAAATGGCTATCAATTATCTTGGCATTAGCGCTGATCCTGGCATTAGCCGCTTGTGCGGCAACGACACCGAATGAATCCGATGACCCCGAAACCGAACAGGATACTCCGGCTGCGGAAAAGGGCGATATCACAATCGGCGTGTCGATCTGGGGCACAAGTGACCCACTTGGCGGCTCGGTTAAAAAGATGCTAGATGCAGCGGCAGCGGCTCTTGGCGTAACGCTGATCTATGATGAGCAGGAGCATATTTCCGAAAACGTCGTATCCGGTGTTGAAAACCTTTGCGCTGCCGGAGTGGACGGAATCGTGATCTGCAACTCTGCTGATTCTGAAATGTCGTCTGTAATTAAGACCTGCGAGCAGAACGAAGTATATCTTTCGCAGTTTTTCAGAATTATTGGAGACCCCGAAATCTCTGATTATGCTGTCAGCTCAAAGTACTATGTAGGCTGCACACATGAGGCAGAGGTAGAAAACGGCTATAACCTCGGTACGATCCTATTAGCTGAAAAGGGCGCCCGTCACATTGGTTGGACCGCATGGCGCGTTGGCGACGCAACCAGCTTGGCAAGACAAGAGGGATACCAGAAGGCAGTTGATGAGTGGAATAAGGACAACCCGGACGACAAGGCCGAACTTTATCCATTAGTTGATGACAAATACACATCTGAAGAAGCACGTGCCGGCGCAGAAGGCATGATCGATTCTTATCCGAACATGGACGCTATCATTGTTGTTGGCGGCGGCG
>CAYRIA010000139.1:3581-3860 GCA_964424175.1 uncultured Oscillospiraceae bacterium | reverse complement strand
CTGCAGTTGACGGCAGAGGCTTGACAGGACAATACCACATTGTATCAACCGACTTTACGGCAACCCTTGGTGAGCAGCTGGAAAATGGTGAGCTCTCGGCAATGTCCGGTGGACACTATGCAGACCCCCTGTTCTCCTTCATGATGGTTTATAATGCAATTAAGGGTAACTATACAATTCCCGAGGACGGCTTCCTCGAAGTAAACTTTCCGTACTTGTTCGTTGCATCATCAGAGGATTATGCAAGCTATGAAAAATACTTTGTAAATGATCTTCCTT
>CAYRIA010000139.1:0-3571 GCA_964424175.1 uncultured Oscillospiraceae bacterium | reverse complement strand
AAGAGCTAAAGGCAATGGCTGATTATAGCTTTACAGATCTTCAAAAAGCAGCTGCGGCACTGTCGATTAACGACGTAGCAGCACGTCACGGCAAATAAGCAGTACAGGCGGCGGGAAACTCCGCATAAGGTGTTTCCCGTCGCAAACATATAATCACACAATAAAAGTTATAGTTGTGAAGGACGCAGGTGATGTTGTGGATACTTTGGTGAAAAAAAGGTTGCGTGGACCTACTTACGGTATATGCTTGCTTTTGTTAATGGCGGCAGGTATTTATCTTATTTTCAAACTATTAACACCCTCAAACTTTGGAAGCTTGACAAATCTCTCGTCCTATGCCCAGCAGAGCATTATTCAGGCAGTAGCGGCGTGTGGGTTTTATTACATAATGGTAATGGGTCTTTTTGATTTCAGCTTAGGTTCAAATATTATTCTATCTGCTATTGTCGGTACAGTATTAAGCCAGCATTTTGGCTATATCGGACTGATTT
Organism: uncultured Oscillospiraceae bacterium; assembly: GCA_964424175.1. Taxonomy (GTDB): domain Bacteria; phylum Bacillota; class Clostridia; order Oscillospirales; family Oscillospiraceae; genus UBA2658. The sequence continues at coordinate 3,080 of CAYRIA010000139.1, read as the reverse complement.
TGGGAGCAATGATTTGCGGTACGCTCATCGGTTTTATTAATGGGTTTATTTATGTTAAGCTCAAGATCCCTTCAATGATCGTAACCGTGGGGCTAATGCTCTTATATGAGTGCATTGCCGTTTTTGTTTCAGGCGGGAAGCTGCTGGCGCTCGCAAAGCCATATCAGGCTTTTTCACAAGCACCCTGGAACTTTGTACTTGCAATATTTGCATTTTGTTTAGCATGGTTCATTCTTAAGTATTCGAAGCTGGGAACCTATTCTTACGCAATCGGAAGCGACGAAACCGTTGCCGGCAACATGGGAATAAATGTTGATAAGTATAAAGTAATTGCCTTTACTGTGTTCGGGCTGTTTGTGGGTCTGATGAGCATTTTAGCAATCAGCTACGGAAGCTCAATTCAGGCTGAAACGGGTATGGGTAGTAGCGCCAGAAACTTCACTCCGGTTATGGGCTGCTTTTTTGGTCTGGCGTTCAAGCAGTATGGATGCCCGATCCCCGCAATAGTAATAGGCGAGTTTATAATATACCTTATGTTAAATGGATTGCTCGCATTGGGCGTGCCGTCGACAATTCAAAACGTAATTATCGGTGCAACTCTATTACTGATAGTGGCAGTTACAACGAAGCGTATTAAGGGAAGCGTTGTTAAATAAGGGAGAAACGGTGATGATAGATAACAAAATTGTATTGATCGCTGAGCAGATCTGCAAGACATTCGATGTAACAAAGGCTGTCGACCATGTTTCTCTAATACTGAACCGAGGAGAAATACGCGGACTGATCGGAGAAAACGGCTCTGGAAAATCAACATTTGTCGCTATGCTCTGTGGAATATATACCACGGATAGCGGAAGCTTTATTCTGGACGGCGAAGAATACAAGCCAAAAAATCAAGTTGATGCTCACAATAAAGGCGTATCAATTATAGTTCAAGAGCGTGGAAATCTCCCCGGGCTGACTGTTGCAGAAAACATTTTTCTTGGGAATGAAAGTCAGTACACTCGCTTCGGAGTAAAAAACGTAGCAAAAATGAACAGAGACGCAAACGATATACTTGAAAGATACGGCTTTAACCACATAAAAGCAAATGTAATTATAGATAACTACGATTTTGAGAGCAGAAAAATGATCGAACTGGTGAGAGCGACCTACTCTGACACAAAAATCTTCGTCGTAGATGAAACCACTACTGCTCTGAGCCACGGTGGCAGAGAAGAGCTGTACAAACGCATGAATATGGTTCGCGATGCAGGCGGAACTGTGATATTCATTTCACACGACCTCAACGAGGTCTTGGAAAAAACTGATGCAATATCTGTTTTTAGAGACGGAAAATATATTGATACAGTAAACAGCAGTGAGGTTTCCGAGGATGACCTGAAAAAAATGATGGTCGGAAGAGAAACCGGTAACAGATATTATAGGACGGATTATGACCACAAGGTATCGGATAGGATAGTGCTGAAAGCCGATGCTGTGTCGGTGCCGGGAGCTATCGAGAATATAGATTTAGAGCTTCATTCAGGTGAAATTCTTGGAGTTGGCGGACTCAGCGAAAGTGGAATGCACGAGCTGGGCAAAGCGCTGTTCGGTGCGTCCTATGACAGAAAAGGCAGCGTAACAGCGTTTGATAATATCAATATTGACTCGATAACAACGGCTATAAAGAACAAAATTGCATATACATCGAAGGATAGGGATACAGAATCTGTAGTACTTAACATGAGTATAGGTGACAATATTTGCCTACCCTCCTTAGCCGAGCTAAAGCAAGGACCTGTTTTGAAGCGCAAAACTCAGCGCAGCTTTGCACAGAAAAACGCTGAGTCAATGAGCGTAAAAATGCAAGGCATTGATCAGTTTGTTTCACAGCTGAGCGGTGGAAACAAACAGAAGGTGGTGCTTGCGCGCTGGCTTGGAAAGAACTCGGATATATACATCTTTGACAGTCCTACCAGGGGTATTGACATCAAGGTCAAAGCCGATATATACGAGCTTATGGAAAAACTAAAGGCAGAGGGAAAGTCAATTATTATGATTTCAGAGGAAATAATGGAGCTTATTGGAATGAGCGACAGAATAATCATAATGAAGGACGGAAGTATCAACGGAGAATTCTTGAGAAATTCTGCTCTTTGCGAAGAAGACTTAATTCGGGCAATGGTCTGATATGGGGGGCGAAGTAATAATATGGACGAAATAAACGCTCAGTTTAACAGTACTACTATAACCGCTTCCGATAGGTTAGCAAATATCGGTACAGCCGCTTATAAAGCATTCATTCCAGTGTTTCAGCAGATTAACAAAATCTTTAATAGCGAGGCTATGGGAAAGTTTGTTGCGAAAATTGAAGCAGTATTCCCGATTATCGCAAATGAGGTACTTTATCTTGTCAACTGTTTTGGGTGGGTGGCAGGTGCTATCTATGATACAGCCAGCACTTTTGTAGATTTGTTACAGGCTTCAGGTGTGATTGACCTTATAGCTAACAACATTGGTATGATAGTCCCTGTTATTATGGGAGTTGCAGCCGCTTTTGTGACAATGAAGGTAATAGCATTAATTCCGACAATAACTGCTTTATGGGCCCAAGTAACGGCTCTTTATGCCCAGGCGGTTGCAGCAATAGGTAGTGCATGGGCTACGTTTACATTGACCGCAGCAACAATAGCTGACATTTACGCTACTGAGGGTTTAACCGCTGCACTCTATGCCTGTCCTCTTACCTGGATAGCAGGAGCAGTTATGTTCCTTGTAATTGTATTCTACTTAGCCGTAGCAGCTATTAACTACTTTGCCGATACTTCCATATCTGCAACAGGCATTATATTCGGTGTATTTGCATGGTTGTTTGCTTGCATTCAGAATATGATAGCCTTTGCATGGAATACTTTTCTTGCCTTTGCTCAATTCTTAGCAAATGTGTTTGTCGACCCTTTGACAGCTGCTCAAAATTTCTTTGCTACGATGTGGAATAACGTCGTACAGCTTGTTGCTGCCGCAGTAAACAACATTATAGGCCTCATTTCTAAAATCCCTGGCATGGATAAAGTGGTTGGCGGTATAAGTGCTGACGG
>CAYRIA010000138.1:0-5048 GCA_964424175.1 uncultured Oscillospiraceae bacterium | reverse complement strand
TCCGGCTTGCAAACAAGGAATTTCAGATGATGGAGATGCTGATGGCAAACCCGCGCGTCCTGATTTCCACAGACAGGTTTATGGACAGGATCTGGGGCTGCGACGCCGAGGCGGAGCAGAGCGTGGTCTGGGTCTATATCTCTTATCTGCGGAAAAAGCTCACTGCGCTTGAGGCCGATGTTTCGATCCGCGCCTCTCGCGGGGCGGGGTATATGCTGGAGGAAAAACCATGATCGGAAAACTGCAGAGACGCTTCATCCTCATCGCCGTGGCCGCGGTTGCGGCGGTGCTTGCGGTCATCATGGGCTTTGTCTGCGTGACGAACTATTCCCGGGTTGTATCCGATGCGGACAGGACGCTCTCCTTCCTTTCGGTCAACAGCGGCAGTTTTCCCAAGGATGGCAAAAATGTGCCCGACGACGCGGGCTGGCCGGGGCTCGGGCCGAAGCCGGAGCTTTCGCCCGAGGCGCCCTTTGAAACACGCTTTTTCACCGTTGTAGTCAATGACAAGGGCGAGGCCGTCAGCGTGAACACGGGCAGCATTGCCGCCGTCGAAACGGAGCAGGCCGTAGAGTTCGCGGAGCGCGCCTATGCCGGCGGCAGGACAAAGGGCTTTACCGGGGTCTACCGCTATCACATCAGCGAGACGCCGGCGGGCTCGATGATCGTGTTCTTAGACTGTACGCGCGGGCTGAACCTCTTTTATCAGTTCCTCGAAATCTGCCTCGGGGGCTCACTGATCGGTCTTGCGGGCGTGTCCGTGCTCATTCTGCTGTTTTCAAAACGGGCGATCAAGCCCATTGCTGACAGCTATGAAAAGCAGAAGCGCTTCATCACAGACGCCTCCCACGAGCTAAAAACTCCGCTGGCCGTTATCAACGCGAGTACGGATGTGCTGGAAATGACGCAGGGCGAGACCGAGTGGAGCCGCGGAATCCGCGAGCAGGTTTCAAGGCTGACGGCGCTAACGAATAGCCTCGTTTCCCTCGCGCGAATGGACGAGCGCAGTGCGCGCCCGATAATGACCGAGTTTTCCCTCAGCGATGCCGTGGAGGAGAGCCTTGCGCCCTTTTTTGCGCTGGCGGGACAGCTCGGCAAGCGGTTTGAGACGCACATTCAGAGAAGCATTAGCTATACCGGCAACGAAGAGGAGCTGCGGCGCCTCGTCAGTATCCTCGCGGATAACGCGCTCAAGTATTCCAACGCCGACGGCGAAATTGCCTTTACCCTCAAAAGCGGGGCTAAGGGCCCTGTGCTCACAGCTGTCAATTCCGTCGAGGCGATCGAAAAGGGCGGACACGACGAGCTGTTTGCGCGCTTTTACCGAGGAGATTCCTCCCGTAGCTCCGCCATTGGCGGCTTTGGAATCGGGCTCTCGGTCGCCCGTGCCATCGTCGCCCGGCACGGCGGAAAAATCAACGCCCGCAGCGAGGACGGACGCTCCCTGAACGTCAGCGTCACACTGTTTTAGCCATACTGATAGTAGCGCATCACCCAAACGCAGCGCCGCAAGGCCTGCTTTTGGGTGATTTTTAAGTTCTTTTAAGCTTCGCTTTAAGCCTGGCTTTAGGTTTGCCTGTTAAGCTGTTTACAGGCCGGCGGAGAGCACCGCCGAGCAGAAACCAAAAAAACGGAGGTTCTGGCAATGAAAGCCCTTCAAAATACCTTTATGCGGTATGAACTGAAATACCTCGTGAACGCGGAGCAGCGCGCAGCGCTGACAGCGCTCTTCGACCGTTATATGCAGCCGGACGAGTTTGGCAAAAGCACGATTTGCAATCTCTATTACGACACGCCGGATCTGCGCCTTGCGCGTCGCTCGATCGAGAGGCCGGTCTACAAGGAGAAGCTGCGCGTGCGGAGCTATGGCCCCTGCATCCCGGAGGACAGGGTCTTTGTTGAGCTGAAGCGGAAATGCGAGGGCGTGGTCTATAAGCGCCGCGTTTCCATGACACAGGCACGGGCGGAGGGCTACCTCGCAAACGAGACTGCCGCACCAATAGTTCATCAGGTTGTCGGCGAACTGGATTATTTCCGCTCCGCGTACCCGGCGCTGGCGCCAAAGGTCTATCTGGCCTACAAGAGGGAGGCGTTTTTCGCCAAGGACGACCCGATGCTCCGCGTCACCTTTGACGACGACGTCCTCTGGCGCGACAGTGAGCTGAGTCTCTGCGAGGGGGTTTACGGCAGCTCCCTGCTGCAGCCCGGACAGAGCCTGTTGGAGATCAAGCTCTCCTCGGGAATGCCGCTTTGGCTGGCGCATGCCCTGAGCGAACTGCGTCTGTTCAAAGGAAGCTTTTCAAAATACGGAAACGCCTATAAAGCAATGACCGGGCTATCTGCAGAAGGGAGTGTGCATTGTGCCTAATCCATTCACCGGTTTGTTCGACAGCGCCGCCGCAGGCACAAGCGGCCTAGCCGTTACAGATTTTTTGATCTGCATCGGTGTGTCGCTGGTGCTGGGGCTGCTGATTGCCCTGTTTAGCCGCTATAAAAATCCCTGCTCAAAGAGCTTTTTTGCAACCCTTGTGCTGCTGCCGGCCATTGTATGCATGGTGATCCTGATGGTCAACGGCAACATCGGCGCGGGCGTTGCCGTTGCAGGCGCGTTCAGCCTCGTCCGCTTCCGCAGCGTGCCCGGCTCAGCGCGGGAGATTGCGGCAATTTTCCTGGCCATGGCTGCGGGGCTTGTGGCCGGCATGGGCTATATTGGCTACGCTGCGCTGTTTGTTCTGGTCATCGGGGCTGCGGGCATGGTGCTTGCCGCAAGCCGCATCGGGCAGGCACGGGCGCCCTCCGGCAAAAGAACCGTCCGCATCACGATTCCCGAGGATTTAAATTATACCGGCGTTTTCGACGACCTGTTTGAGACCTACACCACAGAGCACTGCCTGACCCAGGTCAAAACCACGAACATGGGCAGCTTGTTCAAACTCAGTTATCGGCTTACGCTGAGAGACCCCCTGCTGGAAAAGGAATTCATCGATCACCTGCGTAGCAGAAATGGCAATCTTGAAATCTCCGCCGCACTGCAGGAGCAGGCCCCCGGAGAACTGTAAGGAGGACCGTCATGAAAAAACCTTTATCAATTAAGCTGGCGCTGCTACTGCTGCTTGCTCTTTTTGCGGGATGCGGCACGCAATCCACCTCAATAACGCCGGAAACGGACTCCGGCGCAGTGTCTGGAGGCCAGCTTGCCGATACAACGGACAGCGACGAACGATTTACCGACCGCGACAAGGAAATCGGTTACAGCGAGGCCGAAAGCACGCTTATTACCCTGTCTGACAACGCAACAGAAATCAGCGGTGAGGGTGCGAGCGTCAGGCAAAACACCGTTACAATCAGTAACGAGGGCACTTACATCCTGCGAGGCAGCCTGACAGACGGCCAGCTCATCATCGATGCCGCAGACGACGCGAAGCTCCAGCTTGTGCTTGACGGTGTGGAGCTTGCAAATTCCTCCGGCGCCGCGCTTTATATCAAAAACGCCGACAAGGTTTTTCTCACCACTGCGGCGGAGACGGAAAACCGTCTTGCCGCGACAGGCGAAGACGTGACCATTGACGAGAACAACATCGACGGGACAATCTTTGCCAAGTCCGACCTTACGCTCAACGGCGCAGGCGCGCTGACGGTCAGTTCCGCCTATGGGCACGGCGTCGTGTCAAAGGATACGCTCGTCGTCACCAGCGGAAGCTATGAAATCACAGCGGCAAAGCATGGTCTGTCCGGCAAGGACAGCGTCTGCATCGCGGGCGGCACGTTTGTCCTTGACGCCGGTACGGATGCCATCCACAGCGAGAACGACGAGGACACAGCCCTCGGCTTCGTCTATATCGCGGGCGGCGACTTCACCGTCACGGCAGGGGACGACGGCATACATGCCGCTGCGGCCCTAACTGTCACAGGCGGCAGAATCGACATTCGGAAGAGCTATGAGGGTCTGGAGGGCCTGAGCATCGACATTTCCGGCGGGGAGATCAGCGTCGTGTCTTCGGACGACGGCCTCAATGCTGCCAGCGGCAGCGACAACGGCTCCGGAGGAGGCTGGGGCGGCGGAATGTCTGCGGTCGAGGGCTGCTATATCCTCATCTCCGGTGGGTCGATGACGATTGACTCCGGAGGCGACGGGATCGACTCCAACGGCGAATTCACACTTGTCGGTGGCACGACTGTGGTCTATGGCCCAACAAACAGCGGCAACGGCGCCATCGATTACAACGGGACGGCACTGGTCACCGGCGGAACGCTACTTGCGGCAGGCAGCAGCGGTATGGCCGAGGGCTTTGGGGATGAATCGACTCAAGGATCGATCCTCTATGGGCTTAATTCGGCGCAGTCCGGCGGCACACGCGTGACACTTCGTGATTCGGGAGGAAGCGTTTTGGCTGATTTTGTTCCCACAAAGCAGTTCCAGGCGCTGAACATCAGCGTTCCGGGTTTGACCGAGAACGGCAGCTATACCCTCACTGTCGGTACGGAAGAATACAACTTCACGCTCGATGGCCTTAGCTACGCTAGCGGTGGCAGCTTCGGCGGAATTGGCGGAGGCCCGGGACAGTGGGGCGGCGGCAAGGGCCCCGAGGGGGACTTCGCACAGAACGGCGAACTGCCGAACGGTTTTGGGGCTCCGCCCAGTGGTGGTGTTCCGCGGGCGCAGGCAGAAGACTTCGCCTGAATGGGAGTCCCCCCTTCGGTGAAAAGGGCGGTGCAACAGGGCTTTACGTTTAGAATTCCCCTTGACAATGAATTTATAGTGTGGCAGACTGCAGTAAAGTGACGGGAGCACAACCAGATTCCGTGACTTTATCAGTAGCGACCTTCCGCGATCGTACCGATCTGGAAAGACAGCAAAATCGGACAACTGGGAGTAAAGCCTTGACACAGTCAAATCACTGGAAAAAGAATATTGCGCTGTTCTTGACAAGCCAGGCCATCACGCTGTTCGGCTCGTCTGCGGTGCAGTTTGCCATCTCGTTTTATGTGGCGGAGGAGACAAAGTCGCCGCTGATGTTTGCGCTGATTACCATCTGCGGCTTTCTGCC
>CAYRIA010000137.1:0-5129 GCA_964424175.1 uncultured Oscillospiraceae bacterium | reverse complement strand
AGGAAGCCCTCATTAACATTATCAAGAATGAAGCGCAGCTTGTCCTTCTCCCGCTGAATGGAGGCGATGTATTCTGACAAGTGCGCGGAGAGAACGTTGATCTTCACCGCCATTTCCTCCAGCTCCCCATATCGGTAAGCCTTGGGGTCTAGCTTTGTGCCGCCGTCCTTGACGCTGATCAGTCTCTCATTCATCTCAAGGATGGGATTGAGAAAACGTGAGGAAAAGCGGCTCGTCAGCGCTGAGGCCAAGGCAAGCGCACCAAACAGGGTCAGAAACATGGCCGGAATGATGCTCCGCATATTGTCCCAGACACCCGAAACCTCACGCGTTGCGCGGATAAAGTGCCCGTCGGGGGTTTTGATTGCCGAGTAGACCAGCTTTTTGCCTAGCGTTTGGCTACTACGGATGCTCGTGCCCCTGCCCGCGGCTGCTGCTTCGATCAGCTCCGGCCGACCGGAGTGATTATCCATCGTGCGGTAATCTGCCTCGGAGTCTCCGAGTACCGTGCCGTCCCCGGCAATGATACTGATGCGCGCATCGCCAATTCCTGCAGCAAAGCGTACGGCCTGCGCGTTTGCGTCGGCGGAGGGGTTATAGTTCTCTGCCAGAATGGCGGAAAAGGCAAGCATTTCTTGTTCCGTTTCCTCAAGCAGCTCGCTGTTGAAGATGAAGGCGTTCAGAAAACCCGAGATCAGAAGTGCGAGCGCAAGAATCACAACAAAGCCCAGCATCAGAGATTTCTTCACTTGACACCTCCGACAAAGCGATAGCCGACGCCGCGGATGGTCTTGATAAAGCGGCTGTCCTCCGCCGTGTCGCCCAGCTTCTGACGCAAGCTTCCAATGTGTATGTCGAGTGTGCGTGTCTCGCCATAATAGCCTTCACCCCAGATTTTGGCGATCAGCTCCTCGCGGGAGAGCGTTCGTTGGCTGTTTTCCATCAGGTATTTCAAAAGCTCGAACTCCTTGAAGGTCAACGTCAGCGCCGCGCCGTCGTTCGTTGCCTCACGGACATTATTGTCGAGTCGAATACTGCCGAGAGTGATGACCTGCTCGTCGGCGAGCTCTGACCCGGCGCTGCGACGGAGCTGCGCCCGGACGCGCGCGCAGAGCTCAAGCACGCTGAAAGGTTTTGTCACGTAATCGTCAGCTCCAGCATCCAGACCGAGGATTTTATCCAGCTCCGTGTCCTTTGCGGTGAGGAGGATGAGCGGAATTTCGCTGAGGGCAGATTCAAGGCGCATCACACGCGCAGCCTCCAGCCCGCTCATGCCGTCCATCATAATATCCATGATGACAACGCGCGGCGGAGAACGGCGCATATCGTCGAGGGCGTCCTGCGCGTTGTCGAAGCCCTGGGGGTGGTAGCCGTTGCTTGCCAGTGCGACCTCAAGCAGCCTACGAATGCTCTCGTCGTCCTCAACAACCGTGATTTTCTCGTTCATGGACTTGTCCTCCCCCGATCCGATCTTAAATGATGCGCTCGTTGATGTGGATGCCAGTAACGTAAAACTGTACCCATTCACAGATGTTGACGGCATGGTCGCCAATACGCTCAAGGTACTTGACAATCATCAGGTAGTCGATCAGGGTGTCGATCTCCTGGGGCTCTGTATAGATTCGCTCAGCCAGCGCTCGGCGGATTGTCCGGAAGCAATCATCAACGACATCGTCCCTTTCCATCGTTTCCTTCGCCAGTGCAAGGTCGCCCTTGACATAGGCGTCTATTGCCGAGGAGACCATCTCCTTCGCGTATTCCGCCATTTCCAAAACCTCACCCTGCAAGGCTAAGAAGCCGATGCTGTCGTGATAGAGGCTCAGCTCTGCAATATCAGCAGCCGCGTCACCGATGCGCTCGATGTCCGTAATCATCTTGATTGCCGTACTGATCTTACGTAGATCGGTAGCAACCGGCTGCTGCTTCAAGATGAGCTTTAAGCAAAGCGTTTCGATTTCACGCTCCATAGCGTTAATGTTGGCATCATCTTCTATTATCTCCCGGGCGAGCTGTTTGTCAAATGTTTTCAAGGCCTGCATGGAACGGGTCACTGCGTCGATGGCCATTGTGCCCATCCGGATTAGTACGGCGGACAGCTCCTTCAGCTCATCGTCATAGAACTTTCTCGGTGCCATTAATCTTCCCTCCTTATTGTTTAACCGAAGCGGCCGGTGATGTAGTTTTCGGTACGCTTGTCCTGAGGCATGGAGAATATATCATCGGTTTTACCCATCTCTACCAGCTCGCCGAGCAGGAAAAACGCGGTTTTATCTGAAATGCGCGCAGCTTGTTGCATATTGTGCGTCACGATCACAACTGTGTAGTCGCTCCTCAGGTCATCCATAAGCTCTTCGATGCGCATAGTGCTCGCAGGGTCGAGGGCGCTGGTCGGCTCATCCATCAGCAACACTTCAGGCTCGACGCTCAACGCACGAGCAATACATAAACGTTGCTGTTGTCCGCCTGAGAGGCCCAATGCACTTTTTTTCAGACGATCCCGGACTTCGTCCCACAGGGCTGCGCCACGCAGGGATTTTTCCACAATTTCGTCAAGGGAGGCCTTGTTATGATTGCCGTGCAGGCGCGGGCCGTAAGCGATGTTGTCGTAAATGCTCATCGGGAAGGGGTTCGGTGCCTGAAAGACCATGCCGATGTTCTTGCGCAAAAGGCTGACGTTCGTCGTTTTGTCGTAAATGTCCGTGTTCCTGTAGCGCAGTTCCCCCGTAATAGATACGTCCGGCACGAGGTCATTCATGCGGTTAATGGTTTTCAAGAAGGTACTCTTGCCGCAGCCCGAGGGACCGATCAGCGCCGTTATCTCGTTTTCCTCAATGTCCATATCTATGCCCTTGAGCGCCTGAAAATTGCCGTAATACAGCTCAAGGCTCCTTGAAGTAATAATACTCATATCTTTCACCCAACCTTTTTCAGCTTTATCTTTGCAGCTTTCGCGGCAATGTTGATCACAAGCACAAGGATCATCAGAATCGCCGCGATTGCAAAGCCCACCTCGAACTGTCCGTTTTCCATGACATAGACATAGAGCATGACGCTGAGCGTGCCACCGCTTACAGAAAGTGCCTTGAGGTAATTTGTGACAAGCACATAGCCCGCGCCCGCCGTAAACAGCAACGCCGCCGATTCACCTACGATACGACCGACGGCCAGGATAGCGCCGCTGACGACGCCGTCCAGCGTACAGGGCATGACAATGGTGCGGATGGCGTACCATTTGGGGGCACCAAGGGCTGCCGCCCCGTCTCGGTAGGACTGTGGCGTTGTCTTCAGCGCCTCCTGCGTAGTGCGGATGATGCTGGGCAGAATCATTACGACCAAGGTCAACGAACCGGCGAGAACACTGGATTTCAGCCCGAGCTTCTGACTAAAAAAGAGCATTCCGACAAGGCCGTATATGATCGACGGGATACCCGTCAGCGTTTCCGTTGAAAACTCGATGAAGCCCACGAGCCTATGGCTCGAAGCGTATTCGTTCAGGTAAATTGCAGAGCCGATGCCGATCGGCAGGGAAATCAGCAAAGATGTGAAAATCGTATAAAGGGTGTAAAGTATGTTTGGAAGGATTCCGATTTTGTCCTCTAGAACCTTTCGCTGGGTGCTTAAAAACTCCCAGGTGACGTTCGGAAGCCCCCTATAAAAAATGTATCCGATAAGGCCCACCAGAAGCAACAGGGTAGCAAGCGCCGCAAGATAGATCAGAGTCTTGAGTACGGCGTCGTAGAAGCGCCGCTTTACGGACAGCTTGCTGTCCAGCGCCTGAACAGGGGCTTTACTTCTCATTCCTGTGTCCCCCCTTTAGCAGCGTATTCAATAACACGTTTATAATCATAATGAAAACGAAGAGAACAAGGCCTATGGAAAACAGCGCTTGCTTTTGAAGGCCGGAGGCATAGGACATTTCCGAGGAAATTGCCGTAGTCAGCAGGCGGACGCTACCGAAAAGCTTCGGCATATTGGCGACGTTTCCGGCAACCATCATGACCGCCATCGCCTCGCCGATTGCCCGCCCAATCCCCAGGACGATCCCCGCGGTGATGCCGCTTTTGGCTGAGGGGATGCTGACCTTGAAGATCGTTTCAATCTTTGTTGCGCCGAGGGCGAGGCTGGCCTCCTCATGTTTTTTCGGCACGGCATTGAGGGCAGTTTCACTGACGCTGACGATGCTGGGCAGAATCATGATCGCAAGAACGATCATTGCCGAAAACAGCGTCGAGCCGCTTTTGATGTCGAAAACGTCCATCACGAGAGGTACAAGGACAATCATACCGACTAGGCCGTATACGACCGAGGGTATCCCCGCGAGCAGTTCCACTGTTGGACGAACGGAGGCGGCGAGTTTTGGGTTTGCAATTTTTGAAAGGAAAACTGACAGCAGAAGCCCGATTGGGACGCCAATGAGTACCGCGCCGAAGGTTGCGAGTATCGATGACAGGATAAACGGTAGGATGCCGAATTTCGGTTCAGACGCTGTGCTTTTCCAAACCTGGCCGAGTAAGAACTCCACCAGGCCGATTTCTTTGATTGCGGGAAGGCCGCTTATTATCATGTAGGCAGAAATGCCGACGACTGCGACAATAGAGATCATGCCGCAGACGACGAATATCACATTCATGGCTTTTTCAGTTCTGTTTCTCGCTTTCATTGTAACCTCCGTCAGATTAAAAAATGTTCGGAAGTTTCCGAAAAGGGGACTTCACAAGTAAAGTCCCCTTGCCTGACATTGGCCTATTTTGCGGGAGCAATTGCGCCGGCCTTTTCAATAATAGGAGCAGCATCGCTGCTGAGCGCGAACTCTAGGAAAGCCTTGGCCACAGAGGAGAGCTCAGCACCCTGCTTGGTGATCATGTTAAAGTTTCTCTGAATCTTGTAGCTGCCGTCGAGTACGTTTGCTTCGGTGCACTCAACGCCGTCTACCTTGATAACACTGATTGTGTCCTTAACAGCGGAGAGGGATGCATAGCCGATTGCGTTCGGGTTTGCGGCAACTGCTGCGATCACTGCGCCCGTTGCGGTCAGTTCCTGTTCATACTTGCAGTCTTCTGCTACGCCGATAATACTTTCAAAACCGTCCCGCGTACCGGAACCTGCCTCGCGTCCAATAAAGACCACTG
>CAYRIA010000136.1:0-5311 GCA_964424175.1 uncultured Oscillospiraceae bacterium | reverse complement strand
AACATGAACACGCTGGGCCAGCTTATTCCCCGGGAAAAAATCCGCACCAAGAAAAAGGTCATTGCCGAAATCGTTACCCGCATGGAGCGACACGCACAGAACGGTCTGGAGTACAGCGGCAAGTGCTACATCAGTAACTCCGACTGCTATGAGGACGCCAAAGCCGTTGCAGACCTTGTCGAGGCGCGCTTTCCAAAGCTGGATGGCCGCGTGCTCATTAACAGCGTTGGCACGGTTATCGGCGCACACACCGGCCCCGGCACGGTCGCCCTGTTCTTCTTTGGTGACGAACGGGTTTTATAATAAACGAAGCGGCTCCGCAATCAGTTTTTGCGGAGCCGCTTTTTACTGTATCAGACCTCCGTCGCCGGGGGTACTTTTTTGAATTCCCGGACAACAAACCAGGCTATGCCGAGCGCAAAGGCGACAAAAACAGCCTCTAGAGGCCATATCCCCAGATAGGACATGCCGTAGACGGCTACTAGGTCGACCAGCGTGTGCAGGGCAAAGGCCAGCAGCAGCCACAAGCGATTTTTCTCACGCACGGCACGCACAACCATGATAGAAAAGCCGACCTGTAACGTCATCGCGGATAGCCGCTCAACCCCGGCTGCGAGAAGCAGCGAGGGCTCGTCTGGGAACACACTCGTGATAAGAACCAGCAGGACGTTAATGCCGACAAGTAAGATTGCCTCAATCCCTCCGTGACCAACACCGAAAGCCAGCCCCTCCGTCGTCGAACGCTGTTTTTTGAGAAACAGGGAAATAACGAGCCAGCGCCCCCCCTCCTCAAACAGCGCCGCCGTTAGGCTCAGCAGCAGGGCATACAGCAGCGGCTGCGCGCCCGCAAAGGCCAAAAACCACGCCTGCCCTGACAACGCGCCAAGCAGCGGGATGCGCAGGAACATCTGAAAAACCGTAAAGGTCAGCGCGCCGAACAGAACTGGCTTCCAAAGCGGCTTATGCCGGACACAGAGCAGGATTGACAGGATGACCGGCAGGACGAGCGCGCAGAGCACGGCAACACTTGCATACAAATACGTCATAGCCTTCCTCCCTTCTGCGCTCAGCCGCGAAAGACCCCGTCACCAGCGGGTTTGGGCATATCTCGCAGCGCAATGTAGTAATTTGCATAAGTCAGCTCCATATAGGGCGTGACCCAGACCGTGACAAAGGGAAAGGCCGTTAGCAAAACCCAGCCCAAAAAACTCAGATCCAGCACAAACAGCTCTCCCTTGTGTCCACGCATCAACTTGCAGCTTGCACGAATGCAGTCGAGCGCACTGAGCTTGGGGTTTTCAATCAAAATATACAGCGCCATGCGATAGCGGTAAAGCGCAATAATACCTGGAACGATCAAGAGCAGGCTCCAGAGAAAAACGAAAATGCTCATCAGAATTTCCAGCCAGAGCACCTTGAAAAAAATCGCAAAGCCGTCGAGCAGGTTGCCGAAGCCGCTTTCGCGGAACTGGCAGACATTCAGGCAATACGTTGCCAGCCCCGCACTCAGGGTCAGCAGCATCAGGCCGATGGCTAGGTTGAGTAGCAGCCCCAGCGGCTCGATACTGTGCACGCGCGGGACATAGTCCATGTTTCCGGCCATAAATTGCTCCATTGTATCCATATAGGCGGAAAACTGCCCCGTCACTGAGGCTGAAAGCACTTGCAGAATCGCGGCCAACGCGAGAAAAACCAGCACGACCAGAATCGGGCTGGGCTTGGTCTGCACAATCACGCTTTTGGCATTTTGCTTGATGGCGGCACGGTTGATCCTCATTCGGAACGCTCCTTTATTCGGCGATAAACAGAGTTTACCACAAAATGCCGCAGTCCGAAAGCCTCTTTTGAGAATTTCGCAAACATTCCTATTTGCAATCCACAGGACATTTTGGAATATTTTGTTTCGATCCCCGAAAAATCTGCAAGAGGAGTTAAAAGGGTGGGCAAAAGTCTTGAGCGCATGGTTGACCTCGGCCGCTTTGGGTTTACATAATTAATCTCCTGATATTCAAAAACTCAATATCAGGAGATTAATTTAATTTTTTAGTTTACGTAATATTATACGTTTCTTTTAGCATCTTAACATAGGCTTCAAAATTATCCTGCATGCCTTCGGCTTTGTAGATGATCTTGCCGGCGAAGCTGTTCTGGGAATCGTTCTGGACATTGTTTTGGTTGTTATTCTGGATGCTGCTCTGCCCAGCGCCGGCAAGGCTGCTCGTCTCCGTGGGAAGCTCCGCATCAGAAACCACACACCAGACCTCCATGTTTACATACCAGATGCGGATAAGCTTATCCTTCGCCGTCTTGTCCTCCTCCGTGTTGGCGGAGACAAAGAGCGTAAACAGCGGGTCGCTCTTGAGAATTTCGCCGTCCTCCGGCGTGTAGGCCACGGCGTTGTCTGGCATCGCCGTCACAAGCTCAAAGAGCGCCTCGCGCTCCTCCTCGGTTGTCAGCGTGACGAGCAGTTTGTTTTTAGTTTTATCCTCTTCAAGCGCGTAATAGCAGCCCTCATAAATCTGAAGTTCCTTCGCCTCAAACAGAAAGGCCGGCTCTCTGGCCGTATCCTGCTCAGCCGGTGACGTGTCTGCTAGACTCGTGCCAGCAAAGCCAAACTGCAAAACGCTTCCATCCGGGCATTCCGCCGACGCGGGAGGTACGAGCGCCAAACCTGACACATCCCCCGTCGTCAGCTTGCTTTCACTTTGCCCGGCGTCCGTTGGTGCGTCCAACATTTCGGTCCCAACGACTTCCTCCTGAGCGGAGCCCGCTTCCTCGGCTGAGCGCAGGGCCATCTTGGGCACATTGCTTCCACTGCGACCGACTCCGTCAAGCAGGCCAAAATGTACGGCCCCAAACAGAATCAGCACAAAACAGGCGGCAGCCGCCGTAACGCGCCCGATCACAAAGTGCTTGCCGCCCTTTTTCTGCCGCTTGAGCTTAAACATCACGCCGCTGGCCAATGTTTCGGGTGGCTGCACAAGATTTTCAGAAAGTGCTTGCGAAATGCCCCGAAACGCATCGTATACGCATTGGCAGTCCGCACAGCTCTCGATGTGGGTGCGAAGCTCGGTCTCCTGCTCATGCGGCAGCTCGCCGTCCAACAGCGCGCTGATCTGTTCTATATAGTCTTCACAGCCGTTCATGCTTCACACCTCCTTTGCTTTCTTTGACGAGCGCATGTCGGAAAAGTTCCCGTCCGCTTGAAGAATCGTGCACAGCCTTTTCCGCGCACGGAAAAGACGGGATTTCACCGTCCCAGCCTCCATCGCCAGCGTCTCCGCGATCTCCTCATAGCTCAGCCCTTCGATTTCTCGGAGCAGCAAAATCACTCGGTAATCCTTCGGTAAGCGCATAAGGCCACGGTTGACCGCCTCACGCAGCGCCTTCTTTTCCGTCAGCGTCTCGGGGGAAAAGCGCTCATCGGGGATTTCCAGCTCTTTGTTTTCCTCATCCTCGCCGATATAGGTTAGGGAGCCGTGACTCTTTCTCGACTCCGCCCGCAGAAAGTCCAGGCAGACGTTCGTCGTCAGCCGATACAGCCAGACGGAGAAACGGCTGTCGCCGCGGAAGCTTCCAAGCGAATTATACGCCTTGATAAATGCCTCCTGTGACATATCGAAAGCATCCTCACCGGAGCCAACCATGCGAAGAGCAAGATTATAAACTTTTGTCTGGTTTTCCCTGACGAGGGCTTCAAAGCTCGCGCTGTCCCCCTCCTGCGCCTTGGCAACGAGTATGCTCTCCTCCTCGCGCGTCATCGACTCACCTCAGTTCTCTTTTGATTTGCCGGATCAACCCATGAATGTCTGAAAGCGTCTCCACGCTAACCGCCTGCGCTTTAAATCGTCCTGCGTGCGGTACGCCATGTAGGTACCAGGCAAAGTGCTTACGCGCCTCCAGACAGGCGAGCTTCTCGCCCTTGAGCGAGGCCGCCAGCTCAAATTGACGCAACGCCATGTCCAGCCGCTCCGAAAGCGGCGGAAACGGTGGCACAGGTTCGCCCCGCAGGGCGGCAGCGCCCCGCGAAAACAGCCAAGGGTTGCCGAAGGCACCGCGGCCGACCATAGCAATGTCGCAACCGGTGTAGCGCAGGATACGCACCGCGTCCTCAGGCTCAAAAATATCGCCATTGGCAAAGACCGGGATGGAAAGCGCCTGCTTAACCGCGCGGATACTATCCCAGTCCGCCACGCCGGAATACATCTGCGTACGCGTGCGCCCATGCACTGTAACAGCAGACGCTCCAGCTTGCTGGCACATTTGGCCGAATTCAACGGCATTGACGCTACCCTTGTCCCAGCCCTTGCGGAACTTGACTGTGACCGGCACACCCGCGCCGCGCACTACGGCCTCGATAATTCTCTGTGCCTTTTCCGGCTCGCGCATCAGCGCACAGCCATCGCCGTTGCCGGCGATCTTCCCAACCGGACAGCCCATGTTGATGTCGATCACGTCCGCACCCGAAATCTCGCGCGCCAGCCCCGCGGCTTCCTCCATAACCCCCGGCTCGTTGCCGAAGATCTGTGCCGCGCAGGGATGCTCACCCGGCAGGATTTGCAGCAGGCTACGGGTTTTCAAGTCCTTATAGACCAGCGCCTTGGCACTGACCATCTCGGTGCAGGTATAGGCCGCACCCTCACTTTTGCAAATTTCGCGGAATGCGATGTCCGAAACCCCGGCCATTGGCGCGAGTGCCAGCTGTCCATTGATCTCGACAGTTCCGATTTTTACCATTTCAGTATCCTATTATCAGTATCCTATTAGACGAGGTCCAGTCCCACCGGGCAGTGGTCGCTTCCGTAAATCTCGTCGCAGATGAAAGCCTTTTCAATCTTCTCACGCAGCTTGTTAGACACCACAAAATAGTCAATGCGCCAGCCGATACCCTTCTCACGGGCGTTCATGCGGTAACTCCACCAGCTATACGCCCCCTCCAACTCAGGATAGAGGTAACGGAAGCTGTCAGTAAAGCCTGCGTCCAAAAGCTCTGTAAACTTGCCCCGCTCCTCGTCCGTAAAGCCGGGGTTCATGCGGTTGGTCTTGGGGTTTTTAAGGTCAATTTCCTGATGCGCTACGTTCAGGTCTCCACAGATGACCACGGGCTTTTTCGCATCTAATCCGCAAATGTATGCACGGAAGGCGTCTTCCCAACTCATACGATAGTTCAAGCGCTTAAGCCCATCCTGTGAATTGGGCGTATAGACGCACACGAGATAGAATTCTTCAAATTCCAGCGTCAGCACCCGACCCTCAGTGTCATGCTCCGGCAGTCCCAGCCCGTAAGCCACTGAACGCGGCGTGTGCCGGG
>CAYRIA010000135.1:0-5389 GCA_964424175.1 uncultured Oscillospiraceae bacterium | reverse complement strand
GCGCGGCAGAGGGCGCTGTAGGCCACGGCAAAGCCCTCGCTGTCGGCAAAGCCCTCGACCAGCGCACCGTAGGCCGTCACGCCGAGGCCGCTGAGTAGCTCTGGTTTCGCGCTCCGCAGAATACCCGCCGGGTCATAGACGCAGTTGTAGGCAAGGCGCTCGAAGATCTGCAGTGCGGACTCGGCCGGCTTGACTCCGGTGACGCCCTCCATAATCAGTTCAATCCGGTCGCTTAGCGTAGACTTCATCTTTTGCAGCTCTGTGCGCTTCCAGCCGTATTCCAGCTCGATCTCAAGGATGCGTTGAAGCCCGCTCTCGGGATGGATCTTCGCGTTGACGTTCGGACGGACAACGCAGGCCGCAGGGTTTTTTTCATAGGCCGAGAGTACCGCAGCATTCAGCTCCTCGGCAGTGATGGTGGAGCTGATGATGCGCAGGGCCACATAGTCGTCCAGGGTCTCCAACATCGGCCCGAACACCTCGGGAAATTCGCTTCTGCCCGTGACATAGCGGATATCGGCGATCTCACTGGGCGTGTGCTTATATGTAATGCCGATGACCGCCTCGTAAAAGGTTACAATGGGCGTAATATCGTAGGACGGGTATTCGACGGCATAGCTGGCAAGCGCACTTTCTGCCATGACCTCCCAGATCGCCTGGGAAACGTCCTGCTGCACGGTGCCCTTATAGTCGATGAAGCGGAGGCGTCCCTTGGTTTTATGGGCGTTGATCAGCACGATGATGGCGTTTTTCAGCTCGGCGTAGTCCGAAATCATAATGATCTCGGCATTGTTTGCGGTATTCCCGTTCTCAGGATATTTAGAGACAGAGATGTATTCCTTTTTAAACAGTGACGCGCAGCCCGTAAGCGAGACGGCCAGCGCTGCCAGCAGCAGCATCGCGGTCAGTCGTCGTTTCATCTCCAGCCCTCCCACTCACTTATCGTGTGTAATGTCCCCGAAGCCCTCGCCGAAAACGTCGCGCGTGTCGGTGACGATGACAAAGGCGCGTGTATCGATGCCCTTGACAAGCCTTTTTATCTGAACAATCTGCTGTTGCTTGACTACGCAGAGCAAAATTTGCTTGTCCTGGCCGGAAAAAGCGCCCTTGCCCTGCAGGACCGTTACGCCGCGGTCGAGCTTTTCCACGATGGCGGTTTTGATCTCATTGCTGCGTTCCGAAATGATATGGCACAGCTTTGACTGGGATGCGCCGTACAGCACAAGATCGATGACCCGTGTTGCCACGTAGACGGCGATGACGGTATACATCGCGCTGTCATACTTACGAAAAATCAGCGCATAGGCCGCAATAATCAAGGCATCGAGCGTCAGGATCATCGTGCCGAAATTGATGTAGGGGAAGCGCCCACGGATGAGCTTTGCCACAACATCCGTACCGCCGGTGGTGTTGCCGGTGGAGAACACCAAGCCCAGCCCCAGCCCATCAATGATGCCACCGTAAATCGCGGCGAGTAAGGGCTCTGTCGTGATACGGACAGGCGCCAGCGAGAACAGGTCGATGAACGCAGAGCTTGCAAGCAACCCCAGCAGGGAGCCAGCCAGAAAACGCCAGCCATAGTGCCTGAGGGCGATGAGAAACAGCGGCACGTTCAACACCACCATCATTACGCCGATGGGCGCGCCCGTCAGGTAGTTGATGATCATGGCGATGCCCGTCACGCCACCCGAAACCAACTCTGCCGGCCGGTAAAAAAACTGGATGCCGGCTGCGAAAATTGCAGCGCCAAGGATGACCTTAAAGATCCTGAGCGACGTCTGCAGGGTTGCTTTATCCGGCTGTTTCAAAAGGTGGCGCCTCCTTCATGCTTAGCCCTCGATTAGGCTGAGCTGTCTTTCCTCCCTGTCCTCCTCGCGCAGCAGTGCGCCCGCGACAGGGATGCTCCGCGCGCGGTAACGCGCAACGTTTTTGATTGAGCTCTGCTCTGCAAACACAACACGCTCTAGGCGGTATTTGGGCTTAATATTCATCAGCGCCACGCCGATCGTGGTGCGCGAAGTCTTGGGCGCAAGCAGCGCGGTGGAGAACACCATTGCTCTCCCCTCGGTGGAGAACGCCGCAACCTCCCTGTCCGACTCAAGGGGCAGGATGGAAACAAGCTCACTCTTATCGGAATACGCGCCGGTGAGCCTTTTGCGGTTGGTCTTGGTCGCATAGGCGGAGAGTGCAAGCCGGGCTGCCTTGCCGTTTGCGTAAAACAGCAACAGGTGGGCGCTGTAGTCCCCGGGGTTGAGCATAAAAATGACGTTCTCGCCCTCGTCCATTTCGAGCCGGGAGGGCAGGAACACACCGAGGACAGAGGCTTTGCCGTCCTCAAAATCGGCCACCCGTGCCTTGTAGACCTGCTGCTTGTCCGTGAAAATGAGCAGCTCGTCCCGGTTCGTCGCCTCGAACTCCAGAAATGGCCCGTCGTTTTCCTTAAACTTCTGTTCCCCGCTCATACGAAGGGATTGGGGCGTGATCTTCTTGAAATAGCCCTCGCGGGAAAGGAATAGCGTCACCGGATAATCCTCAACCTCCTCCTCCGGCGCCAGCTCCTCCAACTCGTCAGCATAGACGATTTCCGTCCTGCGCGGCGCGGCGAACTTTTTGGCGACGGCCTGCAGCTCGTCGGTGAGGATCTTTTTGACCCTGCGGGGACTGTTCAGCATGTCCTCCAGGTCGGCGATGTCCTTTTCAAGCGCGTCGGTCTCCTCAGTGCGCTTGAGGATGTATTCCTTGTTGATGTTCCGCAGCCGAATCTCCGCCACGTACTCCGCCTGAAGCTGGTCGATGCCGAAGCCGATCATCAGGTTCGGCAGGACCTCTGCGTCCAGCTCGGTGTTGCGGATGATGGCGATGGCTTTGTCGATGTCGAGGAGAATTTTTTTCAGGCCGTAGAGCAGGTGCAGTTTCTCGCGTTTCTTCGTCAGGTCAAACCACACCCGGCGGCGCACGCAGCCCATCCGCCAGGCCGTCCACTCCTCCAAAATTTCCCGCACGCCCATCACGCGGGGGTTCCCGGCAATCAGGATGTTGAAATTGCAGGAAAAGGTGTCCATCAGGGGAGTCATGCGCATAAGCTTCTGCATGAGCTTTTCGGGGTCGGAGCCGCGCTTGAGGTCGATGGCAAGCTTGAGACCGCCGAGGTCGGTCTCGTCGCGCATATCGCTGATTTCCTTGATCTTTCCGAGCTTGACCAGCTCCGCGACCTTATCCATAATGGCCTCGGCCGTGGTGGTATAAGGGATCTCATAGATCTCGATGAGGTTTTCGGATTTTAGGTAGCGCCATTTCGCACGCACCTTAAATCCTCCGCGCCCTGTGCGGTAAATCTCCTCCATCTCGGCGCGGTTATAGATCAGCTCGCCGCCCGTCGGAAAATCCGGGGCAATGAGGGTCTGCATCAGGTCGCAGTCCGGGTCTTTCAGATAGTTTATGGTCGTTTCGCAGACTTCATTCAGGTTAAAGCCACAAATCTGGCTGGCCATGCCAACGGCGATGCCTGCATTCGCTGAGACGAGTACGTTCGGAAAGCTCGTCGGCAGCAGCGTGGGTTCCTTCATGCTGCCGTCGTAGTTATCCGCAAGGTCGACCGTGTCCTTGTCGATGTCGCGGAAAAGCTCCGTGCAGATTTCCGAAAGCTTGGCCTCGGTGTATCGCGAGGCGGCATAGGCCATATCACGCGAATAGACCTTTCCGAAGTTGCCTTTACTGTCCACAAAGGGCGCAAGCAGCGCCTCGCAGCCCTTTGACAAACGCACCATCGTCTCATAGATGGCGGCGTCGCCGTGTGGGTTCAGGCGCATGGTCTGGCCAACGATGTTGGCGCTCTTGGTGCGAGCGCCCGTCAGCAGGCCCATTTTATACATCGTATAGAGCAGCTTGCGGTGTGAGGGCTTGAACCCGTCGATTTCCGGAATAGCGCGAGAGACGATTACGCTCATCGCATAGGGCATATAGTTAAGCTCGAGCGTTTCCGTGATCGGCTGTTCAAGCACCTCCGCATGCAGCCCCTCGACGTTGGGACTCGCCGCCGGCCTGGTATTTTCGGGCTGTTTTTTCTTCGCCATATGTGCTCCTTACGAAATATCGGCTAAGTCGAGGTATTTGTAGCCGTTCTCCGCGATGTGGGTTTTGCGCCCGGCCAGATTGTCCCCCAAAAGCAAGTCAAACTGGTCAGCTGTGCGGGCTGCATCCTCGGGCATCACGCGGATAAGTCTGCGCGTTTCGGGGTTCATCGTTGTCAGCCACATCATCTCCGGATCATTCTCACCGAGGCCCTTCGATCGGCTGATGGTGTGTTTTTTCCCGTCCAGCTTGTCCAGGATTTCGGCCTTCTCACGCTCGGAATAGGCAAAAAAGGTCTTGTCCTTGGCTGTAATCTCATAAAGCGGGGACTCGGCAAAGTAGACATAGCCCTCTGCAATCAGTGTTGGCACGAGCCGGTAGAGCATGGTTAATATCAACGTGCGGATCTGGAACCCGTCCACGTCTGCATCCGTGCAGATGATGACCTTGTTCCAGCGCAAGCCCTCGGGGTCAAAGGTGCTCAGATCCTTGCCGCGCCCCTTCTCGACCTCGACCCCGCAGCCGAGCACCTTGATGAGATCTGTGATAATCTCGCTTTTGAAGATTTTGACGTAATCGGCCTTGAGACAATTGAGAATCTTGCCGCGCACGGGCATAATGCCCTGAAAGTCCGCGTCGCGCGAGAGCTTGCAGGCGCCAAGCGCCGAGTCTCCCTCGACAATATAGATTTCGCGCCTGTCCACATCCTTTGAGCGGCAGTCAACAAACTTCTGCACGCGGTTGGAAATATCCACGGAGCCGGAGAGCTTTTTCTTGATGTTGAGTCTGGCCTTTTCGGCCTGTTCGCGACTGCGCTTGTTAATGAGCACCTGCTCAGCGATGCGGTCTGCCTCTGCCTTGTGCTCGATGAAATAGACCTCAAGCTGCTCGCGGAAAAAGTCCGTCATTGCCTCCTGAATGAACTTGTTATTGATGGCCTTTTTCGTTTGGTTTTCGTAGGAGGTCTGTGTGGAAAAGCAGTTGGTCACCAGAATCAGACAGTCCGCCACGTCCTGAAAGCTGATCTTGCTCTCGTTTTTCTGGTACTTGCCGATTTTTTTGATGTAGGCGTCCACGGCGAAAACAAAGGCGCTGCGCGTGGCCTTATCGGGTGCGCCGCCGTGCTCAAGCCAGGAAGAGTTGTGGTAATATTCGATCTGGCTCAGGCGGTTGGAAAAACAAAAGGCCGCTGTAAGTCTGACCTTATATTCGGGCTTGTCCGCCCGGTCACGCCCGCGGCGCTCGGTCTCGAAATAGGCCGGGGCAGAGAGCGTCTCCTCTCCTGCCAGCTCCGCAACGTAATCTAAAATACCGTTTT
>CAYRIA010000134.1:0-5452 GCA_964424175.1 uncultured Oscillospiraceae bacterium | reverse complement strand
CTGGTCGGATACACCCGCGGCAGAAGCGGCGAGCTATACAAACGGCCAATCCGTCAGCAATCTTAGCCCAATGAAGGAGGGCAGCGTGACCCTCTACGCCGTGTGGACGGCAGATTCCTATACCGTGAGCTTCAACGCAAACGGCGGCGAGGGACGTATGGCGGATTTGTCCCTTATAAACGGCGTGAGCGGAACGCTCAGTACAAACGCGTTCACCCGCGCGGGCTATAAGTTTTCCGGCTGGAACACGCGTGCAGACGGCACCGGCGCCTATTATCCCGATGGCGCAAGCGTGAGCTTCACGCCCGACGTCAGCGGTATCGTCGCCCTTTACGCCATGTGGACCGAGGCCGTGCGTTATACCATCGGCGGTACGGTTACTAACGAAACTCCGGCAGCCGTTTCCGGCGCTGCGCTGACCCTCCGGCAGGGCAACACCGTGATTGCATCCGCCGTAACCAATGCCACCGGCGCCTACGTCATGACCAACATTCTGCCGGGCAGCTATAATCTGGTAAGCACCAAGGACGACAAAACCGTTACCACACTGGTCACGGTGGCGCAGGCCGATGTGACTGCAAACATCACGCTCCCCAGTGCCGCGACAAAGAACAGCGTACTTGTCGTGAATAACGATATCGGCGAAACAGCGCCCGGCGTTGTGGTCGGAGGGCTGGAAGCTGTTGCACAAGCAGCCAACGACAACATCACCATGACGGTCACCGCCAAGGCGGAGGACGAAAGCAACACCCAACAGACCGCCATCAAGACGGCGCTGGGCAGCGGACAGCTGGCTCAGTTCCTGGAGATTACCCTCCAAAAAGGCGCGGTGGATATTGGCAGCGACAACGAAATTGTGCTGGAAATCGTGCAGCCGTTCAACTTCAGCGGGAAGACAGACGTGAAAGTCTGGCGCTACCACGATGGCACATCCGAGGAACTGATAAGGCTTGCAGCAAAGCCGGATGCACCCTTTACGGACGCGACCTTCTTTGCCGACAGCCAAAACGGACTGCTTTATGTCTATGCGGCAAAATTTTCCGCCTATGCGGTCTCCTATCAGCAGCTTACCCCCTCTTCAGGCGGCGGAACCACCAGCTATTCCGTAACGGTGAATTCCTCCGATAACGGAACGGTCAATGCTGACAAGACCACTGCTGCTGCCGGCACAAAGGTGTCCCTTAGCCTAACACCGAACGCAGGCTATAGGATGAAGAGCCTATCCGTTACGGATGCAAACGGCAAAAGCATTGCCTATACGCAAAATGAGAGCGGCGGCTTCACCTTCACCATGCCAAGCAGCAGCGTCACCGTTTCGGCGGCCTTTGCCGAACAGTCCGGAAATCCCTTTATCGACGTGACAAGCGATGCGTATTATTACGACGCTGTACTCTGGGCAATGGAAAAGGGCATCACCAGCGGAACAACGGCAACAACCTTTGCGCCCAATGCCACCTGCACCCGCGCCCAAGCCGTGACGTTCCTCTGGAGAGCCATGGGCAGCCCCGAGCCGACTGCCACAAGCAGCCCGTTCACCGACGTGGCGCAGGACACCTATTACTACAAAGCCGTTCTGTGGGCCACGGAGAAGGGCATTACGGTGGGCACGAGCAGCACCACCTTTGGCCCCAACGACACCGTAACGCGCGGCCAGACTGTGACCTTCCTGTGGCGGACAGCGCAGAAGCCCGTTGTGAATACGGCTAACCCGTTTAACGACGTGAACAGCGATGCTTACTATGCCAACGCGGTTTTGTGGGCGGTTTCCGAGGGCATCACCACCGGCACAGGCGCTGCGTCCTTCAGCCCCGTAGACGGCTGCACACGCGCGCAAATCGTAACATTTTTATATCGCTATGTAAGCAAGTAAACGGCC
This sequence comes from uncultured Oscillospiraceae bacterium, assembly GCA_964424175.1. GTDB lineage: Bacteria > Bacillota > Clostridia > Oscillospirales > Oscillospiraceae > UBA2658. The sequence goes on along the minus strand of CAYRIA010000134.1, from coordinate 3,576 downwards.
CGAATTAAACGCGCAACAGCCTGCCCTGATCAAAAGGGCAGGCTGTTGCCGTATTCGGGTTCGAGCTAAGGTCAAAACTCGTCGAAGGCTATTCGGATGCCTCCCTGCAGCGGCGAAAAGAGACAAATTTGCTCAGGATATAGTTCAAAACGACGATGGCGACGGAAATGGCAATCTTAGCCGGCAGGCCGTCAACGCCAAACAGCTTCCAATCAAAGCCCCAGCTCACAAAGGCCGGAACCGCGAAGACTTCCAGCAGCCCCGTTGCAATGCGCCCGCCGAAGAAGGTCAGGGCCTCGCCTGTCACGAGCTTTGCGTTCCAGCTCTTGGATTCAAAGACCCAGAGTTTGTTTGTAACAAAGGCGAAAATCACGGCGATGATCCAGGCGATAACGCCGGCCATGAGGATTTTGGTGTCCAGGCGGAGACTGTCCTGTAAAAACCGCTCCAGCCAAGCGGGGAAGTGTGCTGTATGCAGGGAGGACGGCATAATGCGGACATAAAGGCTGTAAATCAGCCAGTTGAGAATTGTGGTTGACACGCCGAAAACACAATACATTACCAGTTCCCGGTGCTTGTTGAATAGAGCGCGGAGAAATGAGGGTCTTTCTTCCACACAAAACGCCTCCTATCTGATGGGAGAGAAAGGGCTTGTCCGCCCCGTAACGGCTTTGCACGACAAGACTGCTAGGCCACAGCTTCCGCAGCCGTTGTGGCCGATGCCGCTTGAGGGCTTAGAAGCACCACAACGCGGTTATTTTACCATAAAAGTGCAGGATGTCAACAAAAACGCATCGCCGAAAAACGCCAAAAAACTCTCTCGGGCAGAGTTGTTGTCTGCACGAGAGAGTTTATTTGCTGAAAAGATCCTTATCCGAGAATTGCGCCCTGTGCCGCACTGCTCACGAGCTTGGCATAGCGGGCGAGATAGCCGGTCTTAACCCGGGGCTCGGGGCAGACCCAGCGCGCACGGCGCTCAGCCAACTTTTCGTCTGAAACCTCGAGCGAAATGCTCCGCGCGGGAATGTCGATGGCGATTAGGTCGCCCTCCTCGACAAGGGCAATGTTGCCGCCGAGCGCTGCCTCGGGCGAGACATGGCCGATGGAAGCGCCGCGAGTTGCGCCGGAGAAGCGGCCGTCCGTAATCAGGGCGACGCTGGTGTCCAGCCCCATGCCCGCGATGGCGGAGGTGGGATTGAGCATCTCGCGCATGCCGGGGCCGCCGCGTGGACCCTCGTAACGGATGACAATGACGTCGCCGGGCACAATCTTGCCGCCGATAATGGCTGAGATGGCCGCATCCTCGCTGTCGAACACGCGCGCCGGGCCGGTGTGCGCCAGCATTTCAGGCGCGACGGCGGACTGCTTGACCACACAGCCCTCGGGCGCGAAATTGCCCTTGAGCACGGCGATGCCGCCGGTGGGCGAGAAGGGCTTGTCAATGGGGCGGATGACCTCGGGGTCGAGGTTCAAAACGCCCGCGAGATTTTCGCCCAGCGTTTTGCCGCTGACGGTCAGTACGGAGGTATCCAGCAGCCGGTTTTTATCCAGCTCCGCCATCACCGCGTGGACGCCCCCGGCGCGGTCAAGATCCTCCATGAAGGTTAAACCTGCGGGTGCGAGGTGGCAGAGATTCGGTGTTTTGGCAGAGCAGACATTGGCTGTGTCCAGGTCGAGCTTCACGCCCGCCTCGTGGGCGATGGCGGGCAGGTGCAGCATCGTGTTCGTCGAGCAGCCCAGCGCCATGTCCACGACCTCGGCGTTGTGGAAAGCGGCCTCGGTCATAATGTCGCGCGGGCGGATGTTCTTTTCCAAAAGCGCCATCACCTGCATGCCCGTCTGCTTTGCAAGGCGCAGGCGTGCAGACAGCACGGCGGGGATCGTTCCGTTGCCGCGCAGCGCCATGCCCAGAGCCTCGGTCACACAGTTCATCGAGTTTGCGGTATACATGCCGGAGCAGGAGCCACAGCTCGGGCAGGCGTTTTGCGCGTAGTCCTCGACCGCGGCCTCATCCATCTTCCCCGCGTGGTAAGCGCCGACCGCCTCGAACATGGCACTCAAACAGGCGCGATTGCCGCCGACGTTCCCGGAGAGCATTGGCCCGCCGGAGACGAAAATGGTTGGAATGTTGACCCGCGCTGCCGCCATCAGCAGGCCGGGCACGATTTTGTCGCAGTTCGGGATCATGACCAGCGCGTCAAACTGGTGTGCCAGCGCCATGCACTCGGTGCTGTCGGCAATCAAATCTCTCGTAACAAGAGAATACTTCATGCCCTCGTGTCCCATTGCGATACCATCACAGACGCCGATGGCGGGGATGACGAAAGGCGTACCGCCGGACATCAGCACGCCGGCGCGGACGGCCTCGGTAATCTTGTCGAGATTCATGTGGCCGGGGATGATCTCGTTATAGGCGCTGACGATGCCGACCAGCGGCCGCTCCAGCTCCTGCTTGGTGAGGCCGAGTGCATAGAACAGGCTGCGGTGTGGCGCCTGCTGCACGCCGGTTTTCACATGATCGCTTTTCATGGTTTTACTCCTTTGTATGCACTGAGATTTTTAGCTAAGCTCTGCCTTTCTGACCTTGTACATGGATTCGAGTACAAGCCAGTTAGGCGCAAAGTAGGTGTTTGTTGTCCAGTAGCTGACGCCCGCAAGATCGTAGATTGCAACCAGCTCTAATCTGGCCTGGATGCTTCTTGCATCATCAAACCAAACTTCATGCCTGCGCCCGCTCTCGTCGTAGTAATTGAAAAACGGCGCCTGCGAAACGGGGTGATATCTGATGTTGGCGCCGACCCGCGCTGCCAGCAAAACGGCACCGTTGTTGGTCAGGATTCTGGCCGAGGAGCCTCTGACAAACGGAAGTGTCCAGTCGTAGCCGTAGTTCGGCATGCCCATCAGAATTTTCTCGCTGGGAATCACGCTCGTAGCGTAATCGAGCACGCGGCGCACCTGGTCGACCGGGGCAACGGCTTGCGCGGGCCCGCGCAGATAGCCCCACTCATAGGTCATGAGAATGACCCGATCGGCAAGCGCGCCAATGGCCGGGTAATCGTGGGCCTCATACAGAAGACCCGTTTGACTCGCGCTGAGCTTTGGCGCCAGCGCAACATCGACTGTATAGCCCAAGGGACGCAGCCTGTTTACCATGCGGCTGACAAAATTGATGAAATTTTGTCTGTCTTCAGGGAAGATATACTCGAAGTCAATGCCCAAGCCGTAATACTCGTTGCCCTCCAGAACGCCAAGGACATTCTCAATCAGCCTGGTCTGCGCCTGTGTGTCCGTCAGAATGGCGTTTGCCAGCTCGCTGCTGAAGCCGGCGCCCTCCTCAATGTTCGTAATGACCATCATGGGCGCCACACCGAAGTCCCGCGCCGTTTGGATCGGGCGGAAGTCATCGATGCCCTTCAGACTGCCGTCGGGTCTGACCTGGTAGCTGAAGACACTCAAATAGGTCATGTGCGGCAGAGTGTTTTGCAGAACTTCGTCAGTTACGCTGGGAAAGACATACCCGTTGACTTCGATGGTTCTGCCCCTTTGCGGCGGCAGCGGGATGATGATGCTTTGCCC
>CAYRIA010000133.1:0-5483 GCA_964424175.1 uncultured Oscillospiraceae bacterium | reverse complement strand
TATACGGAGAACCGCAGTTTTCGCTCATTGAAAACTGCGGTTCTTTGACAGGCTGCAGAAAATGCAGTTCCTAAGAACTGCATTTTCTTCAGATTTTCTCTTCGGTTAGATTAATGTCGCAATTCTTCTTTCTGACACATAACAAAAACCTTCAAGATAGCTCTTCTCGTTTCAGCATCTTGAAGGTTTTATAAATTTAATAGACTTGAGGAAGTTTTTAAAGCTGTCCTCGGTTTTTATAGCCTAAATAAGTTAATCTTTAATTGCGTGATTCTTTATATGCTCTGTGATTTCTTCGCTGATGTCATCATACTTCTCCTGCATCAGCCAATGCCCTGCATTAAGTTCGACAAATTTATATTCGCCTTTCATGTATTGCTTTGTACCCTCAACGCTGGTCCTACCGATCGCCAGATCATCGTTGCCCCATATATACAGAGTTGGAATGTAAACATCTCCGCAATCAATGGACAGCTCATTGTTCGCTCTATACCACGCAAAAGCAGCTTTTCTCCCGCTAAATGGCTTTAATATCTTGAGATAATCATCAACTTCTTCGGCGGAATGTACGACCCAAAGTTCACGTAACGTTTTATAGTCTTTGGCTTTGACTTTGAGTTCTGGCATTATTGGAATTTGGAATTTTGTAATATATTTGCTTTTTTCAATTTGATATGGATCATATTTCTTGGCATCGAAGAATGATTTCATATGCGGAATCGATAAAGCAGCCCAATCGTTTATTCTATTCGGATACAACTGCACAACTATCCATCCGACGGCAGCGCCCCAATCATGCCCGACAAGATGAATTTTATTAAATCCAAAGGCATCAGCGATAGCGACAACATCTGATGCAAGTTTATCCACCGTGTAATCCTTGTTTTTCTTAGGTCTTGCGCTTTCGCTATATCCTCTTTGATCAGGAGCTACACATTGATAGCCTTGTGCTGCCAGCTCGACCATTATTTTGCTCCACATGATTGAACTTTCCGGAAAGCCATGCAGGAAGATAATTGGTTCGCCTCCATTACCTAAGCCGGCAGTTCTGCATTTGAAAACCATGCCATTTGCATTAATCTGTTTTATTACGACTTCATTTTTGACGGCTTTACTCATAACACATTTCCCCATTCCTGTAATATTTCCGGATAGAACAGACTTTTTTCTTAAATCTATAATACGAATCGGAATTATAGATTTAGAAGACAATACTTGTCAAAATTTATAAAGTTTCAGCGATATATAATGCGTTTGTTATAATAAAAGTATAGTTATTATTATTTGAAGCGTCAATATACACAATGGCAATAGTGTAACAAACAAAAGGAGAAATACAGGTTAATTCAAGGAAAAGATCATCTACCGCCAGAATACATTCACAATTTTCAGAAGTCTATTGTTGTATTTAGCGGGCGATAACCCAATCTTTAAATTGCTCGGTTCATTATGTCGATGCATTTATGTTACTTTGTATTAACAGCAATGCATATTACCTCTAGACACGTTCGCTGCATCACTTATTAACTTCGTATTAGGCAGCATATAGTGAAATGCCACCTGCAGCGACTCTGCTTTTAGGTGGCATAATCCTATTTCAATGATTTACTATCTTGATGTTATCCAACTCTTGACATCAATACTACCGTCTTAACATGACTCGACCGTATGATGTCCGTCAAATCCGGTACGGGTCAGATTACCGGTGTAAAGAAAAACTTCTTTTGAAGAAGGTCTGGATACAATTCCCCACTGATAGTTAGGAGCCATCCCGTTGCGTGAAACAAGATACGTTTGCTCAACGCTTGAGGGCTTGAACCAAAGCTCAATCGTGAAGTTGGTGGTAAGATCATAGGAGGAGTCGTGTGATAGTTCCACGATACTGCCGGCGTTAAACTCGACGGCTTTGCCGAAACCCGCTTTGGGTGAATCTGCCGCCTGGGCCGATATAGATAATAAAGAACTTACCATGATTATTGCTAAAAGCGCAGTTCTAATATTTCCTTTCCTAATCATTCTAAAATCTCCTATTATCTGTATTCTTGTCTTATTATCCTGCCGTATTTTATATCTGCATTTGTTCTCGATCCGCCGTTTTTTCTTTCGTCATCAACCTTGCCTACCGTATTCCCGAGAGCAGAATGTTGAAATGTGCCATCGCCTCTTCCTTCAGGTCGAAGTCGGGATATCGGATACACCACTCATAACACAGACCCCGTATGGCGATCATGAAGTGCTTGGTCAGTGCATCAAGAGGCAGCTCGGTATGAAAGTCTCCCCGCTCAATGCCCCGGCCGAGCACAAAGGCGAAGATCTTATAAAGCTCCCTGTTATACCCCTTCACCGCCTCCATATTAATGGCGTTTGTGAGCTGAACTTTATAGACGATCTTCATCCTGTTATAGCCGATCGTGTCTGTCAGCATGTCGGCTATTTTGCCGATCAAAGAAAGGAACAGATCAGCCGACGTTGTTTCTGCCGGAAAAGAATCGATATGGGCTTTATACGCTGTATCCACCTGACTGATATAATCAGACAAAAAGGAGGCAATCAGAGCATCCTTCGAATCAAAATGCACATAGAATGTGCCTTTTGACACGCCCGCCGCCTCAACAATGTCGTCCACACTGACATCGTCGAAATCGTACTGGCCGAAAAGCGCTCCGGCGCTTTCATAGAGGTTTCTTTTCGTATCAGCCGCCTGCTCTTGCCGACGGCTTGGTTTTTCTTTTAGTTTCATCATAATCCGACTCACTTCTCTTGAAATCCGACCGAAAGATCATATAATGACCGTAGTCAGTGAACTTAGTCACTTAAATATAGTATAACACGAAAAACCAGAATTTCAAGAAGTACAGCTTATGAAACCGGCGAAAACTCCTGACAGTGCTTTGCCGTCATCCTTCGTGTGCAGATGCGGCTTTTGCCGCAATTTCGGTGCGGCATAAAACATATTTTGCAATACGAGCGGCAGTATGGTATATTGATGCTAATTACAAGGATCAAGCATTCGATCATACCGCTGCGCATCAAACGGTAATTCAGGCAGAAGGCGGCTCTCCACAAAACAGCCGCCGGATGCTGAAATAAAGGAGGTAACCGCCCTTTTGGCTTAGGGTGCGGCAGTGTGGAGACCTGTCGTAAAGCGTGTCCGCCTTTGCGCGGAGCGCGAGGCCTGTGCGCGGTGGCAAGCAGGCTGAAGCCAGGATTTATGGCCAGTTTATCATTCAGGAACTTGACCAAGGTCTATGACGGCAAGGTGACCGCTGTAGACAAGTTCAGTCTCGAGGTGGCGGACAAGGAATTTGTGGTCTTTGTCGGCCCTTCCGGCTGCGGTAAATCCACGACCCTGCGCATGGTAGCCGGGCTCGAGGAGATCACCGATGGCGAGCTGTATATCGGCGAAAAGCTCGTCAACGACGTTGCGCCCAAGGACAGGGATATTGCCATGGTCTTTCAGAACTACGCGCTGTATCCCCACATGACCGTGTTTGAAAACATGGCCTTCGCCCTCAAGCTGCGGAAAACGCCCAAGGCGCAAATCCGCGAGCAGGTCAACGAGGCGGCGAAGATTCTGGGGATCACAGAGCTGCTCGAGCGCAAGCCCAAACAGCTCTCCGGCGGGCAGCGCCAGCGCGTGGCCATCGGCCGCGCCATCGTCCGCGAGCCGCAGGTGTTTCTGATGGACGAACCGCTCTCGAACCTCGATGCCAAGCTCCGCAATGAAATGCGCGCAGAGCTGATTAAGCTCCGGCAGCGCATCGACACCACCTTCATCTACGTCACCCATGACCAGACAGAGGCCATGACCCTCGGCGACAAAATTGTCGTCATGAAGGACGGCCTCATCCAGCAGGTCGGCACACCGCAAGAAATTTTCAACCATCCCGCCAACTTGTTCGTTGCGGGCTTCATCGGCTCACCCCAGATGAATTTCTTCGATGCACTTCTGGTACAAAACGGCGATCAATTCTCCGTCTCGCTGTATGAAACGGAAATCGCCCTGAGCGACGAGCAGCAGGCTGCGCTGAAGAAAAACGGCGCGGCAGCGGGGCTGGTCACGCTGGGTGTGCGACCCGAGCATATCCGTCTGGACGCAGAAGGCATCGCCGCCACCGTGGACGTGCACGAAATGATGGGCAGCAGCGTGCTCCTGCACACGACGGTTCAGGGCAAAAACGCGGTGGTCATCGTGCCCACGCTGGGGCTGACCGCCGATTTGCGCGCCGGCGCGGAGCTTAAGCTTGCCTTCGGCGCGGAGAGCCTCCAGCTCTTTAACCCCGAAAACGGCCTTTCCCTGCTCGCCTGAGCAGCACCGAAAAAACAACGCCCGACTCAAAGTTCGCGCTGTTACGCGGACAATTTCGGGTGGGGAAACTGAGCGCGGCAAAGGTAATACAGGCGCTATCCTTTTGCAGGATAGCGCCTGTAGTGCTATTTGAAGAGCGGATGATTGCAACGCTTGCAGCGGTCATTATGAATAGGATTCAGCATCGAACAAACGTTGCAGTAGATGATGTGGTCCTTGGATTTGTCGAATTTTTCGTATGTACCGAATTTGGGGTGGTAGCGCACCCGGTCGCCAACGGCCAGATAATCGTACATATGCCGCCCGCTGTCCTTTTCCACGATGGTTTTTTTCGTTCCCGCATCTGTGGCGATGACCGTGTTGTATTCCATATAGCTTCTGTAATTATCGTCTTCTCCGCCTCTGTGCTCGCTGCGTTCTTTGCTGAACTTGTTGACGACGACCCCCTCCCAAATGGGCTTTCGGCTACTTCGCAACGCAAATAAACTGACAATCAGCATCACAAGGGCAATACCGACACCAATTACAAGCGCTTCTTCAAAGGGAAAATCATCCATCAGCAGTCCGGCGAGGGGAAAGCCAAGTAGCGGCACAAGCACCAATATCCACATACAGCCAATGGAGCTTTTTTTGTTTTGCCGCGCGGCCTCCAGAATTTCCGGGCTGTTATACCGTTCCGAAAACCCTATAAGCCCCAGACCTGCTGTCTTGCTGTCTCGCTGGGGCATATAATCAGCCGTCTGAGCCGGCGCGTGCGTGCTTGCCCCGCAGCTTATGCAAAAGTTCACACCCTCCGGCAAGCCGCTTCCGCAATTAGAACAAAGCAGCAGTGCATCGCCGCTTGTGTCGTGCGTTTGTGGGCCCTTGACTTTGTCTGGTCGTTTTCTCCCAGCCTTTTTTCGCTTGAATGTACTGGTAACGAGCAGCAGCAAAAGCAGACAACCGATGGGAGCGAGGATATGATAGATGATCGCCGCCTCGCCCATCTCGCTAAATTCACACAGCGCGGCAGGCTTATTGACGTAGGGGAAAACCTCAAGGTAGCGGATGCGCTCGGAGCGGGTTTCGCCTTCGCCCAAGCTTGGCCACGCCTCGTCACTGCCATACATCACATAGCCCCGGTATTCCTTGCCGTTTGCCATAAACCAATAGCCCTTGGAAACGGTGCGGGAGC
>CAYRIA010000132.1:0-5513 GCA_964424175.1 uncultured Oscillospiraceae bacterium | reverse complement strand
GCTTTCAGGGCGGCATATTTTTCGTCCAGGTTTGGCATGGGATTGTTCCTCATTTCTGTTTGCCGGGGGTGAGCAGTTCCGTCGCCTCCGCAAGCGTCAAATCGTGCGCTTTGGCAAGCTTGGAAAGATCATCATATTCGGGCTTTGATACGCCGCCCGCCGTCTTGACACGGACGGGGCCATAAGGCGTATCAAGGGATGCAAAGCTGCGCGCCAGCGTTTTCCGCCGCAGCGCCGCAATGCGGACGCCAAGGCTTGTGGTGTGGCGCAGCATCAGGCCGGCAAGCTTATCCGTATCCTCCGGCCGACAGATGCAGGAAAGCAAAACCGCTGGGCGGGACTTCTTCATGCCGATGGGGACAGTATAGACGTCGAGCGCGCCGTTTTCCTGAAGAATTTCCATGGCGAAGCCGATGGCCTCTCCGGTCATGTCGTCCAGATTGCAGGAGAGCTCCTCGACCAGCTCCTTCTGCCCGCCGTCTGCTGTGCCGAGGAGCGCGCGGACGCAGTTTGCCCGCGGGAACACGCGTGATCCGATTCCGTATCCGACGGCAGAAAGCGCCATGAGCGGTTGGGGGCCAAAATCCTGAACAAAGTGCCGGAGCAGAGCGGCGCCTGTGGGCGTGCACAGCTCGCCCGGAATCTCCCCGCCGTAGGAGGGAATGCCGCGCAGCAGCAGTGCCGTCGCCGGGGCGGGGACAGGCAGAATACCATGGGCGCAGCGGACATGGCCGCTGCCGACGTGGATGGGCGAAGCGCAGATCCCATCGGGGGCAATCTTTTTGATCAGCATACAGAAGGCCACAACGTCTGCAACGGCGTCCAGCGAGCCAAGCTCGTGGAAGTGCACCTCACTCAAAGGGCTGCCGTGTACCTGTGCCTCCGCCTCCGCAATGGAGCGGTAGACTGCCAGCGCGTTTTCACGCACGCTTTGCGAGAGGGGAAGAGCGTTTATCAGCTCTGAAATTCGTGAAAGTCCCATGTGCGCATGTGCATGATTGTCATCCTTATGATCATGTTTATGCTTGTGTTCGTGGTCCTTGTGGTGAGAGTCATGATCGCTAGGCGTATCCTCCTCGGCGCACTCCTCCTGCCCGTGCACGCTAACGCGCACGCGGCGGCCATAAATGCCGGAGGTCTCCGCCGTTTGACAGTCCAGCGTGACACCGGGCAGGCCAAGGGCGTTGAATTCCCGAACAAAGGCTTCAGGATCGGGCAGGAGATCGAGCAAGGCGGCGCTCAGCATGTCGCCGGCAGCGCCCATGCCGCAGTCAAAATACAAAATGTTCATTTGCGTTTCCCCATGTGGTTGATGATTCCGGCCAGATACCCCGCGCCGAAGCCGTTGTCAATGTTGACAACGGATACACCGCTGGCACAGGAGTTGAGCATCGACAGAAGCGCCGCGACGCCGCCAAAGGACGCCCCGTAACCAACGCTGGTCGGCACTGCGATCACCGGGCAGTCGGCAAGGCCGCCGATCACGCTGGCCAGCGCCCCCTCCATGCCCGCGATGGCGATGATGACGCGCGCGTCCATGATTGCCTCCACGTTGTGGAGCAGGCGGTGAATGCCCGCCACACCCACGTCGTAGAGCCGAACGACTTCGTTGCCGTGTACCTCCGCAGTCAAAGCGGCCTCCTCCGCGACGGGCAGGTCGCTGGTGCCGCCGGTGGCGATGACGATCTTGCCGTCCCCGTCCGGCTTCGGAATCTCGCCGACAATGCCAACGCTGCCGAGCTCGTAGTATTTCAGCGGGTGACGAGAGGAGAGATGCTCAGCCGCCGCCTGGCTCATGCGGGTAATCAAAACAGTTTTCTGTCCCCCGGCGCGCAGGGCGCTGACGATTCCGTCGATTTGCTCGGGCGTCTTACCCGCGCCGTAGATAACCTCGGCCGCACCCTGACGGACGGCGCGGTGATGGTCGACCTTGGCGTAGCCAAGATCCTTGAAAGGTTCAAGGCGCAGGAGCTCAATCGCCTCGTCGGCGCTGGTTTTCCCACACTCTACGCCGCGCAGAATGTCTAAAATACGGTCTTTTTCCATTTGAATCGTCTCCAGCTCATTGTGATAATTCCGCGATATGTATTTTGCCGAAACCGCTCTTAAAACAAAGCTTAGATCAAGCCCTTCACAATCAGGATAATGGCCATGACCGGCAAAAGGACATAGATGAAAAGCACCATTTTTTCCTTTTGAATTTTACGGAAGAATTTCAGCCCCAAAAATCCGGCCAGCACGACAGCGACCACGGAGGTCAACAGTTCTGGCAGAATCGACAGATTGATATTGTGATAGACGAAGCTATGCATAAAGGTCGAATACAGCCCCGCCAGCAGAAAGCTGAATTCAAGGCTGGCCTTGAGTTCAAGCGTGCTTTGGCAGATATTAATATAATACACCATTAGGAAGGGGCCGACAATATTAAATAAGCCGGTTGAGACGCCGGTTAGCAAGCCTGCTCCGACAGCGGAATACCAGCGATTTGGCAGGACAATGTTCTTTCGGCGTATGAACAAGAAAAAACCTGTTACAATCAGTAGCAATCCGGCCAGAATCACGCGAAGAAGCAGTTCGTCAAAGGTGCTCAGCAGATAGAGCCCGAGATTGATCGTCAGAAAGCAGCACAATACCGGCAGAAAAATGATTCTCAGCTTCAGGTTTTTGCGCAGCGCGACCGTCATCTGCAGTCCAATCGCAACGACCGTCACAGCGGAGATGGCCGAGCACTCACTCATCGGGAGGAACAGCGGCATGATTGCCATCGCAACAAGAGCATAGCCGAAGCCTGTCGCGCCCTGAATAAAGGCAGAGCCGAAATTGATCAGAAAGATGAGAAACAGTTTTTCAAACAGTGGCATCAGGGGATCCTTTCCAGAAACAAAGGGTCGGCCGAAGCCGACCCCCTTGTTTACCACCACTTGATTTGCTCGGTCACGTGGTTGCGGATTTTAATGAATTCGGGAGAGGTAATGTCGCGCGGGCGGGGCAGGTCGACGATGACCTCCTCCTTGATGTGTGCGGGCTTGTTGGTCAAAATGAGCACGCGCTCGGCCAGATACACGGCCTCCTCGATGTTGTGCGTGATGAACACGACCGTCGTTCCGGTCTCCTTCCAGAGGCGAATGACCTCGTCCTCCAGATAAAAGCGCAATTTGATATCCATCTGACCGTAAGGTTCATCCATCAGCAACAAGTCCGGTTCAAGCGCGAAGGCGCGGCCGATGATGATGCGCTGAGCGGTGGAGACAGATAGCTGGTGGGGATAGCGGTCGCGGAATTCCTCAAGACCAAGGAGCTTGATGACGTTTTCAACACGTCTGTCGATTTCGGCCTTAGGCAGCTTTTTGATTTCCAACCCGAAGCGCAGATTCTTCTCGACCGTAAGCCAGGGCATAGAGCTCGGTTCCTGAAACACGACGGCAAGGCTGTGCTTCATGGGGTCAGCCGGTACACCATCGATATACAGTTCGCCCTTCGTTGGCATATATATGCGGGTCAGCAGGTTCAGGAAGGTGGTTTTGCCGCAGCCTGTCGGGCCGACGACGCAGAGGAATTCGCCCTTTTTGATGTTGAAGGAAACGTCGTCCAGAACGTGGAGATCCCCGAAATACTTGGTCAGGTGCTCCACGCGCACCTTATAGTCTTCGTTGTTCGTCATTGCGTACCTCCAATCTTAAAGCGCAAGGTCCGTGTTTTCGGAAATCTCTGCACGAATTCGCAGGAACTCCGGAGAGGTTGTGCTCCGCGGACGCGGCAGCCCGGCCAAATCGTATACCTGCTTGACGTGCGCAGGGCAATTGCTCAGCAGGATGATGCGGTCGGCGAGGAACACGGCTTCCTCGATGTTGTTGGTTACGAAAACGATCGTCCGTTTCTCTTTTTCCCAGATGCGGAGTACTTCCTCCTGCATCGCATAACGCGTTTGGGCGTCAAGCTGGCCAAACGGTTCGTCCATCAGCAAGATTTCGGGGTTGTTCGTGTAGGCGCGGGCGATGCCGACACGCTGCTTCATGCCACCGGACAACTCATGGGGATAGGACTTCTCAAAATTGGTCAGGCCGACGAGGTCAATGTATTTCTGCGCGACCTCACGGCGCTGGCTTTTAGCTACGCCCGCGACCTCAAGGCCGAATTCGACGTTGCCCATGACCGTGCGCCAGGGCATCAGATTCAGCGATTGGAACACCATGCCGATGCGCTTGTCGCTGCCGCGAATTTCCTCGCCGTCGAGAAAGATTTTGCCGGAAACGGGCTTTTCCAGCCCGGCGATCATATTCATCAGAACCGTTTTTCCGCAGTGGCCGGGGCCGAGCAGGACGAGGAACTCGTTGTCGTAGACCTCGAAGGATACGTCCGCAACGGCGTCCTTGACCGTGTCGTCAATAACATAGCTCTGACTAATATCGGATAATTTAAGAATTACTTTTTTCTTCTCGTCCACGGGCAAATCAACCTTTCTGCAAACTGCGTAATAATGGCCAGCACCGCGCCGACAAGGCCGATAGCGACCATTCCGGTGAGAACCAGGGGCATGTCTATGGAGTCCATGCCGCGGGAAATCAGGAAGCCGACGCCGGCGTTTGCGCCCAGCATTTCGGCCGCGAGAACGACCATCCAGGCCGCGCTGGTGGAGGTGCGGACGCCGGCAAAGATTGCGTCCAGCGAGGAGGGGATTGCGATTTTGAACAGCCGCTGGGCGGGCGTGGCATTAAAGACCGTGCCGACGTCCAAATACATTTTCTCAACGGTGCTCAGGCCGGCCTGAACGTTGACGACGATGGAGGCTAGGGAACCAAAGATAACAATGAGGATTTTCGGCGTTTCACCGATGCCGAACCAGAGCGTGATCAACGGAATCCAGGCCAGCGGTGGCACGGCGCGGAAGGCGTTGAACAGGGGGCCGAAGAAGGCCTTGGCGCGAGGGCTCCAGCCGATCAGGATGCCGAAAGCGATGCCGAAGGTCCAGTCGAAGGCCAGGGCAAGGCCGATGCGTTTGAGGCTGACAAGGACGTGCCCAACAAGGCTGAGTTTTTTGATCGGGTTTGTAAAGAGCCTGACGGTGCGCTCCCAGACCTCGGGCGGAGAGGGAAAGTCGCCCGCGCCGGAGGAAGCCATCAACCAAACGCCGATCAGCAGTAGGATTGAAACGACCGGGAGAAGCTTATAGAGGATGTTTAGGCGGTATTCGCGGATTTCCGCGATGCTCATGTTTTCGGTTTTTGTTTTCATACTCATAGCTTTTTCCACCCCAATGCGACGTTTTCAAGCTTGTTGATGAGGGCGGTGATCAGCACGCCAAGCGCGCCGATGGCGACAATGCCCAGGATGACGAGGTCAACGCGGCCATAGGAGCGTCCCATCAGGATCATATAGCCGAGGCCGCTGGAGGCCGCCAGCATTTCAGCCGCAACAAGCGTTGCCCATGCGTTGCCGATTGCGACCTTGATACCGGCGAAGGCCATCGTCAGCGAGGACGGGATGCCGACCTTGTAGAAAACCTCAAAGTTCGT
>CAYRIA010000131.1:0-5518 GCA_964424175.1 uncultured Oscillospiraceae bacterium | reverse complement strand
CAAATGGTGCGGCGGCCATGGGCAGGCCGGTCACGATGTTCTTCACCTTCTGGGGGCTGAACGTGCTGCGCAAGGCGAACAAGGTGAAGGTTGAAAAGGGCTTCATGGAGCAGATGTTCGGAACGATGATGCCCAGGGGCGTTGGAAAACTCAAGCTCTCCAAAATGAACATGGGCGGCATGGGCACCGCCATGATGAAGAAAATCATGGCCGATAAGAACGTTGACTCTCTCGAAGAGCTCATCCAAAAGGCCATGAAGGCCGGCGTGAAGATCGTCGCCTGCACGATGAGCATGGACGTGATGGGCATTAAGGAGGCGGAGCTGATCGACGGCGTGGAGCTTGGTGGCGTCGGTGCTTATCTCGGCGACGCGGAGGAAGCAAACGTCAACCTCTTTATCTGAGTGCGTTTCCGATAATCAAACCCAACCTGAGCTTGAAGGCCCGCGGCGCTGCTGCACCGCGGGCCTGTTTTGGTCAATCTCTTGCACTTTCATAATTAAGTGTTATAATAGGACAGTAAGCAACAAATTCGTACTGACATCGAAGATGTGTTTCTGACATGGAAGGCGGCTGTGCGGTAACGGTACCGCTTTGCGCCCGCCGAGGGCGCAATTTTTTCGCGATGGGAGGCTATAGCGATGGAAACGACAAAGCAGGAAAATAGGCTCGCAATGCTTGCAATCGTGGTCGAGAACTTTGATTCGGTTGAAAAGCTCAATCAGCTTATGCATGAAAACGGCGCGTATATCGTCGGACGCATGGGTCTGCCCTGCCGCGACCGGGGCGTGTCCCTGCTCAGCGTCGCTCTGGACGCCCCCGCGGATGTGATCAGCGCCCTTTCAGGAAAGCTGGGGATGCTTCCCGGTGTCAGCGCGAAGGCGGTTTTTGCCAAAACGTCTCAGCAGAGCTGAGGCGCGGTGCCGCCATCAACGAAAGGGAGTAAAAACATGAAAAAGAACAGCTTAAGTCTTGTCCTCAGCCTCGTGCTGGCTCTGGCGCTGCTCGCGGGCTGCGCGGGCCAGCCGACAGCACCCTCGCCCTCGCCGTCCGCAGCGCAGGAGCCCTCGCCCTCGCCGGTCGTCTCGCAGCAGAATGTGGCGATCGCCGCCCTCTCCGGCCCGACCGGTATGGGCATGATTCAGATGATTTCGGAAAACGCTCTCGATTCCGACGCCTACGCGGTCAGCTATGAGATCGCCGCCGCTCCCGATGTTCTGACGGCAAAGCTCATAAACGGTGAAACACAAATCGCCGCGCTGCCGACGAATCTGGCTTCCGTCCTCTATAACAAGACCGGAGGAGAGCTTCAGTTCCTCGCGCTCAACACCCTCGGCGTGCTCTACCTCGTCGGAAAGGACGCCTCGGGCGTCACATCCGTGGCTGATCTCGCCGGCAAGACCCTCACCCTCAGCGGCAGCGGCGGCGTGCCGCAGTATGCCGTGGAATACATTCTCGACAAGGCCGGAATCAAGGACGCCGTAACCCTCGAATACCTGCCCGACCACGCCTCCGTAGCGCAGGCGCTCCTTGGCGGTGATGCAGGGCTGGCGGTGCTGCCGCAGCCCTTTGTGACGCAGGCGCTGGCCAAAAACGCGGAGCTGAAGATGCTGCTCGACCTGAGCGCCGAGTGGGACAGCGCCGCCGCGGGCGAAAGCGTGCTCTCCATGGGCTGCCTGGTTGTCAACAAAGCCTTTGCCGAGGCAAATCCGGGGTTTGTGGACGAGTTCCTCGCCGCTTATGAGGATTCGGTGGCCTTCGTCAACGCAAAGCCCACCGAGGCCGCGGCGCTGATTGCCGAGGCCGGCATCATTCCTGATGCGGGACTGGCCGAAAAGACCATTCCTTTCTGCAACATCGTGTTCCAAAGCGCGCAGGACGCCAAGGCGCAGATCGGCGGCTTCCTGCAGGTGCTCTTTGAGTTTGACCCGAGCTCCGTCGGCGGCGCACTGCCTGACAACGGATTCTATTACACGGCAGGCTAAAGTGAAGGGGGAGAGGGGAATATGCGCTTTTCCGGTAGTGCGCGCGTTTGGGCAAGACGGCTCTTTGTCGTCCTGCTCTGGGTCGTGCTCTGGCAGCTGGCGTACCTGCTGATTAACAGGGACATCTATTTCCCCTCGCCCCTGGCCGTGCTTGAGAGCCTTTTCCGGCTTCTGACCGAGCAGGAAAGTTGGCGTATCATCCTCTGGAGCACCTATCGGACGCTCTATGCCATAGCCGTCTCGGTCGTGCTCGGCGTCGTTCTGGGCTTTGCGGGCGGACTGAGCCGCACGGTGCATATGCTGATTAACCCCCTGATGGTTGTGCTGAAATCGACGCCCGTTGTCTCGGTCATCATCCTTGCGATCCTCTGGTTTCGCTCGTCGGACGTGCCGATTTTTGCCGGCGTCCTGATGTGCCAGCCCCTCGTCTTCAACGCGACCGTGGCGGGTGTGCGCGGCACAGATGTCAAGCTTATCGAGATGTGCCGTTTTTACAAAGTACGGCGTTTAGAGCAGCTCAATAGCCTCTATTTCCCTTCGGCAAAGCCCTATATCAGCGCCTCGGTCGTCTCGGTCATCGGCATCTGCTGGAAGGCCGTTGCCGCGGCGGAGGTTCTAAGTATGCCGCGCCTGTCCATCGGTGCGCGTCTATTCCACGCCAAAACCGGACTTGACCCGGCGCTGCTTTTTGCGTGGACGATCCTCATTATTCTGTTGAGCTTTATTTTTGAAACCCTGTATGCGAGGGCCTCCGGTTATGATAAAACTGCAAAACATCAGTAAAAGCTATGGCGAACACCAGCTGTTTTCCGAGTTTTCCGTGGCCTTTGAGACACGCAGAGTCTCATGCATCCTCGGAGCCTCCGGGGTGGGCAAGACGACGCTCGTTAACATCGTTGCGGGACTGACGCGGCCGGATTCGGGGCAGCTGTGCTTCGAGCTGGACGGCGTCGAGCGGCCGCTGCGCGGAGCCTATGTGTTCCAGGAGCCGCGGCTGCTGCCCTGGCTTAACGTCCACGACAATCTTGCGCTCGTGCTGAAAAACGCTGAAAAGCCCGGCGGCGGGCGCTTCACCAAGGCGGAGCGAAACACGCTGATTTCGCGGCAGCTCGAGCTCGTCGGACTTGGTGCTTACCTGCACGCCCCGCTCGACGCCCTCTCTGGGGGGATGCTCCAGCGTGTGGCGCTCTGCCGTGCCTTTTTATACCCGGCGGACGTGCTGTTCCTCGACGAGCCGTTCAAGGCGCTCGACCCCAAGCGCAAGGACGAGCTTTACGAGAGCTTTTTCCGCGTCTATGAGAGTGAGGCGCAGCGCCGCACGGTTCTGTTCGTCACCCACGACATTGCCGAGGCCGCCCGCCTCGCGGATACGATCTTTGTGCTGTCCGGTTCCCCGGCACGGCTCGCCGGACGCTTCGACCGCGCGGACTTTCCGGAGGAGCTTGAAGCGAAAATCAAGGCTCTGCTATGAGCGTTTGAGGAAAAACCGACTTTTCAAGGCTTTGCATCAGTAATATGGCGAAAAAAGGCTCCCTGCAAGGAAAACTCCTTGCAGGGAGCTGTGCTATTTTGTAGAGTTTATTCGCCGGTAAAGCGGCTCTTTGCGGTATAGTGGGTATGCAGCAGCTCGTGCGCCTTATGGCTGCCGGGCTTTTCAAGGAAGTTGTCGTAGATTTCCTTGAGCACGGGGTTGTCGTGGGACTTGCGCAGAGGCATATTGGAATCCTGGGAATACAGTGCCTTCGCACGGAGCTTCTTGATGTCCTGGTTGTTGCGGACGCTGGCCGTCTGCAGGGGCTGGCCGCCGCCGTTGACACAGCCGCCGGGGCAGCCCATGACCTCGATGAAGTGGTAGTCCTTCTCGCCGCACTTGACGGCCTCCAGTAGTTCGCGCGCGTTCTTCAGCCCGGAGGTAACGGCAACGTTGAGTGTCAGGTCGCCGACCTTATAGGTCGCTTCCTTAATGTCGCTCGTGCCGCGCATGTCGCAAAACTCAACCGGTGCCGCGGGGTCGCCCGTAATCCACTCTGCCGCGGTGCGCAGCGCCGCCTCCATCACGCCGCCGGTGGCGCCGAAGATGACCGCCGCGCCCGTGGACACACCGAGGGGGGCGTCAAAGTTCTCGTCCGGCAGGCTCGTGAAGTCCAGGCCTGCGCGCTCGATCATGCGCGCCAGCTCGCGGGTCGTCAGGGCCACGTCTACGTCCGGCACGCCGTTTGCCGACTGCTCGGGGCGCTTGCACTCGTACTTCTTGGCAGTGCAGGGCATGATGCTGACCATGAAGATGTTCTTCGGGTCCATCCCCAGCTTATCGGCGTACCAGCTCTTGGTCAGTGCGCCAAACATCTGCTGCGGGGACTTGCAGCTGGATAGGTTGGGAATAAATTCGGGATGATAGTGCTCGCAGTAGTTGATCCAGCCGGGGGAGCAGGAGGTGATCATCGGCAGCACGCCGCCGGTCTTGATGCGCTCAACCAGCTCGTTTGCCTCCTCGACGATGGTCAGGTCCGCCGATAGGTCGGTGTCAAACACGTCGTCAAAGCCGAGCCTGCGCAGGGCTGCAACCATCTTGCCCTCGACATTGGTGCCAATGGGCAGGCCGAAGCACTCGCCGAGCGTGGCACGGATAGAGGGCGCGGTCTGCACGACAACGCGCTTTTCGGGGTCGGCCAGCGCCGCCCAGACCTCGTCCGTCTGATCCTTCTCATGCAGGGCGCCGGTGGGGCAGGCAACGATGCACTGGCCACAGGAGATGCAGGCCACGGAGTTCAGCGGTGCGTCAAAGGCCGAGCCGATGTGGGTGTTGAAGCCGCGCTTATTCACGCCGATCACGGCTGCATCCTGCAGCTTGTCGCAGGCGGCAACGCAGCGGCGGCAGAGGATGCACTTGGAGTTGTCGCGTACCATGTGTGTCGCGGAGTCATCGATCTCCGAGGGGGTCTTGGCCCCGTCAAAGGCCTTTTCGTCGTCCACGCCATAGGTTGTGCAGAGGCTCTGCAACTCACAGCTTCCGCTCCGCACGCAGCTTAGGCACTCGCGGCGGTGGTTCGAGAGCAGGAGCTGAAGATTCACTTTGCGCGCTTCAAACACGCGCTTGGAGTTGGTGATGACCTCCATACCCTCGGACACGGGGAACACGCAGGCTGCATTGAGCTTGGACGAGCCTTTGATCTCGACCACGCACATGCGGCAGGCGCCGATCTCATTGATGTCCTTGAGGTAGCACAGGGTGGGAATGTCGATATGCGCCTCGCGCGCGGCCTGAAGGATGGTTGTGCCCTCGGGAACGCTAACGGGCGTGTTGTTGATCTTTAGGTTAATCATTTTGGTTTCCATATCTGGTTCCTCCTCCCCTTATTTCTTATACACCGCGCCGAACTTGCAGCTATCGATGCAGGCTCCGCACTTGATGCATTTCGTGTTGTCGACCACATGGGTCTTTTTGACTTCGCCGGTGATGGCGTTTGCCGGGCAGTTGCGCGCGCAGAGCGTGCAGCCCTTGCACTTGTCTGCGTCAATCACGTAGCTCAGCA
>CAYRIA010000130.1:0-5527 GCA_964424175.1 uncultured Oscillospiraceae bacterium | reverse complement strand
AGGGATAAAAAAAGAGCCAATGATTACAGAAATATCATCATCAGCTCTAGCTCATAACTTATGGTACTTTCTACTCATATTTAATAATCCCATCAAACCCTGCTACCTTTAACTTCTTTAGAAGTTCTTCGGCATTTTCTTTATTTGAAAAAGCTCCTATTTGCACTCGGTAATACTTCACATTAACTGCTGTTGGTTCCTCTTTAGTAACAGATGTAATGACATTAAGACCATCCTTATCAATCCAGGTCATAATCCCATTAGACTCTTCTTTAGTTTTCATTTCCACTTTCTTACCAAGGAGTACACATTTCTTCCCGCCCTTAAAAACAAGCTTACCTCCTGAAGTATCTTGAGTAACTTTATGATAAGAACCTTTTACAAAAGAAGGGATAATTGGTCCACCTGGATAATACCTTTCAGCTGATAATTTAACTTCTACTACATCTCCAATTGATATATTAACAGTATTAGTAGTTTTGTTTAGTGCCGATTTAACTGATGCCCTAAAGGTATCCATACTCTCTCCATGCTTTGGAAACCAGTGCATTACATCAGAGTGATTACTTGAAACTCCTTTTTTATAGCCTTCACTGTGGCAGATAATGTCCTTCTCAGTTAGGCCATACTCCTTGCAAAGAAGTACACATAGTTCTACTGCATTTTTCCATGCAGCTCTAAAGTAAGGTTCATTTTTCTTAACATCATAATCCGCCATAGCTCCACCAGAATAAGAAAACCCACCCGGTTCACATATTTCAAAACCGATGTGGGTATCATTAGCTTTACCTCCACCATGCCATCCTCGATGGTCCCAAGGAAGATACTGATATACTTCCTTATCATCTACAAAGGCATGTACACAAACTTGTCTGTTTATTTCCCCTGCCCTGTAAGACTTATTCCATCTACTAAACCAATCTGCTGCCATTACTCCGGGTGTGGCTGTGGAATGAACCATAATGCCTTTAGGAGTAATCTTTCTTCCAGCAGTATAACAATCATTCCTGGTCATGTATTTTGTCTTTAAATTACTTAGTGCCATCCTTATCCCCTCCGTCTTTTAGCTGTTCCAAGATGTCTCGTAGTTTATCTGGAATAGGTAGGCCAAGTCTTGTAGAATTTTCAATAATACTGATTCCTTCATTGGATAGATAAAAGAAAATCACTGCAGTTCTTATGGCACTGCCATCTCCTATAATGTTCTGATCAATAACGTGTGCTACTCCAACTAAGGAGAAGATAACTACTTTCTTAAAGATGCCCCGAGCACCTACATCGCTGGATAGATGTTTTTCAAGAACTGCACACATCACTCCAAGTAAATAATCAATGACCACAAAGGCAATCAGGGCATATAAAAATCCATCGTAACCTCCGAAAAACCAGCCAAGCCATCCACCAATAGCGGCAAAAATCATCTGTAAGTAATTCCATATTTCCTTCATATTCTCTTTCCTCCCAACTTTCATCTTAGTTTTATATATAAAAAAGACACCTGCGACTTAAAATACTAATAATCACAAATGTCTTTAATATTCAGCATAATACACATAATCATCATTACAGCTTACGTAAAAACCCTTGCCTGGAACATAAATTGCTCCTTCAAATGTTACAAGATCCCTTGTTGTAAAACCCGGCTGCTCTTTTCCTACCCAAGTGATGCCATCATCTGATACATAGAGCATCCCTTGATTAAATAGAGCAAATTTACCCCAGTCTGCCATCCATATAATATTCTGCGGATTAGCAATTCTATTGTCTGCCAAATCTCCTACATGAGAAAGATTGGTTTCTATTAGCTGAGTTGCGCTATCATTCATCACACATAGCTTTACATAATAGGTATATTTACCATTTGCATATGTTGAGTGCCACTTCATAACAAATAACTTCTCATGTACAGAGCGGATGAACATATAATGGGTTTCTTTTTGATCTTCATCAATAGTAGTAACCCAAGATCCAGGACTTAATGAACTGGCTCTTGCAATGGATAAATCCCCTCCAACAACTCCTACAAAGTTTCCTTTATGGGTAGTAAGATATTTAAAAATAGGTACTGAAGTACCATCAGACCCTACTAAAGTCCAAGCAACTCTTGTTTTTAAGTCTTGATAGTTATAGTATACTGGAGATTTATAATACCACCAGCTGACAACTCCACAGTTTCTTGACACATCATAAGCTCCGCAAGTCATTGCATTATAGGCTCCAGCACAGTACCCAGCATTGTACCAGGTTATACCGTCATAGGATGAAATGATATTTGCCAGTCCTACAATCTTTGCTAGATACACACCATCTCCTGCCCATAATATTTCTGGTTTTCCATTGTTCCACCAAGTAACATTAGAAAGAGTCCATTTTTTTGTAGTTTTATTCCAGTAGGAAGTATATGGCGTTTTTGCAGAGTAGGATGCTATTATAGAAGACCCATTATCATAGACATTAATTTTAGTTTCTCCTCCAGACTGGGTATATCCAAAATGGCTATAATTAACCTTTTGCCAAGTTAAGGTTGGGATGGTAAAGAGAAGATCTCCTCTGCCACCAAAAGCTGTCCAAATAGCCAAGGTATTATTAAATCTTTTATCATAGCTCATTTTATCCCACCTTTGTTATTCCTGTAATTCTTCCACTGCTATCAACTGAATAACTGTATTTAGCAGTTGTATAATCTGCATAGACTATATCAAAGCTGCTCACATCAACTGTTAAAGTAGATACTTCCTTTAAAAGGAGTTCTGAAAATATTTCATTAAGACTAATACTTGTAAATCTTCCAGCACTATCTACTGAATAATTGTATTTTGCATAATACTGGTGAGTATCATCCTTTTGGACTGTGTAGGTAACATCAATAACTCCCTCACCGACTACAATGTTTGATACAATTGTATATGAAACCCCTAAGTCATTTACCTTGGTCGTTAAATCATCTACAGAGTTTCCTACATTTGATATGGAAGTTTCTATCCTATAAAAGGTATCTGAAATACTAGGTCTATATCTTCCAACTTCAACTCGAATGTTGTATCTATAAAAAGGATTGTATTCAAGTGAAATAATCCGTGTTTTAATATTTATCCCTAGGGGTTTAAAAACAATATGTACATTATCCCCAACAGATAAGTCTAAAAGTTTAAAGAATGAAACATCATAGGATGAAGCATTTTCTCTTGAGTCATGTGATACTGCCACATTAGTAACATTTTTGCTATCCATTACTGGCTTGTATTCTACACTTCCTCTTTGGATTCTGATATTAATTTTATATCCATCGTACTCAATCTCTCCACCTAAGATGGCAATATACTGCATCAAAGCTGCTCTTCTTGAAACCTCTTGATTTATTTTCATAGTTGTACTTTCAGTATAATCAACAAGTCCTGCGGTAAAAGGTGTTCCTGCTAGAAGCAGATTAAGTCCTTCTGCAGGGTCCCCTGTAAAATCAAAAGTGTCTATCTTGTAAATATCATCATTTAAAACATATGAAACATGCTCGCATAAAACTGCACAGATGGGAAGGCTTCCTTGTAAAGACTTACTAATCTGCACAATTTCAAAATATTGATTATTAAGTTTTGCAATTTGCCTAGTCTTTAAAGCAAGGGCAGATTTAGCTAGTACTGTAAAGGATAATGTAAACTCACCTTCTAATGTTTCTCTTAAAGTCGCACTCATAACCTTTTTTATAGTTTGAATAAGAGTAATGCCTGAAAATATATCAATCATAATTATCTGCCCTCCTTATATAAAATTTCATTTATGTTCTTGCTACACCCAGGTTTCTAACTGTTACCGTATTTTGATTCCACTGAAGCTGGGCAATAACTCTTGTAAGGATATTTCCATCAATGGTAAGAGGTATTGTTACATCAAACACAGCTCCACTGCTTACTCCTTCTGCTCCAGTTACTACACTGTTCATATCTAAGCCAAAGTCAGTTGGAATAGCACCTTCCATATCTTTTTCTACACCCGCCATCGCATCGGTAAATCCAACACCTATACCTTCACCCATATTAGCACCGATTCCAGCAAACACCTTTGATGGAGATCTGATACCTAAAGTTCCTTTAACTCCTCTTACTATTCCGCCAACCATACTATCTACTTTATCTTTTAACCAACTAATCATAGATGCAATTCCATCCCATAATCCACGAGCTATGTTTCGTCCTACTTCCATCATAGAAGGGATTGCTCTACCAAGACCAGAAACTATAGCAACAATGATTTGTGGAAGCTGAGCTACAATTTGTGGTATAGCACGAATAAGTCCTACACCTAGCTGAATGGTTAGTTGCACACCCATTTCAATAATCCTAGGTAGATTGCTTGTTATAAAGGTAATGATGGTATTAATAATTTGTGGTAAGGATTGAATAAGTGTAGGTAAAGCATTTAGAAGTCCCTGTGCTAAACCACTAATAATCTGAAAAGCTGCATCTAATACAAGGTTTAAGTTACCTACTAATGTTGTTGCAATTAGAATAACTGCTTCTACCATAGCTGGAATCAATTGTGGTAAAGCCAGTCCAAACCCTTCAACAAGAGCAGTTACCAGCTGAACAGCAGCATCTATCAGTAGAGGTAAATTCTCTATGAGTGCACCAACTATCGTCATTACAGCATCTACTGCAGCTGGGATAAGCTCAGGAAGCAAACTAAGTAATGTTTCCAAAACCTGCCCAAACAACTCCGTTACAGTACTTAGAAGTACAGGAAGTAAATCACCAATGGCTAGTAGTATCGCATCCATTGCAGTTGGTAATGCAGTTACTACATTCTCCAAGATTGGTACAATATTTATTACTACTGCCTGGAATGCATCCACCAGATTTTGTGTTAGATTGGTCATATCTGCATTTGCATTTCCTAAGCCTGCTGTAAATGATCCAAGGGCAGCTTGCAAAAGTCCAATAGAACCAGTCACTGTCTCGGTAGATTCTTTTGCAAAGTTTCCGGCATACTGCTGTGTATTTTCAAAGAACATCTGCATGGCGACTTCTGCTTTTTCTGCTTGAGTAGCAGATGCCCAAGTAAAATCAAGACCTTTAGCTAGAGCGTAAGCTTCTATGTTTGTAGCATTCATGGCAACACCAAGGTTATCCATCATGGTGAAGTTTCCCTTTGCCGCTCCAGCAACAGAATCCAGTGCAACTTGCATATCAATTCCCATAACAGATGCCATATCAGCAGCTCGCTGCATTGCTTTCTCAGTCAGCTCAAGACTTTTCTGCTGCTCAACACCAGAGCCTTGAAATAGTGCTCCCATCTTGTTTGCTGTTGCCAAGTAGTCACTTTGGGATACTCCAAGATTCTTATATGCTTCCTCACCACTTTTCTGAATGGAAGCTGCGTACTCTCCAAATACCGCTTCCGATCCTCCAAGGTTTTGTTCCAGCTCACCAAACTGCTGAACAATTTCCTTACCAAGTTTTATGGTAGCAGCTCCTGCAACTAGAGCTACAGAACCCATGGCAGTTCCGATACCCTTAAGAACACCTCCGAACTT
>CAYRIA010000129.1:0-5533 GCA_964424175.1 uncultured Oscillospiraceae bacterium | reverse complement strand
TCCTCATATTCACCCGAAGCCTCGCTGTATTTGCCCTGCGCCAGCAGTGCGTTGATGCTGCCGACCGCCCACTCCTCATCAAAGGGAAACACGGCCAGCGCACGCCGGTAATAATCATGCGCCTCTTCATATTCATGACGATCTATATGATAAGCGCAGACCTGCCGCAAGGCATCTCCAAACAGGTCGCACAGCAGCGCATTTTCAAACACGACAAAAGACTCTGTGCTGAGCATTGGCAATAGTTCGCCCCGGTATACCTTCAGCGCTTCCTTGAACATTTTTATCTTTTCCGCCTGGCTGCCCGCCTGCGCAGCCTGCGCGTAAAGCTGCTTAAACCGCACTACGTCGCTTTCCACGCAAAACGCTGATGAAAGCCGGTAGACGCTCCCCTTGACCGTGATGGACTCGCCCTCCTCACCGCCGAGCGCGCTGGCGAGCTGCCGGCGCACCCGAAACATCAGCGCCTTTAAGCTATTCGAAAAATCCGCGTCGCTGCCCCGGTAAAGATTCTCTTTGATGCTTTCTCGCGATACGCCCTCCTGCGCATAATAAAGCAGCAGGATCATCAACTTGGCAGCCTTGGAACCAGCCTTTTCAATAAACGTCAGCCGACGCCCATCAACCGTGCAGTCCAGTCCACCCATAAACCGTGCGCACAACACCACTTTTTCCTCTTTACACATACCCATTTAACCTCTTTTCCAACTGTTCGGGGTTCTCGCTGTATTCCAGCGCGGTCTTTGCCTCGACCTGTCCTCCGGTCACAAGCTGGAGCAGACTCATGTTCATCGAGCACATGCCCAGCTTTCCATTTTCCTGAATCACCGAGGCAAATTGGTAGGTCTTGCCCTCGCGAATGAGACTGCGCACCGCCGGCGTGACATGCAGGATCTCAAACGCCGGAACCAGCCGCCCGTTCTTTGCCGGAATGAGCTGCTGGCACACTACGCTGCGGAGTACGCGCGACAGTTGCGCCCGGACCTGGGGCTGCCGCGCCGCGGAGAAGAAATCGACAATGCGGTCGATGGTGTCCGCCGCGCTCAGCGTGTGCAGCGAGCTGAACAGAAGCTGCCCCGTCTCCGCCGCCGTCATCGCCACCTCCATCGTCTGCGCGTCCCGGATCTCACCGAGCAGCAGCACATCCGGGCTCTCCCGCAGGGCCGCGCGCAGCGCGCTCATATAACTCTCGGTATCGATGCCGATCTCACGCTGAATGACGATGCTCTGTTTGTGCGAATGGACGATCTCGATTGGATCCTCCATCGTGATGATCGTGCGCTCGCCGCTGTCGTTGATCGCATCGAGGATGCAGGCCAGCGTCGAAGTCTTGCCGCTGCCCGCCGGGCCGGTGACCAGCACCAATCCCTTGCCCAGCCGCGCCAGCGAGAGCACATCCCGCGGAATGTGCAGCGAATCGGGATCGGGTACGCCGAACTGAATGACGCGAATCACCGCCGCCAGACTGCCGCGCTGATAAAAGACGTTGGCCCGAAAGCGTCCGCAGCCGCTTAGCGCAAACGAAAAATCGTCCTCCACGCACAGCGGCGAGCGGTCGCCCCGCGCACGTCCCACCAGCGCATAGAGCGCTTCCACGAGCCGCTCGATGTCGCCCGGCATCAACCGGTCCTGATCGCGGCGCTGACGGCCGTCGATCTTATAGGTCAGCGGCAGCCCGCCCACCAGATAGACGTCCGACGCGCCGTGTTCCGCCGCATATCTCAGTATGGCGCTTATCTCCATGTTGCTTCTCCCCTGCCGTCAAGGCCGCCGCAGCAGCTTCTCGGTCTGGCTGTCCCCGTCCCACTGCGTATAGCCGCGCCATTCGGCGATCTCTAGGCCGCCGTCCTTGCGCTCCACCGTCACCACCAGATAGTGCCCCTGCCCGTCGGTGAAGGTCTGGCTGCACAAGGCGTCCTCCAGGGCATCCTGCCCCTCGCCCAGCCGACACAGCCAGCGCTGCGCCTGATTCGCACATTCCTGATTGCCCAGGACATAATCCGCCTGCCGTCGCGCGGCCGCCAGATCCGCCTGCGACGTCACCGCGCTCAGCACGCCTAAAATGGAAACCACGAGTACAATCATCAGAACGAGCAGCGCGACCGCGCCAAATCCCACATGCTGACGGTTCATTCGCCGTTCCCCCGATATTTGTCGCACTGCATCGCCAGAATTTCGGCCTCGCCGCCTGTGACGGCGATGTCGGCGGCCTCCATCGTCCCCTCATTCCGCAGCGAGATGCACAGTCGATACGCCGCTCCGCCCGGCCGCCAGTCCTCGTCGTAGCCGACGGCCACCTGGTCTGCGTCGGCCGTCCCGCCGAGCAGCACGGCCAGCTCCTGCACTGAATCCGTGGCATAAAACGCGCTGGCGGCGTTGCTCGCGGCAATTGCCGCCCCGCTCAGGGCTTCCGCCCGCCGCTGCTGCACCACCGTGCGTGCACAGAGGCCGCCGAGCACCACCGCACAGGCGACGATCATGGTCACGACCATCAAAAATCCGCCCGGAAAAGCACGCCCCCGCTTCATGATCCATCCTCCTCGGCCTGTGCACTGTACAGCTTGACCAGCACCTGTCCGGCGTCCGTCTGCAAACACAGCAGCCCTTCCCCGGCCAGCGACGCGGCAAAAGCCTCGGTTTTCGCGATGACCGCCGTATCCTGCTCCGCTGCGGCGCTGCCTGCGGGGGCATACTCCTCAACCAGATTGCCAAGGCGCGCACAGATGCGCATTTCATAGACCGTCCCTTCCCCCTCTTCTCTGAGAACCAGCGTCCGTCCGCCGTCGCGCAGCTCGATGCCGCCGCGCACGTCGTGGGCACGCACCTGCGCCGTCAGATACGCCAGCGCCGTCCGCCGCTCGTCGGTCCTGGCCTTGCTCTGCAACACCGCGCGGTACGTCGCGCCGCCAAGCAGCGCCAACGCAAGCACGCCTACGGCGATAAACGCCGCCGCCCATGTTCGGATCTGCCGCCCCACGCCCCCGCTCATCGCTCGAGCACCATGACTTCGGGCGGCCGGTTGGCGGCATAACAGGCATACGATACAATATATCGTTCATGGTTGATCATCAGACCATAGCCTTCTTCCAGATAGGAAAGCGCGCCCGGATAGACGCCCTCGACTACATAACACTGCAGCGCGGCCGCGAGCACCGCCTGCCGGATGGACTCAGACCGGCGCAGCGCAAGGTCCTCGTCCACTGCGCCGAGCCAGGGCAGC
Source organism: uncultured Oscillospiraceae bacterium (assembly GCA_964424175.1). Lineage (GTDB taxonomy): Bacteria > Bacillota > Clostridia > Oscillospirales > Oscillospiraceae > UBA2658. Next base: position 2,313 of record CAYRIA010000129.1, on the reverse strand, counting down.
AGCACGGCGAGCAGCGCGGCCAGCAGCAGCACCGCCGCCAGCGCCAGATAGATCCGTTTTGCCCTGCTCATCGCCTCTCCTCCCGCATCCGGCTAGACCATCGCGGTGATCACGCCGATGACGGGCAAGAGCACCGACAGCAGCGAGATTCCCATCGCCAGCGTGAAAAAGCCGGTCAACATCGGCTCGACTCGGCAGACGATCGCCGCGCCGTACGCCTCCGCCTCCTCCGCAAGCCGCCCGCACACCCGCGAAACCGCCTGTTCAACCCGGCCGCCTTTGACGCCGCTCAAAAGCATATACAGGCAGGCGGGCGGCAGTAGCCGCTCCGCGCAAACCGCCTCGCCCAGGCCCTCGCCCTGCGACAGCCGCACGGCACAGCGCTGTGCGGACGCCTTGAACTGCCGGTGCCGCACGCCGTCCGCCGCCTGCGCAAAGGATTCGTCGGGCATCAGCCCACCGCAGACCCGCGTCTCAAAGTCGCTCATCAGCTGCGCCTGCGCAAAGCGCAGCGCGGCCTCGCGCGTAGGCAGGCTATGCTGCCACAGCCAGTCCAGCACGCGGGGCAGCCGGCCCGTTTTAAAACACACCCAAAGTGAAAAGAGGCCGACCAGCGCCAGCGAGATAACGGCAAAGGCCACGCCGCCCACGGTATAGGCGACACTGGTGTAAAGGGAGGCGTCGCCGCCCATCGCCTGGTACACGCCGGTCAACACCGGCAGAACCATGCCTACAAACACGCCCATGATCACAGTCAGGATGAAGAGCAGCGTCAGCGGCTGCACCATCGCCTGCGTAACAAGCCGGTTCATCTGCGCGCGCCGGTCGTAGTAAAGGCCGAGCGAAGCCGTCACTTCCTCGAGCCGCCCCGCCGCTTCCCCCGCCTGCACCATCGTCACCGCATAGTCCGGAAAACGGCCGCTCTGCGCCATCGCATGGCCAAAGCCGCCGCCCTCTTCCAACACGGACAGCATCGATAAAAGTGTTTGCGAAAGCAAGCCGTCCGAAGCCTCCGTCTGCAATAGCACAATAATCTGTTCACTGGTCATGCCCGATGCGATCAATACCGATATATCGCCAAAAAAAGCAGCGAGCGTTTGATCCTCAACTTGTTTTCGGCTCATAACCCCTCCCCGTCAGTATACATAGCGGTCGATATATAGCTGCTCGTCCGTCGTGCCCGTAGCGTCAAAAGTGATGTCGATCCGCCTCCAATTGTCTTTATCCACCTTGAGCTCCACCGCGATCCAGCCGGACTCCTTCGTATAAATGGCGTTCCACGCGTGATAGAGCGCTTCCTCCCCGACATAGCCGGTGACGACCTTGGCCGGCACCCCCACGCTGCGCAGCATGGCCGCGGCCAGCGCCGCGTAATCAAAGCAGATGCCTCGACCCGTCTGCAGCGTTCTGTCCGGACTCGGGATATAGCCCGACAAAACCGTCTGCGCCAACTCGTCGTCGTACTCGACGGTATTTTTGACCAGCTCGTAAACCGCCGACATCACCGCCAGCTCATCCTGTGCGCCAAGAGCTAGCTCCGCCGCTTTCTTGGCCACAGGCGAATCCTTTGTATACGAAACATAGAGGTTTGCGTGCAGGAAGGGCTGAAGCTCGTCTTTAAGCGTAACCGCCAGCTCCTGCGTATACAGCACGACGTATTTGTCGCCCACCGTGTTTTGCAGCAGGCTTACCGTATAGGTTCCGCTGCCAAACTGCAGGGGCAGATAACACACCGTTCCGTCCGTTTTGAGGGTGTAGTGGTACTTCGTCTCCCCAAAGCCGATCTGCGCCTTCAGCTTGCCGGTCCGCTGCGCCGACACGCCGATATACCCCTCCGCCGCCGTCGTCACATCCAGCCGCATCCCCTCGGCGACCTCCTGCGGTGCATCAAAGCGGTTTGGGTAAAAAACCGGCGAGAACGGCGTCATTTCCTGACTGACGGGATTTTCATCTACCGGCGTACAGGCAAACAGGGCAGCGACCAAAACCCAGCATAACAAAATTGCCGTTATTCGTCTGCAAAAACCGATCACTCTCGCCGTACCCCATTATCCCATCGTCATTTTATTTGATTAATTATCATGACATACTTTTTTTTATTCTATCACAATTTTAATAAAATAGGAAGCATTGCCGTATAAAAAACAATTTCATTCAAAAATATGACTGCCTCGCGATTTGCCCGGCACAACCGGGGAAAGAAAACAAGCCCTCCCCGCATATCCATTTCACAAGGGAGGTGGTTGAAACGAAACCCCTAGTGAGGGGAGTTTTCATCCCTTCAGAATGGAGGGAGCTATTATGAACGGGAAA
>CAYRIA010000128.1:0-5689 GCA_964424175.1 uncultured Oscillospiraceae bacterium | reverse complement strand
CGGGCTGTGCTTTTTCTCTGGGATGGTTTGAACTCACATGGACGCCTTTATTGCGTCCGCAAGCGCGGCGAGGGTTTCCTCCTGCCCGGATTTGAGGGAGGAGCTGATCGTCAGTCCGGCATCCAGAGTCATCATGCCCTTGAGCGGGCAGACAATTTCGCGCATGAGCTTGCCGCTCTGCGGAACCCAGGTGCCGTTTTCAATGAACGCGACTGTACGGCTTTGGAGGTTGTGGGAACGCACCGCCAGCAGCAGGGTTTCCATCGGGGGGAATAAACCGTTGTTGTAGGTCATGGAGGCGAACACGATGTGGCTGTAGCGGAAAAGCTCGGCCAGGATGTAAGAGACGTGCGTCTCGGCTACGTCATAGACCCGAATGTTCCGGACGCCCCGGTCGGCGAGCATGACCGCCAGAAGCTCAGCGGCGTTGGCCGTATTGCCGTAGATCGAGCCGTAGGGGATCACAACGCCCTGCTCCTCCGGCACATAGGCCCCCCATTTGGTATATTTGTCAATATACCAGCCCAAGTTTTCCCGCCAGATGGGGCCGTGGAGGGGGCAGAGCATTTTGATATCCAGCCCAGCCGCCTTGCCGAGTAGCGCGAGCGTCTGCGGACCGTATTTGCCGACAATGTTGGTATAATACCGCCGCGCGTCAGGCAGCCAATCGGCCTCAAAATTGACCTCGTCTGCAAAGATACTGCCATCCAGCGCTCCGAAGGTGCCGAAGGCGTCTGCCGAGAACAGGATTTTGGACAGCGCGTCATAGGTGACCATGACCTCGGGCCAGTGAACCATCGGCGCCATATAGAAGCTGAGCGTGTGGCGACCCGTGCAGAGGCTATCACCCTCCTTGACGAGTTGGACCCGCGCATCGATATCAAAATCAAAAAACTGGCGAATCATCGTCAGCGCCTTGGCGCTGGTGACGATTTTTACATCGGGATAGCGCCGCACAAGCTCGCCCAATGTGGCGCAGTGGTCGGGCTCCATGTGGTTGACAATGTGGTAATCGAGCGTGCGCCCACCCAGTGCGTGGGCGAGGTTTTCAAAGAAGCGCTCGCCAACGGCCTTGTCCGCCGTGTCGAGCAGGACAGTCTTTTCATCGCGGATCAGGTAGCTGTTGTACGAGACGCCGCGGGGGATGGGGTGAACGTTTTCAAAGCGCGAGAGCCTCCGGTCGTTGGCGCCAAGCCAATCAATATCCGCGCAGATGTTTCGTGTGCAATACATGCCATATCTCCGTTTCTGTCAGTTTTTAGAATAAAGATTCATGCCCACAAGCAGGCAGTCTTCGATATAAGGCAGCTTATTCTCGCGCAGATAGGTGCAAAGCTCCGCGCTCTCCGCGCCCGGTTGGATGACAACGCATTTGAAGGGCTTTTGGCACTCCTTTATCAGGTCAAGTCCCTTCGCGGGATTGATGCACAGGTCAATCACGTCGATGTCGCAGTCAACCTCGTTGATTGAGGAGAGCTCCCGGCCCACACCGTAGGCCTCGTAACCGCAGCCTTTCAGGCGGTTTTTAATTTTGCAGGCGTATTTTCCGTCCGTCACGGTGTCGCCCACGACGACGAAAGTTTTCTGCTGCATGATTTCTTCAAGCTCCATGTTTGGCTCCTTTCGGGTAGCTATTCTGATTTCTGTAAAAGCACGCGCCCTGCGCTATTCGCGCCTGTAAAGGCGCCGTCCCGGACGGCAAGTGTGCCGTTGACCAGCACGAAGCTGATGCCCTTTGGTTGTCCCTCGTCTGAGGTGCCGGGCCCGATTTTAGCTGCGTCAAAAACTGTGAGGTCAGCAAAAAAGCCCTCTTTGACAAGACCGCGTTCTTTTACGCCGAAGCGCTCGGCGGCCATGCCCGTCATGCGGTGGATCATGTCGGTCAGCGCAAGCCCGTTTTCCCGTGCGATTTTCAGAAAGAGCGGGAAGCACAGGAAGCAGCCGGGGTTTTGCTTGCCCTCTTCCTCCAGCCAGGCATCCGTCATAAAATAGCAGTTTGGATCGCGCATAAGCTTGAGGAGAATCTCGTCCGTTAGGTATTTGCGCATCAGCACGCGCCCACGGCCTTCACTGAGCTCGACGAGGCGGATATAGGCGTCCAGCTCCGACGTGCCCCAATCCTTTGCGATTTCAGTCACGGTTTTGCCGATCAGTCCCTCCTGCCCCTCTGCAATCCAGGTAACGACGATGTCGGGGAAGTCAAAGCCCAGAACACGTTTTGTCACTCCAATTTCGAGAGAAAGGCGGAGCCTGGCAAGTCTGGAGCCGCGCTTTTCCCGCGGCAGGGAGAGATACCAGGAGGGAAGGATGACCGTGATGACCGATGCACCATATGTCAGCGAATAGGAGTCGTATTTGAAGTCCAGCCCCTCATCATTGAGTTTCTGGATGATCTCCAGCGCCTCGTCAACGGTTTTCCAGCTCTTTTCCCCGACAAAAATCAGGTGAGAGTGCTGGATGCGCACGCCCGTTTCACGGGCGAGCCGCGCCATCTCGTCGAGCGCGCGCAAATTGTGCGCACGGCCGCCGAAGGGCGGGTTATAGGAGGTGGAGGCGGCAGAGTTTGCCCGGCCGTGGATGGTCAGGAGCTTCTTGTGCTTTGCACAAAGCTGCGCCGCACGCTTTAGTTCCGCGTAGGGCGCGTAGCGGTCCGGCTCATACATGAGTCCCAGAGAGACACCGGCCGCACCGTCGCAGAGAGCCTGATCAATCATCTCGTCAAAGCGTGCAAGCTCCGGTTCCGTTAATGCGCGGCTATCAAAGCCCGCAAAGCTGATCCTGCCGCTCATATGCCCGTAAAGCGGGACAAGGTTGATTGGTACGGCCGTCACAAGCTTTTCAAAGGCGGGTAAGCTGCTGCTGTCTCCCGCAAGTTCGCCAAGGGTAAACAGCCCACTGCCCAACAGGGCGCGATAGGGTGTGCTCTTGTCGAAGCCAAAGGGCGAAAAACCGCAGTTTCCCGTGACCTGTGTGGTGATGCCCTGCTCAAGGAAGGGCGTAAAAAAGCGGGCGTTATTCCGCCGCGCGGCGTACCAGTCGTTGTGGGAGTGACAGTCAATGAAGCCGGGCGCGACAACAAGTCCCGTGCAGTCGAGGGTTTCGTCTGCTGTTTCGTCGAGTTCGGGCGCGATTTTCAGGATGCGTGTGTCCTCGACCAACACGTCCGCGCAATACGGTGCGCTGCCTGTACCGTCCACAATTTTGCCGTTTTTTAGAAGGGTTCTCATTTCTGCTCACCTCAAATATAGGCTTCTGTTCTTAAAATACTCTATTTTGACTGGAAATGGAAGAGGGGAAAGGCAAAAATGTGGCGGAAGGGTGCTAATTCCCGGGATGCTGTCCACTGCGCCCGTGCTTGTCAAGCCACTGCTTTTGTACTATACTGGAACATAACCCATAGGACAGACAGGAGGTGCCCGCAATGACACGGAACATTCCCGAGCTTGCGCTAAGCGATGGGCTGAAGCTGCCCGCCATTGGTCTTGGAACCTATAAGCTGCGCGGCCAAAAGGGCGTTGAGGCGATCAAAACCGCTGTCGACCTCGGCTATCGGCTGATCGACTCGGCCTTCAACTACGAAAATGAGGGCGTGGTCGGCGAAGCCGTCCGCAAGTGCGCCGTGCCAAGGGAGCGGCTGATAATCACGTCCAAACTGCCCGGCCGCCACCACCGCTATGAGGAAGCGCTGTATACGGTCGAGGAGTCGCTCTACCGGGCGGGCTTGGACTATTACGACCTCTACTTGATCCACTGGCCGAACCCGATTACCGGACTTTATGTTGAGGCTTGGCAGGCCTTACTGGAGGCCAAAAAGCGTGGCCTTATCCGCTCGGTAGGCGTTTGCAACTTCCTTCCGCAGCACCTGGAGCGATTGGAAAAGGAGACGGGCGTGCTGCCGAGCGTCAATCAGGTCGAGCTGCACCCCTACTTCAACCAGCAGGCGCAGCGCGAGTGGAACGCAGCCCACAGCATCGTCACGCAGTCCTGGAGCCCGCTTGGGCGTGCAAACAGCGTTCTCACCGAGCCTACGGTTTTTGAGATTGCCCGTGCCCACGGTAAAACGACCACACAGGTCATCCTGCGCTGGCACATCCAGCTTGGAGCACTGCCAATCCCGAAGGCGTCCTCCGCCGAGCACCTGCGCGAGAACATCGAGGTGTTCGACTTTACGCTCTCAGCGGAGGAAATGGCGGTGATCGGCGCCCTGACGAAGCCCGATGGTCGGCTTAAGAATCAGGACCCTGATCGATACGAGGAGTTTTAGTCGCACACAAATTTACAAAAATTTGATGAATCGCTAATCGCGAGGATGTTATGATAAGGGCATGGGAGTTGTGCCCCTGTCATCAAAAAAGACCGATTTTCTTTAGGGAGAAAAACCATGTATTTCGACGTAAACTATGTCTATTTTGTCCTGCCGGCCGTGTTGCTCTCCCTTTGGGCGAGTGCACGGGTGAAGTCGACCTTCACAAAATATAGCCGGCAGAATTCCGCTGCGCGCATCTCTGGTGCGCAGGCGGCCCAGCGTGTGCTCTATGCCAACGGCATTACCGGTACGCGCATTGAGCGCGTTCCCGGCGCGTTGACGGATCATTACGACCCGAAGGCAAATGTGATCCGCCTATCCGAGTCGGTCCATGACAGCACCTCGACCGCCGCGATCGGTGTGGCCTGCCACGAGGCCGGTCACGCCCTGCAATATGCCCAGGGCTACGGGCCGATCAAATTGCGCGCAGCGATCATCCCGGTGACCAACCTCGGCTCGAAGCTGGCCATGCCGCTGATTATCCTTGGCATCATTCTGAGCGCTTACGCGACAATCTATATGAACATCGCCTATATCGGCATCGTTCTGTTCGGCGCCTGTGTGGTGTTCCAGATCATCACGCTTCCGGTGGAGTTTAACGCCAGCCGCCGCGCGCTCGCCGCCATCGAAGCGCAGGGCATGCTCTCGGACGCGGAGCTTGAAGGCTCGCGAAGAGTTCTGCGCGCCGCCGCAATGACCTATGTTGCGGCACTGGCCGTGTCTTTGGCGCAGCTTTTGCGTTTCCTCTTGCTGGTCAGTGGCGGCAGACGGAGAGATTAGCCATTCTTACATGGAATACTCCGAAATAGAAGGGCCTGAAAACAGAGTTTTCAGGCCCTTCTGGTTTGGAATTCGGGGCAGAGTCCGCGTTCCAAACCGCGGGAGAAATAAAAGGAGACCGATGCGTCCGTCAGACTTTGACGACAGTCGTGAGATATTCGCCGATGGCGTCCTGAACCTCATCGGCGGACTTATAGCGTCCGTCAATGCAGTCAACATCAAGCAGCAAGGTTGGCATGCCGTGCTTGGCCTGGATGTGGTCGGAAAGGATCTTCGTTGATGCCCAGGTGTGCTTACAGCCGACGTGGCCAAGGAAGATGGAAGCGTTAATGTTGAAGTTATCCATCAGGTAATCGATGCGATCACAGTAGTAGTCAACGGGTCCGGCCGCACCATGGATCATTGGCAGATTCATCATCTTGACGGCCATGACCTTCAGGCAGTCTTCAAAGTCGTCAAGATGCTCGTAGATGTCGGGATGGTAGTGGCCGAGCACGTCCATGATGCAGATCGCGCCGTATTCACGCTCCAGATAGGAATAGGCCTTAAGCTGTGTCCAGAACATATTCTGGAGGAACAGCATGCGGTACTTCTCGCCGTTCA
>CAYRIA010000127.1:0-5781 GCA_964424175.1 uncultured Oscillospiraceae bacterium | reverse complement strand
TCGGCCGATATCCACGGTTTTAGGGCGGTGAGCAGTTCACGCTTATCGCTTCTGGGCTTTGACGCCTCGCTGAGGATGTTCTTAAAGGTTCCGCTACCCAGAAACTTTTTGACGGTTGGGCTGGAAAGAACGCTCTGCGCCATCCCGAGGAGGCTGCCGAGTCCCTCGCCTCCTCCGCCGAGCAGGCCGCTTAAGTTCCCCAGCCCTCCCGTGCCCAGCAGGCTGCTCAAGCTCTCCAGCCCGCCCCCGCCGAGCAGGCTGCTCAGGCTCCCCAGCCCTCCCGACCCGAGCAGGCCGGCCAAATCTCCCGGAACAGCTGTGCCTAACGAGCCTTCTGATGGTGCGGCACTCGCCGCCTGCTTCCCGGAGAGGCCCGACAGAAGCTTGCTGATCTCGCCCTCTGAGGGCAGGACAATATCCGGTGACAACGCTGACACCGTTTCTCCGCCCGTCTGCCCACCCACCTGACCCATGAGCTTTCCGGCCATATCCATGATTTTTTTCATCTCGTCGGGGTTAGACAGAAGTCCGTTGATCATTCCCTCAAGCTCACTCATATGCAAAGCCCCTCTCGCCGCTACTATTTTCCGAAACGTTCACCGATTGTTTTCGCCAGTGACTTCCCCTCGTCGGTCGCGAGAAACTGGCTCAGTATGCGGCTGACTGCCGCACTGTCACCGGAGGCCACGGCGTTCTTGAGGGCTTTTCCGTCTACCATGCCGCTGATCTTCTTTCCTTCGGGAGAACTGGCAAGCTGTTCAATTTCCTTGCCCTTCCCGCCCTTCATCAGCTCCTTACGCAGCTTGTCAAAATCTTGCATTGCAGTACCTCCAAAAATACGCTTTCAGTTCAGTATATTCAGCTTTGCGCAAGCGGTTACTTATTCCTGAAAACGTCTGTTTGAAGCCACCTTTTTGCAGCAGAAGCTCGATTTTAAAGGAAGAACCCCTATGAAGCTCCTGATTTTCTCGGATACCCACGGCCATGGCAATGCCATGCTGACGGCCATCGCACACAATCCACCCGACCTCATTGTCCATCTCGGTGATGGCGGTGCTGAGCTGAGCCAAATAGAAAAGCAGTTCCCCCAAGTCCCGCTGAAGGCGGTTCGGGGAAACTGCGATTTTTCGTCCCGGCTTCCGGAGGCTGTGTTTTTCACGGCCGGAAAAGCCAAAATTTTTATGACGCACGGACATATCTACGGCGTGAAGCGCGGTCTTCAGCCCCTTGTCGAGGAGGGTCGCGCGCGGGATGCCGACCTAGTCCTGTTCGGCCACACGCACCGTCCGCTGAGCACGACGCACAGCGGTCTCACTCTGATAAATCCCGGGAGCTGCAGCGGCGCTACGCCGAGCTATGCGGAGCTGACGATCCACGACGAGCACGGCGAAATTCTCTGTCGCATCGTCGGCGTCTGAGCGCTTACGGAAAGGGTATATCCGGCACCTCACCCTCAGGCGGCGTAGGTGTAGGCGTCGGTGTGGCTGATGCCTCAACGGTCTTCTGCCGGAAAACCACATAGAGCGAGTGGTCTCCACTAACGCCGCTGAAGGTATAGCCGGATACGGGGCCGATGTCGGTGCCGTCAACCTTAACCTCACGGATCTCAAAGCCGTCCTCCGGCGTAATTGTGAAGCTCTGATCCTCCCCGTCGGCCACGCTGACCGCGCCTCTGGGGCTGACGCTACCGCCCTTTCCGGCTGTGACTGTGATCGTATGCGTCTCGGGAGAGGGCGAGGGCTCTGCGCCTTTGGAAACGGTGACCATGACCAGATCGCCCTTTTGGAGTTTTGCGCCCTTCATCGGCGACTGTGATACGATTAGTCCGGCCTCCTTGTCGCTGTAAGCGTCCTCAGACTTGGTGATCTGCAGCCCAAGCTCTGTCAAAAGCGCCTTGGCCTCGTCATAGGATTTGTCCGTCAGCCCGGGAACCTCTGCATAATCAGTGGCGCTTCCGGCATCCTCGCCGTTCTTACCGGCGGACACCGTGATGGTAATCGTGTCGCCCTTCTTAATCTTTTTGCCCTCACGGATACTCTGCTTGATAACCGTCCCCACAGGCGCCTCGGACTCCTGGGTCATTGAAATGACCTCAAGCCCCATGGACTCAAGAATGTTTCTCGCCGTTGCCTCCGTGAAGCCGATAACATTTTGCATCATCTGGTTGTCTTTGCTGTTGTGGCTGAAATCGAACAGGCCGCCCATCACAGAAAGCACGAGCGTGAGCACGGCCACCAACGCAACAGCCGCAACCACAAGCTGCTTTCTGCGGAGCTTTCCGTCATCCCTCCCTTCCGCCACCGGCGCGGCGGGCATGTGACGCACAGGGCGCGGCTGAACGGGTCGGCTCACGGGCACGGACGGCTGCACTTGCCTAAGCTCTGTCTGTTCGCTCTGACGCCACACGCGGGTGTTGAAGAGTTCATCGTTATCAGCCTCAGCCAGCGCGCGTGAGCCGGAAGCGGGGGCGGACTTTTCAAATAACTGCGTCCCATCCGGGTCAGGTTCAGTGCTCATCGCCCATTCGAGCGTCTTGTCCTCCTCAGGCAATATGTAATAGACCGCGCCGCAGTTCGGGCATTCGCCCAGCGCTGCATCGATCTCAGTTCCGCATTTCTTGCAGACGATTTTCCGCATAAAAATGATCTTCCTTTCGCATTACTAACAAAACGGCCAAAGAAAGAACCGGCCCTTTTGTGGTTTAACCACTGTATTGTATCACGAAGCCTATCTGTTTTCAAACCTCAGATTCCGTCGGCCTTTCCTGATAACCATCCCGCTAACATATGATTAAATCCCCCATTTAAGCCGTCATAAGGAGGCAAATTTATGAAAAAAGCGCTTATTACGGGCGCATCCCGGGGCATCGGTGCGGCTACTGCTCGCGCTTTGGCCGGAGACGGCTATCAGGTCTATATCAACTATCTTCACAGCCGCACGCGCGCCCTTTCCCTCGCGGAGGAGCTAGGCGGTACGGCGGTCTGCGCGGATGTCTCGGACTTAGAGCAGGTGCGCCGGATGTATGACGAAATCGGCGAGGTAAATGTTCTTGTCTGCAATGCCGGTATTTCCGAATACGGGCTGTTCACCGAGTTGTCCTATGCGGCGTGGCGCAGGGTTTTCGCCGTAAACGTCGATGGCGTCTATAACTGCATCCAAGGCGCCCTGCCGGGCATGTTGGGCAGAAAGTCGGGCACGATCGTTACGCTTTCATCGGTGTGGGGCGTGCATGGCGCTTCCTGTGAGGCGGCCTACTCTGCCTCCAAGGCCGCGGTCATTGGCCTGACGCGCTCGTTGGCCAAGGAGCTTGGCCCCTCCGGCGTGCGGGTCAATTGCATCGCCCCCGGTGTGATCGAAACGGACATGCTGGCAGAATTCACCGAAGAGGACAGGACAAGGCTCTGTGAAAACACCCCGCTCTGCCGCTTGGGAAAGGCAGAGGAGGTCGCTGCGCTCGTGGCCTTTCTCACATCGGATAGGGCAGCCTTCGTCACCGGACAGGTCTTTGGCGTTGACGGCGGCTTTGCGCTGTAATCGGATAAGGTGGCGGAAGAAAACCTCCCACTAATTAATAAAAAGGGGCTGTTTCAGCCCCTTTTCGCTATAAAAAGAGACTTTCGACCTGTCTGATGTAATTAGGCAGGGCATTTTCAAAATCCACGCCGTTGCGGCGCGGCGTACCCCGGGCGACGGTGCGCGCAATGCTCTCGGCCACAAGCGCGGTAGCAGTCTCTGCTGCATCCCGCAGCGGTGCACCGCGTACAGTGAGCGCGGCAAAGGCTGAGGCAAAAAGGTCGCCCGTGCCGCAGAAAACGCCCTCCTGCGCCGGTCGAACGCTGAGACAGCTTTCCCCCGTCTCCACACGCAACGTGTAAACGCCGATGCCGCCGGCCAGGGGCCTGACACCCGTTATCGCAATCACTCCGCCGCAGAGGTGAGATAAGCCCTCAGTCAGCGCGGCTATGTACTCTTCATCGTGGGGACCTGAACTAAAGGGTAGGTTTGTCAGGAGCGCCGCCTCGGTAATATTGGGCGTGATGATATCCGCTCTCCGGCATAGTCGCTGGAAGGCCGCGCACATCTCCGGCCCCTGCTTGGAATAATAGCTGCCGTTGTCTGCCATCACAGGGTCAATAATAATTTTCGTCACCTCTGTGGCCAGTAGGTCGATGGCCTCCTCAAGCGCCCTTGCCTGCACCGCCGAAGCAAGGTATCCGGAGTAGATGCCGTCAAAGGCAACGCCCTCGGCATGCCAATGCCGCGCAATCGGCATTAGCTCGTCCGTCAGGTCGCGGAAGGTATAATTCTGAAAGCCGCCTGTATGTGTCGACAGCAGCGCAGTCGGCAGGCAGGCACACTCGAGCCCCGTCGCCGAGATAACCGGTAGCGCAACGCTCAGCGAGCATTTGCCAACACCCGACAGGTCGTGCACCGCCGCAATTCGTTTTAGATCATTCATAAGCCCCGATTCCCGTTCCCTCATAGATTCACGCCCACTCAGCAAAGAGCACTCTTAATTATAACACCGTCCGCCTATTTTTCCAGAAAAACTTTGTGCCCCCTCCGCGGCAAAAAAGAAAGAGCCTTCCGAAGCTCGGAAAGCTCTAAAAAGGTGCGAAGCTATCTTGGGGGAAGATAGTCGGTAGGATTCACACTTTGCCCGTCCAGGGTCATTTTGAACCCGAGATGCGGTTCTTCCTTCGTTTCGCCCGGCGCCGTTACGCCGACCGCACCGATGACCTCTCCAGTCATCACGTTGTCACCCTCATAGACCGTGGGCATGCCCGCAAGATTGGAATAGACGCTCTTTAAGCCACCGCTGTGAGAGATGACAACGGTCATACCGCCCATTGCGTCCGTATACACGCGCTCGACCTGTCCGCTTCCGGCCGCCTGTACCTGTGTGCCAAGCGGAGCGCTGATTGTGACTGTGTCGTTCGTCCGCCAGTCGCCGAGCTTGCGGTTATAAATCAAAGCCGTGACTGAGTAAGGCATATCGATCTGGCCTTCCAGCGGCCAGACATACTGGGGCGAGGTAAGCACCGCGGCCTCTCCTCCGCCGAGTGCACCGGTTTCCGTACTCTCCGTTACTTCCTCCAGCAGCGCGTCGCCCTCGCCAGGCTCCTCATATGGCTCCGCTAAGACCTCAGGGGGATAAATCAGCTCGGGGTCTTCGTCAATTGGCGGAACATCCTCCTGGAGCACGCTGCCTGTGCCGTAATCGTCTTCTACATCGTCCCCGTTTCCCGTAAGCAGGAAATAGGCGGATACGCCTATGACCGCCACACAGAGGAAAAGGACTATGTAGAAGCCCTTTCCGGCAAAAAATGCTTCTACTTTGTCGCCGAAGCGCTTATTATCAGCCATTTTGTTACCTCCTGAATCATAAATGGTGTCTCTGCAGGTATTCTTTCCCACAGAAACACCATTTATACCTTCAGTCGGCAAATTTTTCTAGGCCGGCCAAAAGGGCTTTATTTCTTCCGGATGCTGTAAAACGCTTCGTTGCCGGGGTACTTCGCCACGTCGAACAGCTCCTCCTCGATGCGCAGAAGCTGGTTGTACTTGGCGACGCGGTCAACACGGCTGGGCGCGCCGGTCTTGATCTGTCCGGCGTTGAGCGCAACGGAAATGTCCGCGATCGTCGTGTCCTCAGTCTCGCCCGAGCGGTGAGAGATGATGGTGGTGTAGCCCGCGCGGTGCGCCATCTGGATGGTGTCCAGCGTCTCGGTCAGGGTACCGATCTGGTTGAGCTTAATGAGGATAGAGTTCGCGACGCCC
>CAYRIA010000126.1:0-5792 GCA_964424175.1 uncultured Oscillospiraceae bacterium | reverse complement strand
TACGGCGCAATCACCGTTATGGACGGCTTCGGCTATCAGGACGGCGTTATCTTCGAAGATATGGACAACTGGGAAGGCATGAAGATGCAGCTTGCAAAGTCCATGCTGCTCGTTCCGATGATCCACGGCGCCACCGGCCCGACCGAGTATTGGCTGAAGGTTATTGACAAAATGTATGATGAATACAAGGTCAACGTTTCCATCTTCATGGGCCACGTCGGCTGCAAGCACACTTGGGCTTCCGGCAAGATCGTCACCGACCATATCCAGCAGAAGTACGGCATTCCCACCCTCTATGTCGACGTCGACGCCATCGACCCGCGCTACAAGTCCAACGACGAGCTGCGCTCCCAGATCGGCGAATACTTCGAGAGCGTTGTCGGTGCGGAGAATTTCTGCAAATAAGCGTATTAAACGCTTAAAAATATCCATTTAAGATCCATTGCACTTCCTGCTGCAGCAGCAAGCTGCTGCAGCAGGAGGTCAGGCCTGGCAGAAATCACCGCTTTCGCACAGCGGAACCGGTGGGCACTGTTTAGGCCAAACATTCATATTATTCACATTGGAAAGCGAGGGAAAAAGTATGGAAAAAATTAAATCGATCGCCGTTACAGGCAAGGGTGGAACCGGCAAAACCGTCGTCTCCACACTGATCATCCGCCTGCTTGCCGAGCGTTTCCCCGGAAGGGTGCTCGCCATTGACGCAGACTCCGCTATGAGCCTTTGCTATACGACCGGTCTGCCTGTTGAAAAAACTGTCAGCCAGCTTCGAAGCGAACTGCTCGGCATGCGCCAGGCAAGGGACGAGCTGAACAACGGCCCCACAAAGGACCTGATGCGCGGCATCCTCGCTCACGGCAAGGGCTTCGATCTGTTGACCATGGGCCGTCCCGAGGAACCGGGCTGCTTCTGTGCCTGCAACGAGCTGCTCCGTTTCGGAATCGACACCCTTGCGGAGGACTATGACTATGTCATCGTCGACGGTGAGGCTGGCCCCGAGCAGCTAAACCGCCGTGTCATGAAGAGTGTTGACTGCCTGCTGGTTATGGCAGACATGTCGGCAAGAAGCCTGCAGACCGCTGCCGGCATCATCGCCGTGGCCAAGGCCGGCGAAAACAACATCAGCGTCGGAACCACCGGCCTCGTTCTTAACCGTGTTCGCAACGACCAGCCCAAGGAAGAGTTGCTGGCCAGGGTCGGGCTTGAGGTCTTTGGCGAGCTGCCTGAGGACGCCGAGGTCAACAAGTATGACCGGGACAACCGCTCTCTGTTTGACCTGCCCATCGAGAGCGCCTGCCCGCAGGCAGTGCGCGCGATTCTCAAAAAGCTCATCCCCGAGTTTTAATTTGTAAAAAAGGAGTGCCCGCTATGCATAACGCAGCGGATCATGACGAAGCCGCCTGCCACGTCCATGCCGACGGAACGGTTCACAGCCATTCTCATACGCAGGACGGGGCACACGGACACGGACATGTCCACAGCAACAAGAAGGCTGTTCACGACCGCCTGGCCAAAGCGTGCGGGCACCTTGAGTCCGTGATCCGAATGATCGATGATGACCGCGACTGCTCCGAGGTGCTCGTTCAGCTTGCCGCCGTCCGGTCAGCGATTAATAATGCCGGGAAGGTGCTGCTTCAAGACCACATCACCGAATGCATCACGGAGGCCATCAGGAACGACGATCAGCAGATGATCCAGGAACTGAACAAGGCCATCGAACGCTTCATGAAGTAAGTCTACTGCCCGATATCGCTAGTGACGAACTTGCACCCCGACCCGACGGGTTCGGATGATATGAACAGGGAAGCCGGCGCCGCAGCGTGTACCAGCCTTAAGCGAAGTATACGAAAGCGTGCGTCGGCTTCTGTCGCATTTTGTCAATTGTGAAATACCGATCTATCGCCTTTTCTTTCCTGCGAAAATCGTGTAAAGAAAAGATGCACAGCGGAACGGGAAACGCCTTTGCCGACCTCTGCGGCTATGACGAAAAAACGACAGGAAGGTGCTTTCCGATCCGGTATTTAAGCGTGTGCTCATCGGCGCACAAATTTCAAATAACCGCGCGGGAAACCGCGCGGTTTTTTTAACCGCGGCAGATAGTTTGGCCAGTTTGTACAGTTTTTAGCAGGAAAGTTGCGATTCATGCCGTTTTTGCTATGATCTTATAATACATAATGAACAATTTTCCTCTAAAAATCTGGCCCTTTTCATTAGGGGAATTTCGTTGCATTTTTATCAAGCGTGTTGTAAAATTATTGTAATGATGTGCTTCGGGAGAGCACATGTGTACCTATTTTTTCGGTAAGGAGTTAAATTTGCTATGGCAGAGCGGAATCTAAACATCGACTGGAGAAAGTACTACGACGAACACCACGGAGAAATGGCAGATGCAGCAAAACTCATCAAAAACGGTGACACCGTTTGGCTGAGCAACGCGGCCTGCACACCGTATGCCTTCCTGGACTACCTCAACGAGCATTGCGAGGATTATCAGGATGTCACCCTGGCGTATAACTGCATGAACATGCCCACAGACCTGGTCTTTAACCCTGATGCAAAGAAGCATTTCAGAATGTTCAGCGCCTTCAACCTCCCGCTGGAGAGAATGGCCATCGGCATGAACAACATCGATTGCGGCGGCATGTGCTACGACCTGTTCCCCTTAGGCCCCTTCGCGTATAATGCCAACACTGCGGCGATTCAGGTGTGCCCGCCTGATGAAGACGGCTGGTGCAACGTTGGTGCCTATCAGGTCTGCACGCACTCCGTAGTTACACAGGATCCCCGCATCAAGAAGAAAATCGGTTTTATTGACCCAACCGGACAGTACCCCGTCCCCGGTGACCGTGAGACACACTACATCCACATTACGGAGTTTGACTGCATTGTCGACAACCCGACGGAGCTGGTGTCCTTCCCCGCTGCCCCCCCCACGGAGGTCGACAAGGAGATCGCCCAGCACATACTGCCCTACCTGAAGGAAGGCGACAAAATCCAGATCGGCTTCGGCGGTCTGGGCGAAGAGATCCTCAACAACCTGCGCGCAATCGGCCACGCCGAGGTCTATTCCGAGGTGGCCTGCGAGTCAATGATGCCGCTGTGCAAGGAAGGCATCCTGACCAAAATCACCTGCTCGTCCCCGGCGGCGTGTTCCAAGGAGTTCTTCGAGTGGGCGGCGTCCGACGAGCGCATCCGCTTCCTGCCCCAGAACCTTTGCATCGATCCGCTGGGCATCATGCCAAACGAGAACATTGTGGCCATCAACGCGACCTTCATGGTCGACCTCCTCGGCCAGTGCTGCTCCGAGGCGCAGGGCCTCTCGCCCTACAGCGGCCCCGGCGGCTCCTTCGCCTACCTCTATGGCGCAATCCGTGCCAAGGGCGGCCGCAGCTTCGTCTGCCTGCGCTCGACCTATGTGGACAAGAACGGTGTGACCCAGACCAACGTTGTGCCCTGGCTGCCCGAGGGCTGCATCGTCACCACCACGAAGGTCTATGTCATGTATATCGTCTCCGAGTACGGTGTGGCGGATGTCTTCATGAAGACCCTGAAGGACCGCATCAAGGCGATGATAAAGATTGCGCACCCCGATTTCCGCAAGGAGCTGATGGAGAAGATCGTCACCACCCCGCTGATCAAGGAAGACGACCTCGAAGGCTACGACCCCTTTGCAAAATAAAAAACTCCCTGCCGCCGGCCACAGAGGCGCGGCGTAGCGCATTTGCGAAATAACAGAGCTCCCGACCCCGGAGCGCCTTTGCTCCGGGGTCGGGGGCTCTATATGCATATTTATGCATTTATGCTGAATATCGTGCAAAGAAGCAGACGCCAAATTGCCAATACACCCGCAAGCATATGGGGCGTTTCCGCAGCATGAAGCGGCCGGAAGTTTCGCGGAGGGCAAAAATAACGCGGAAAATGCGTGCCTCGGAAGCTGAGTAGCGAATTTCGCGCATAGAATCAAGCCGCATTTTTATATAAAAATCTCTCGTTAAATTAATGCTTATTACCAAATTGTACAAGCAATCCGGCTTTACAAGCCAATACCACTTGCATGAATTTCCATTCTGTTGTATAATGAAGTGCTAACATATTAAGCTCAAGTTGCGATGACTTTAGAGAACATTATTGGAGAAGGAGTTGTATATTTCAATGGCAAAAAGAAACTTAACGGCAGATTGGCAGCAGTACTACAAGGATCATCTGGTGACAATCGAGGAGGCCGCCAAGAGCATTGTACCCGGCGATGTGATCTTCCTTGGTCAGGCGACGCAGATTCCCTATGCTTTCCTGGAGTATCTCTATGCGCACAAGGAAGAGTACCATGACGTTACCTTCTGGTATAATGTCATGAACTTCCCCACCGACATGATTTTCGACCATGACACCAAAAAGCACTTCCGCCTTCTCAACATCTACAACCTGCCGCTTGATCGCATGGGCATCGATGCGCGTACCGTCGAGCCTCTCGGCGCCGGCTATGACACCTATGAGGCCTGCATGCGCGAGTATGGTGTAAACGGCAGTGCGTTGCAGGTTTCTCCTCCGGATGCAAACGGTTGGTGCAACGTCGGCGGCTACGGCGTTTGCACGAACTGGGTGACCGAGAATATGCCTGAGATTACCAAGAAGTTTGGTTTTATCGACGCTACGGGTATTTTCCCTGTTCCGACGGATGAGATTGAGTGGAGCAACATCCACGTCACCGAATTCGACTACATCATCAAAAACGATACGGAAATGTTTGCGCTTCCCACTCCGGGACCCACCGAGGTCGATGAGAAGGTCGCTTCCTTCATCCTTCCGTATATTCGCACCGGCGATAAGGTTCAGATCGGCTTCGGCGGCCTGGGCGAGGAGATCCTCAAGAACCTCAACGAGCTGCCCGGCACCTTCGAAGTGTTCTCCGAGGTTCTCTGCGACAGCATGATGCCGCTGGTCGAGAGCGGCAAGATCACGAAGCTCCGCGCTTCCAGCCCCGGCGCCTGCACGGCGGATACGTTCAAATGGCTCTCCGAAAACAGCGACAAGTATGATGTCCGCCTCAATCCGCGTACGCTCTGCATCGAGCCGCTCGGAACCATGGAGCAGGAGAACATGGTCGCGATCAACGCCACCTTCATGGTCGACCTTCTCGGACAGGCTTGCTCCGAGGCGCAGGGACTTAAGCCCTATACCGGTATGGGCGGCTCCCTGGCGTATATCTACGGCGCACAGCGCGCAAAGGGCGGCCGCAGCTTCCTGTGCTTGCGTTCCACCTATGTCAATCACGAGGGTGAGACCAAGTCCAACATCGTTCCCTGGCTGCCGGAAGGCTCCATCGTCTCCATGCTCAAGAACTACGTCATGTTCATTGTCTCCGAGTGGGGCCTTGCGGACGTTTACCTCAAGAGCTATATCGACCGCATCAAGGCGATTATTAAGATTGCTCACCCGGACTTCCGCGAGCAGCTTAAGGAGCAGATCCTCACCACGCCGCTGATTGAAGAGTGCGATTTTGACGGCTACGACATTATGGACAACACGCCTCCCGCTCCGCGCCAGCCGCACACCGCAACACCGTGGCGCAACTATGATTTCCCCTCCGCACACAACCACGAGTAATTGTAGCATAAGCCTCCGCGGACGAAAGCACTTTGCTTTCGTCCGCGTTTTCATCCAAGAGGGTCTGAAACGCTTGCAAAGCAGCGCCCCCAGTGCTATTATGAACAGTATAAGCCTAAACGGCAAAACAAAGACGGAGGACAGAAAAATGGTTATTTGCAACTGCCTTTTCACCAGCGAAACAACTG
>CAYRIA010000125.1:4199-5815 GCA_964424175.1 uncultured Oscillospiraceae bacterium | reverse complement strand
TCGTGTACAAAAATCAGCTTCTCAGGGTCAGAGAAATACAAGGCGGCATAGGAGCTGAGGATCATACGAATCTGTTCCGCACCGCAGAGGCTTGCAAACATACCTCTGTCGTAAAGGGCATTCGCTTGCTTGACTGTATCGTCCCAAAAAAGCAAAGCCGTTTCCAGAACCAAATCTGATTTGGAGTCAAAATACCGATAGACCGAGCGCTCTGTCAACCCGGCATTCTCCGCAATTTCCGCAATTGTCGTCGCGTCAATGCCGCGCTCGATAAAGCAACGCAACGCATGCAAAATCACCTTGTTTTTGTTGGTAATTCTTCGGGTCTGCAAAGACATGCCCTCCTTTTTTAGCTCCGCAATAACTGTCATGAAGACTGACAATTTGATTATAATACAATCCTCTGCTTTCCGCAATTAGAACTTGCGAAAAATTTATCAAAGAAACTTTGGTGAGTATTGCTAATAAATTCACAATACTGTTGTGGATACAGCCGGTAATCACATTCCTGTTGTGGCAATTGCCTCAGTCACGGTTGTGCTCTTCACCTTTGCTCAGATGTACGCCGCCGGGTGTGTCTTCTGCCGACATTCAATCACTTAGGAACGCATACATTACGCAGAAGAGCCACCCTCCGGGCGGCTCTTCTGCGTAATGTATTTGGGGTTTCCTGGCGCTCAATGGGCAGGCCCGTCGCGGAAGGCGCCCGAGCACTCAGCAAAGAGCGTCCAACCTTTTCAGTATCTCTTCATCCGCCGGACAGAATGCAAACTGCGAAATCTCCTTGTTGGTAATCCAGCGAATATCGTTATGCTCCAGCTTCTGAGGTATGCCCGCGGCGATCGTGGCGTTGAACAGTGTCAGGTGGATGCTCAGGTCAGGGTATTCGTGTGTTACGTCCATGAACACGCTGCTCACGGAGACCGTAACGCCCAATTCCTCACGGCACTCGCGGATGAGCGCCTGTTCTTTTGATTCGCCCGGCTCAACCTTCCCGCCGACAAACTCCCACATCAGCCCCCGCGCCTTATGAGCCGGTCGCTGGCAGATCATGAATCGATCCTCATCCCAGATCAATGCTGCTACGACTTCAGTCAAGCTCTCACCGCCAATGCATCGACGCCCGCAGGCAGAAGCTACCGCGAAACACCATTTCTATCTCTCCCCTGACATTGCCAGTTTTTCTTCCCACTCGGCCTCCTTGAAGCCGACCAGCACAAAGTTGTTGCCCTCCAGAATCGGGCGCTTGACCAGCAGTCCGTCCGTGGCGAGCAGGGCAAATTGCTCGTTATCGGTCATTGACGGGAGCTTTTTTGCCAGCTCCAGCGCCTTGTATTGCTGGCCGCTGGTGTTAAAGAAGCGTTTGAGCGGCAGGCCGCTCTTTTTGTGCCACACACGCAGCTCGGACTCGGTGGGGTTTTCTGTCCTGATATCGCGGAGCTTGTACACCGCGGCCCTGTCGTCGAGGAAAGTGCGCGCCTTCCGGCAGGTGGTGCATTTGGGATAGCAAACAAAAAGCATCTTGATTCCTCCATTATCGGTAATCTGAATTCTGGCGTAGGGCGAGAGGTCGAGCTTTTCCGACACGTCGCCGAGAATGAGCCGCTCCTTCTCCA
>CAYRIA010000125.1:0-4099 GCA_964424175.1 uncultured Oscillospiraceae bacterium | reverse complement strand
CGGCAAAAGGCACGGAAATGGAGCGAGAATTCCATGACCGTGCCTTCTGTTTTTTGTAGGCATATTCGTCTGCCTGTGGTATACTGTCTGTAAGCTGGCAGTATACACGTTTGACTCGCGAACCAAAAGGATGAACCACCATGAAAATACAAAACATCACACACAACGGCGTTATGATTGCCCTTGTAAAGAGCTTTGATCGGCTAATTACCGACGCACAGTCGGCGCTTGACTTGATCGCGACCGTGCAGTACGAGAGCGGTAGCAAACGCATCGTCATGGATAAGCGCGCCATCGCCGAGGAATTCTTCATTCTGAGCCGCGGACTTGCAGGTGAGGTGCTCCAAAAATTCATCAACTATCATACAAAGCTCGCCATTGTAGGCGATTATTCGCAGTATACCAGCAAACCTCTTCATGACTTCATTTATGAAAGCAACAACGGCCGCTCCGTATTCTTTGTCAGCACAGAGAACGAGGCCATCGAGCGGCTGAGCCGAGCGTAAAAAGGAGAACAAGATGAAGGGTTTTATTAGGAAGTACCCGGCCTTTTCGCTCTGCGGTCTGAACTGTAAGCTGTGCCCCATGCACCTGGGCGGCTACTGCCCCGGCTGTGGCGGTGGTGCCGGCAATCAGTCCTGCGCCATCGCCCGCTGCGGTGTAGCGCATGGCGTGGAATTTTGCTGGGATTGCGGTGAATACCCCTGCGGGCGATACCAGGATTTTGATGAGTACGACTCATTCATCCCCTGCCGTGTGCGGCAAAGAGACATCAACCGGGCGCGGAGCCTCGGGCTAGACGCCTATCTTGCGGAGCTGGATGAGAGGGCTGAAATCCTGCACTTTCTGCTGCAGCACTACAACGACGGACGACGGAAGAGTTTCTTCTCCTCCGCCATTTATCTGTTGGAACTTACCGACATCAGGGACGTGCTGCTGCGGCTTCCCGATACGGAAGCGCTGACGCTGAAGGAGCGGGCTACCCGAACTGTAGATCTGTTTCGGGACATGGCGGCTGTGCGCGGTGTTTCGCTAAAACTGAACAAAAAACCGAAGAAGAAATAAATTTGGAGGAATGCGATGAGCGAGTTATCAAAACTGCCGAACATCGGGTCGGAAGTAGAGCGGCAGCTCTGCACCGTTGGCATCACAAGCTGCGATGAGCTGAGAGCCGCCGGCGCTTACAACGCCTGGCTGTGCATTCAGAGCATTGACTCCTCCGCGTGTATCCACAGGCTGATGGCGCTGGAGGGCGCGATTCGGGGCATAAAAAAATCTGCACTGCCACCAGAGGTCAAGTCAGAATTGAAGGCGTTTTATATAACGCACAAACTATGAAGGAAAGTGCACAACCGATGAACAGATACGAATGGCTGGATGCGTATTTGCTTGCAAAAGCGGGCGCGACAAAGGACTACAAGCTTGAATGGGGCTGGTTTCGCTATCAGGTGGGCGGAAAGCTGTTTGCCGCCACCTGTCAGCCTGGGCCGGAACACAAGGGCTATGACTGCCGGGAACTTCTGACACTCAAATGCGAACCGCTGCTAGCGGAGGCATTGCGGACGGAATACCCAGACATCATCCCCGGCTTTTACATGGATAAAAGTAACTGGAACTCGGTCTTTTTAGATGGCGACGTGCCCGACGACATGCTGCAGGGCTTATGCGACCGCTCCTATGCTCTTGTGTTCGGAAAGCTAACTAAGAAGCTACAGCGTGAGATCGCGGCGGGCGTGGAGATGGACACTTGAAAAGAACATGACCGCTTTTTCATTCATATTAGCAAAAACGCGCTGCGGAGAGTTCTTTCGCAGCGCGTCTTCAATGTGGGTTCGACTCCCGTCGCTTTAACCTTATTTCTTCTTGACCGGGCAACAGACCTCGGTGACAAACTCCTCGGGATTCTGTGTCTCGTGGGGGCTGACGTGGTAGATAAAGAAGGCGGGGCCGTCAAATTCATAGCCGTTGTCCCGCACCCAGGCGGCCACGGCGGCGTTAACCTCACCGATTTTGCTGTAAGAGCCCTTGTAGGTGGCGGAGGCGAAGCTCACCGGCGGCAGGGTCTTGAACTTCACGTGCTCAGTGTCCGGGAACTGCCTCTTGACCGTCTTCTGCACCTCCACGTCCACGTCGGATTCCCGGTATTCGCCGTCGTGGAAAGTCGCACTGCAATAGCAGGGTTCGGACGCCAGCAGGTTCATGGCCGCGGTTTCCTGCATCAGCGTCTCCCACAGCAGTCCTTCGTGCGCATAGCTGGGGATTGTCATACGCACACTGGCGGCGTATCGCTCGGGCAGGGTTTTCAGAATAACGCTATAATTCATGATGTTATCATCCTTTCTCAGCCGTTTTCTGGCTGTCTCCAAAAGCAGCAACCGACCCTCAGTCTCCAAAGACAGCTCGGCAAGCTCCATCTGCTTAAGATGCAGATAGCGGTCTAGGGCCTCCCTATCGTCATAGCACTTGATAATCTCGCCGATGGCGGCAAGGCCAAAGCCCATGTCCTTCAGGGCGCTGATGCGTCCGGCGATGGGCAGCTGCTCCTCACTATAGTAGCGGTAACCCGTAAACTGATCGATGCTGGCCGGCATCAGCAGGCCAAGCTCATCGTAATGGCGCAGCATACGGATGCTGACTCTGGATAGTTTTGAAAATTCTCCGATTTTTAGCATAATCGCTTCCTCACATATGTGATTTTCTTGAGCTCACCCTTATTGTAGAGCCTGCCACTGTGGGAGAGTCAAGAGGCAATTTGCACTTTTTTTGAGATAGAGACGAAATATTTGACTTTCGTAACGAGTTTAGGAAGCAGAGCAAGAATAGTCGAGTGCTTCCTTCTCCAAAGCTGTTACAATAACGCAAGACAGGAGGTGAAGCGATGACAGAAAAAACCGAGGCTGTCCAGCGGATGCAAGACTATATTGATGCGCATCTGTCGGAGCGGATTACGCTGGCCGATTTGGCGAGGGCGGCGTATTTCTCGCCTTGGTACAGCGCCCGCATCTTTAAGGAGCTGACGGGGCTTGCCCCAGCTGACTACATCCGACGGCTGCGCCTTTCCCGCTCCGTGCTCAGGCTGCGGGACGAGGCCTGCCGCGTCATCGACGTGGCCTATGACCTCGGCTTCGGCAGTGTGGACGGCTATCAGCGGGCGTTTTACCGGGAATTCGGCTGCAATCCGCGGGAATATGCTCTGAACACCCGTCCGCTGCCGCTCTTTACCCCCTACAGCGTAAAATTCAGAGCGTTTTGGAAGGAGCCGAATCAAATGGAAAAGACCATTGCAAGCGTATTCATTCAGCTGATCGAAAAGCCAGCACGCAGGGTTATCGTCAAACGTGGTGAGAAAGCGGAGGACTATATGTCCTACTGCGAGGAGCTGGGCTGCGACCTATGGGGAGTCCTGACCAGCATGAACTCCCTTTGCGGCGAGCCGGTGTGCCTGTGGCTGCCGGAGAAATACCGCAAGCCGGGCACTTCGCTCTACGTGCAGGGCGTCGAGGCTGACGTCGCCTATGCCGGCGTGATTCCCGAGGGCTTTGATAGTATCGATCTGCCCCAAGCCAAATACCTGATGTTCCAAGGTGAGCCTTTCCAAGAGGAGGACTACTGCGAAGCTATCACGGCGGTGCAGACGGCTATTGAGCGCTATGACCCCTCTCTCATCGGCCTTCGCTGGGATGACGGCAATCCCCGTATCCAGCTTGAGCCGCGCGGCGAGCGTGGATACATCGAGCTTCGCGCGGTGAAATAGTACCACGATCACCTTTCCCAAAGTAAGACGCGCTGCGGAAACCCCGCCGCGCGTCTTTTGGCTGTCTTATTTCCGGAAAACAACCGCAATAGCAGTTTACACGGTCTTTTTAATATGCTATCTTGGAAAACAGATACCGCTCCTTATAAGCTCCTGCACAAATACGTCAACTAAGCAAAGGAGAAAAAATGGCGCACATCATCGAAATCAGTCACCTAAACAAGCACTTCGGCGAGATCAGAGCCGTGCAAGATCTGAGCTTCTGCGTGAAGGAGGGCGAGCTGTTCGCCTTTCTCGGCGTTAACGGCGCGGGCAAAAGCACGACCATCTCCATAATGTGCGGCC
>CAYRIA010000124.1:1542-5848 GCA_964424175.1 uncultured Oscillospiraceae bacterium | reverse complement strand
TCAAGTCCGCCATGCTCTCAGCAAGGCAGAGCACCGCCATGACCTCGGAGGCAACGGTGATCTCAAAGCCGTCCTCACGGGGGCAGCCGTTAACCCTGCCGCCCAGCCCGTCCACGATGAAACGAAGCTGTCGGTCGTTCATGTCTACGGCACGCTTCCAGGTAATCTTCTTCGGATCAATTCCAAGTGTGTTGCCCTGCTGGATGTGGTTATCCAGCATCGCAGCGAGCAGGTTGTTGGCCGCGCCGATGGCATGGAAGTCGCCGGTGAAGTGGAGGTTAATGTCCTCCATCGGGATGACCTGCGCGTAGCCGCCGCCGGCGGCCCCGCCCTTGACACCGAAAACCGGCCCCAGCGAAGGCTCACGCAGGGCGACAACGGCATTTTTGCCGAGGCGGCGCAGTCCGTCCGCCAGGCCGACGGTCGTGGTCGTCTTGCCCTCGCCCGCGGGCGTGGGGGTGATTGCCGTGACGAGAACCAGCATGCCATCCGGCCTGTCTGTCTCGCCCAGCAGCTCCAGGCTGAGCTTGGCCTTATAGTTGCCGTATCGCTCAATATATGCTTCCGCAATCCCGCAGCGCTCCGCGAGCTCGCTTATTCTCTCGGGAACAGCCTCCTGCGCAATCTGAATATCTGTCTTATACCCCACTGTCATACCCCTTTTCACTTCCCGCGCCGGTTTTTGTCTGCCAGCTTCGGCCTTTCCCCTGATGATATATAATTTTACGACAAAAATCAAGACGGACACAAAATCTCCGCATCAAACGCAAGCGGTATCTTGCTATTTTTTGGTGTGCGGTATAAAATCAAGTTTAAATATGTACATATGGTATATGTAGGAGGCTTCTATGGATAATACGGATCAGGTAACGCTTACAAAAAAGCAGTCCTCGTGGATGGCGGTCAAATTTGTGCTGTTTTCTATCTCAGCCGGGGTTGTCCAGCTCGCATCCTTTACCCTGCTGCACGAATTCACAAGTCTTGATCAAATGACGAGGCTTGACGAGCTTTTTGGAAACGAATACGGGCTGACGTATTTCATCGCGCTCGTCCTCTCCGTACTGTGGAACTTCACCTTCAACCGGAAATTCACTTTCAAATCCGCAGCCAGCATGCCCGTCGCCATGCTGAAAGTCTTTGCCTTTTATCTCGTTTTCACCCCGCTGTCGATTTGGTGGGGCGTGAAGCTGACCAATTTCGGCTGGAATGACTATCTTGTCCTGCTGCTGACAATGCTAATAAACCTCATCTCAGAGTATGTCTATGACCGCTATGTCGTCTACCGGAAAACCCTTTACACAAACGCAGAGGGGCGCCGCGAGCTGGAGGGCGGCGCGGAGGAAACGAGCCCTCACAAAGGAGTCTAAATGGAGCTTAACAAGGAAACCACCAAAAAAGTCCTCTTCATCCTGCTTGCAGCGATTGCCTTCTGCATCGGGCTGATCAATCTCAGCAGCGTCTGGGGCTTCATCCTGCGGGTGCTGGGGATCTTCACGCCGATCATCATCGGTCTGTGCATCGCCTTCATCCTATCCCCGCTCACCGCACTGATCGAAAAGCGGATGCTCGTTCCCCTCATCAGACGCTTCCCTCTGAACGGACGCAGCGCTTCCCGCGGCCTGAGCATTGTGCTCTCGCTGATCATCGTGGCGGGGCTGATTGCCCTGCTCCTGCTGCTGATCGTGCCCGAGGTGGAGGATGCCTTTACGATTATCGGCAACACCCTGCCCGCCTCGATCACAAAACTCATCTACAACATCAACGAGCTGCTGTTGCGCTTTGAAATCGACTATCGTATTCCGCTGTCCGGCACCTCCGACTGGGTCGATCTGATCACCACCGCCAGGCGCTACCTTGAGAACGCGCTGGAAGACGGCGCGCTCGGCGACATTCAGAACGCGCTGGAAAACGGTGTGCTAAACGACATCGCCAATACCGCCCTGTCTCTTGCCAGCGGCTTTGCGAGCTTCCTGCTCGGGCTGATCCTCTCGATCTACGTGCTGATGCAGAAAGAGCGCATCAGCCGCTTCTCCGCCCGTTTCGTCCGTGCCTATTCCAGCAAAAGGACGGCGGAGCGCATCTTCCGGGTTGCCCGCCTGACACGCATCTCTTTCCGCAACTTCGTCACGGGACAGCTCACCGAGGCGGTTATCATCGGCTTACTCTGCTTTATGGGGATGCTGCTGTTTCGCTTCCCGTACCCCACGGCCACCAGCGCCGTCGTCGGCGTGATGGCCCTTGTTCCCGTTTTCGGCGCGTGGATCGGCGGTATCCTCGGCGCGCTGCTTTCGCTTTCGGATTCATTTACGCGGGCGTTGCTGTTCATCGTGTTCTTGATCGTCCTTCAGCAGCTTGAAGGCAACCTGATTTATCCACGCGTGGTCGGGAAATCCGTCGGCCTGCCCGGTATCCTGGTGTTCGTCTCTGTCATCCTCGGCGCGGGCATCGGGGGCGTACTCGGCCTGCTTCTGGCCGTTCCCCTCTGCTCCATCGCCTTTGTGCTCGTCAAGGAGGCCGTTGATAAGCGCCTGACGCACAAACAAGTCGTGGAGAACCTTGAGGCCATCGGGATACCGGCCGAGGAAGAGGAATCATCCTAGCCCCGAAAAATCTGCGGGCATCCGGAATCCGGATGCCCGCTTTTTTCTTCAAAAGGTGATTTCACCCGCGTAATTCGTCTCAAAGCGGTGCCGGACGGCCTCCAGGCCACCGCCCCGCCCCAGCGCCCACATAAGCTTGGTCACTGCGGCCTCAGTGGTCATATCGAGGCTCTGGATCGCTCCTGTTGCCAGCACGCGGCGGCCGACCTCGTAGAGAGAAAAGTCGCTTTTTTCGTAGAGGCACTGGCTACACACGACCACGGGGATGCCCCCGTCCACCAGGCGCTTGATGGGGGCTGAGAGGTCACGGCGCAAATAGTGGAGGCCGCCCGCGCCGAAGCTCTCAAGCACCACGCCGCGGTAGCCCATTTTGCACAGGCCTTCAAAAATCTCCGGGTTCGTGCCGGGGATGAGTTTGAGGAGAAACACCTCGTTGCAGAAGGCGTCCTCCAGCGCGCAGGCTTCACCGCTGGGCGGGAAGCGCTCGGTCACAAGGCGGATGCCGTCGGCAAAAAACTCGCCTCGGTTCTGAGAGTTGACACTCTCGAAGGCGTCGAAGCCCATTGTCCGCACCTTGACCGCGCGGCAGCCGCGCATGAGCTTGTGGTTGAAGGCGATGGTCACGCCGATAACGTTGTGATCGATGGCGGCGAGCGCAGTGGCAAGGTTTGACTGCGCGTCCGAGAGCGGCGAACCGATCGGCACTTGGGAGCCCGTGAACACCACGGGCTTATCTAGATTCCGCAGCATGAAGGTGAGGGCGGAGGCGCTGTAGGCCATGGTATCCGTGCCGTGTGTGATGACGACGCCGTCATAGTGCGGCAGCGCCTCAAACACGCTTTTCGCCAGCAGCCGCCACTCCTCAAGCTGGATGTTGGAGCTATCCAGATTCAGGATCACCCGGTAGTCCAGCGCGTAGTAGGGGGCAAAGCGCTCAAGCGCGCCCATCAGCTCCGGCGGGGCGGACTGCGGAACCATGCCGTCCTCTCCCGCATGCGAGGAGATGGTCCCACCGGTCGCAAGAATTAAGACCTTTTTCATTGATCAGTCTCCCTTATTGTGCATCTGCGTCCCCTGTGCACGCGGGGCAAGCGCCGCAAGCTGCTTTATGCTGACCGTGCGGTAAAGCGTGAATGTAACGGCAACCGCCAGCAGTTCCGCCGCGGGGAAGGCCCACCAGACTGCATTGACATTGCCGGATAGTGAAAACAAATAGGCCAGCGGCAACACTGCGACGAGCTGGCGGATCAGTTGGACAATCAGCGAAAGCGTCGCGCGCCCGAGCGCCTGAAAGACCGAGCCGAGCACAAAAACGATGCCCGAAAAGATGAAGCCGAGGCTGATCGTCTTGAACGCAGACACGCCGATGGCCAGCGTCTCCGGGTTGTCCAGAAACAGACGCAGGATCGGGTAGGGAAAGGCTTGGAAGAGGAACGAGCCGAGCAACATGATGCCGCCTGCACACAGCAGCGCAAGCTTCAGCGTCCGCTTGATTCTGTCCGGCTTTTCCGCGCCGTAATTGTAGGCGACGATCGGGATGACCCCATTATTCAGGCCGAACACCGGCATATAAATGAAGCTCTGCAGCTTAAAGTATACCCCCAGAACGGCTGTTGCGGCAGTCGAAAATCCGATCAAAATGCGGTTCATTCCGAAAGTCATTACCGAGAAGATCGTGGTGTTCAGGATCGCCGGTACGCCGACAG
>CAYRIA010000124.1:0-1532 GCA_964424175.1 uncultured Oscillospiraceae bacterium | reverse complement strand
CCGATGCCGATTTCACGGCAATCGGCATCGGCATCCGCTGGGGCGGAAACCGCGGAAGCGGAAATGGATTTCCTTATTCACGATCAGATTAAATGTCAGGTCCAGGCCCATCGAGAGAAGCTGTCCGATGACCGTAGCATAGGCCGCCCCCGCCACGCCGAGCGCGGGGAATCCGAACCACCCAAAGATCAGGATGGGATCAAGCACGATGTTGGTCAACGCCCCGGCAATCTGCCCGATCATCGAATAGATCGAGCGCCCGGTGGACTGCAGGAGCCGCGCAAAGGTCACGTCGAAGAACACCCCGAAACAGACAATCGAGCAGATCCGCAGATAGGCCGTGCCTTCCTCGATTATTTCGAACACGTCCGTCTGCGTGACAAAAAACGCTCTGGCAAAGAACAAGCCGAAAACCATAAAAGCCAAGGAGCTCAGCAGCGCGAGGAAAATGCCGTTCATGGCGGTGGCATTCACTGCCGCCTGATCCTTTTGTCCGAGTCGCCGCGACAGCAGGGAGTTGATGCCGACACCCGT
This sequence comes from uncultured Oscillospiraceae bacterium, assembly GCA_964424175.1. Lineage (GTDB taxonomy): Bacteria > Bacillota > Clostridia > Oscillospirales > Oscillospiraceae > UBA2658. The sequence goes on along the minus strand of CAYRIA010000124.1, from coordinate 998 downwards.
GCCGACTGCAACGCCGATCATCAGATTTTGGACAGGGAAGGCGAGGGAAACCGCACTGAGTGCGTTTTCGCTGATCTTTGAGACAAAATAGCTGTCGACGACGTTATAGAGAGCCTGTATCAGCATCGAAAACATCATCGGGAGGGAGATTTTCAGCAGAAGCCTTCCCTCGGACATGGTGCCCATGATGTTCTCGCCAAGTGTTTCTTTCGGTTTCATTATTTTCTTTCTTTCTTGGATTGGATACTATCGGTCAAGCTCTGTGCAAAAGCAAAAAAGCCGCACAGCGGCGCGCCTTCGCTTCAGGCTTATTCAACGTGAATCATTTTACCACAGGATGCCGGGATATTCAACCGCCATCTGCCTGCCGCAGAGCTGATGGCCGACGCTTTTTTCGGAGCCGCGTTTGTTTTTCCGCATTTCGGCAATACTTTCATCAGGGACAGTATTCTACGGAGGTGTGGCATGGACGAACGGAATAACGGCAGACGCAGGACAATTGACGGCAGGGAGCTGATCTTCCTGCGCTGTGACAGGGAGGGCAACGAGCTTTCGGAGGCGCGGCTGCGCGGCCTCGGCGTCACAAACCCGACGATCGAGCGCATTGTCGGCGACGTGGCGGGGCGCCTCGAAGCCTGCCCGGAAGGCTACTTTGAGACGGGCATGATCACAGGGTGACAGCAGTTCACGGCCTTAGACGGCAGGCACACATCCCCCTCCAAGGCTCTCCCGGTACATAATAACTGCGCGGGGGTTCGGCATGGCGGCAGGTAAAATGCGCAAATTGAAAACGGAGCCGGACAGCCTCATCCGCGCCGCGCTCTATGTTCGTGTCTCGACCGATCGACAGGCTGAAGAGGGCTACTCCATCGAGGTGCAGAAGGAGCGCCTGGAGGCCTTTTCAAAAACCTTCGACGGCACGGTACACACCGAGTTTTACATCGACGACGGCTTTTCCGGCGCCAGCCTTGAGCGTCCGGCCATGCAGCGCCTGATCC
>CAYRIA010000123.1:0-6034 GCA_964424175.1 uncultured Oscillospiraceae bacterium | reverse complement strand
CTTTTCCATGCGCTACATGCTGGTGGACGGCCACGGAAACTTCGGCTCCATCGACGGAGACCCCCCGGCGGCCTACCGTTACACGGAAGCGCGCATGTCCAAGATCTCCGACGAGCTGCTGCGCGACATTGAGAAGGATACGGTCGACTGGGACCCGAACTTCGATGAAACGCGCAAGGAGCCGCGCGTGCTGCCCAGCCGCTTTCCGAACCTGCTGGTCAACGGCTCCAGCGGTATTGCCGTCGGCATGGCGACCAATATCCCCCCGCACAACCTGCGCGAGGTAATCGGCGCCAGCATCTGCGTACTGGATAATCCCGACGCGGAGCTATCAGACCTCATGGAGCACGTCACGGGGCCGGACTTCCCCACAAAGGGCATCATCATGGGCAGATCTGGAATCCGCGCCGCCTACGCAACCGGCAAGGGGCGCGTTGTGATCCGCGCGCGCACCGAGATCGAGGAATACGGCCAAGGGCGCCTGCGCATTATCGTTACCGAGCTACCCTATCAGGTCAATAAGCGCACGCTGATTGAGAACATGGCCGACCAGGTGCGCGACAAGCGGCTGGAAGGCATCTCCGGCCTGCGTGACGAGTCCGACCGCAACGGTATGCGTATCGTTATTGAGCTCAAGAGAGACGCAAACCCTCAGGTCGTCTTGAACCGCCTGTTTGCGCAGACGCAGCTCCAAGCCTCCTTTGCTGCCAACATGCTCGCGCTGGTACAGAACCAGACCCAGCCGAAAATCCTCTCCCTGCGGCACATTCTCGATGAATATCTGGCCTTTCAGCGGGAAATCATTGTTCGCCGGACCCAATTCGACCGCAAAAAAGCCCTTGAACGCGCCCATTTGCTGGAAGGGCTGCTCATCGCGCAGGAAAACATCGACGAGGTTATCCATATCATCCGCACCAGCTATGACGACGCAAAGCAGAACCTGATGACGCGCTTCAGTCTTTCGGACATCCAGGCGCAGGCCATCCTTGACATGCAGCTCAAGCGCTTGCAGGGCTTGGAAAAGGAGAAACTGGAAAACGAATATCGAGAATTAGAGGAAAAAATCGCCTATTATGACCAGCTATTATCCTCTGAGGAGATGCTTAAGAGCGTGCTCAAGCAGGAACTGCAGGCCATCAGCGACAAATTCGGGGATGACCGCAGGACGGAAATCCAGGACATTGAGGACGAAATTGACATTGAGGACCTCATTGATGAGGAGGACTGCGTTTACACCCTGACCAACGCAGGATATATTAAACGGCTGCCGGCGGACACCTATAAAGCGCAGCGCCGCGGCGGCCGTGGTATCACGGCGCAGTCGCTCCGTGAGGAGGACTTTGTGGAAACGGTGTTCACGGCCTCTACCCACGACTATATCCTGTTCTTCACAAGCTATGGCAGGGTTTACCGCAAGAAGGGCTATCAAATCCCCGAGGCGGGACGCACCGCCAGGGGCACGAACATTGTCAACCTCCTGCCCATCGATCCGGGCGAGCGTGTGAGCGCAATGCTTCAGATTCGCAGCCTTGAGACGCAGGACGAGTATTTCGTCATGGTCACGCGTGACGGAACCGTCAAGCGCATGCTCGTCAGTGAGCTGAAAAACATCCGTAATAACGGCATCCGTGCCATTAATATCGAAGAGGGCGACGAGCTTATCTCCGTCCGCCACACGGACGGGAAACAAAACATCATCATCGCCACCTATAACGGCATGGCCATCTGTTTCGATGAAAATGACGTCCGCCCGATGGGGCGCACGGCGATGGGCGTGCGCGGTATTCGCCTGCGCGAGGGCGATTTCTGCGTTGGCGCTGCCCGCGTGCACGATGGCTGTTCGCTTCTTTCCGTCACAGAAAACGGCTACGGCAAGCGCACGGCGATGGAGGAATACCTCCGCGGAAACGACGGCGCGCCACAGCGCCGCGGCGGCATGGGCGTCAAAAACTACCAAGTCACGGATAAGACCGGGAAAGTCGCCGATGTCAAGGTTGTCTGTGACGAGGACGACGTGCTTCTCATTTCCGACGATGGCACAATCATCCGCACAGGTGCCGAGACGATCAGCACCTTCGGCAGAGCCACGCAGGGCGTTCGCCTGATGCGCCTGGCCGAGGGATCAAAGCTCATCTCTATCGCGCGGACGGATAAGGAGGAGGCGGAAAGCCTTCCCGAAGGGGACTGCGCCTGCCTAAGCACCGAAGAAAACGCTTAAAGACTGAAGTCGGCGCATAGCTGCCGGCCTTGGCGGGAGTACCGATGAAGCAAATCACCATATACACCGACGGCGCCTGTTCCGGGAACCCCGGTCCCGGCGGCTGGGGCGCCATCCTGCGCTATCAGGATTTGCAGCGCGAGCTTTCAGGGGGCGAAAGGCTGACCACGAACAACCGAATGGAGCTGCTGGGCGCTATCAGCGCCCTAGAAGCCCTTAAGGAACCCTGTGAGGTTGACCTTTATACCGACTCACAGTACCTTGTCAACGCCATCAACAAGGGTTGGCTGAAGGCTTGGAAGGCAAAGGGCTGGAAGCGGAAGGACGGGGAGCTGAAAAATCCCGATCTCTGGCAACGCTTGGATGCGCTGCTCTCCGTCCACAAGGTTAGCTTCCACTGGGTCAAGGGCCACGCGGACAATGAATTCAACAATCGCTGCGATGCATTGGCAGTCAAGGAACGCGAAAAATTCGCTTGATACGAGTATCCCCTCCGGATAATTCTCCGGAGGGGATACTTATTTGCCTGGTCATACTTTGTGGACGGGCTATTTGAATTTTGTTACTGGCGTGTAGAATTCAAAAATGACGGTATCGTTCCTCGCCTCGGCTGTGGGGGAATCGGAGACCCAAGCGACCTTCATCGCGCCCAGTTTCTCGCAGAGCCTGACGGAGAGGGGCTTGCGGCCGATGCGGTAGGCAATGAAATGAGGTCTGGACAGGACGTTTGTGAGGAGGGTTCCGATAGCGAAGGCGTTGAGCCGGCTCGTGTCTTTGGCAAGCTCCGCGGGGTGAGCGGCAAGCTGCCCACGCAGGAGCTCGGGCGCATTGTGCCGGAACCACGCGACGATTCGTGGGTCAAAGCTCTCGATGCAGCAGATGCCACCGAAGCGTTTGATAATTTCATAGGTCTTTTTACATAGCTCCGCGTTGCGCGAGCCGCGCTTGATTTCAACGATCACCGGGCAGTCCGGACCAACAGCCTCCAGCGCCTCCGAGAGCAGCGGTATGCCGTATTCTGTGCCGCAGAGCCGAAGCTCCCTAAGCGCTGGGAGCGTCAGCTCCTCCACCTTCCCCACAACCCCGCAGAGGCGCAGAGTGTCGTCGTCGTGGAACACGACGGGCGTGCCGTCTTTCGAGAGATGGACGTCCAGCTCCACCCCATAACCGAGCTCCGAGGCCTTTTTAAAGGCGGGAATCGAGTTTTCGGGAATGCTCTTGTCCGGCGTATGGAGCCCCCGGTGCGCGCAATTGCGGCCATAGAACGGCGCGCGGAGCGCTTCCGCCGGCTTTTCCGGCGCAAGCAGGGCTGCGGCTACGACCGCTCCGGCGGAAGCAAGACAAAGCCCCAGGGTAAGTGTATTCAAGCAAAAAGCACCTCCGTTTCCACTATATTTTAAGCCCGCGCGCATTTGTAGTCAAATTATTGTTGAAGCATAAGAGAAAAAAAGGTAGACTGGTGTCGGCTGTAAAACAAAAAACAAAGAGAGTGTGGTTGTATGAAGCTAAATTATAAGAGAATCATCTTTGTCGGCTTCGCATTTTTCCTCATCAGTGCCTTTTGGCAGGCCTATGATACCATCATTCCCAAGGTTCTGACCGATAAGTTTGGCATGTCGCAGAGCTGGTCTGGCCTCATCATGGGGATGGATAACGTTCTGGGCCTGGTTTTACTCCCGCTTTTCGGCGCGCTGTCCGACCGGAGCAGGAACCCCCGGGGCAAGCGCACGCCCTTCATCGTTGCCGGAACGATTCTCGCCGTCGCGTTCTTTATTCTGCTTTCCTTTGTCGAGGGTGTTCAGATCAAGCACCTAAGCGCCGTTTCTCCGGAGAACCCCGCAGCGCAGGAGCTGCTCTATGACGCGGAGCTCACGGTCAACACGCCGGGTGGAAGTGCCGTCGTGATCCAGGAAGCGTTCACAAGGGAGGCGTTCACCGCCATTACGATCAGGAACGAGGATGGCTCCGCCAACCCCGACTACACGAACTTTGTCGTGCCTGCCCGCCAGGCATACGCGGCGGAGGTCACGGCACAGGACCGGACGCCACTTGTGATTTTTATGATCGTCCTCGTCTTCGTCCTGCTGTCGATGGCGACCTTCCGCAGCCCCGCGGTTGCGCTGATGCCAGACGTGACCATCAAGCCCCTGCGGAGCAAGGCGAACGCCGTCATCAATCTCATGGGCGCGGCTGGCGGCATCATCGTGCTGCTGCTCGGGACAATACTTGGGACGGGCGACCCCGTAAACGCCCTGATGAGCTACAAACTGTTCTTCGCACTTGTCGCGGCGCTGATGCTGGTCTCCCTGCTCATCTTCCTCTGGCGGGTCAAGGAGCCAAAATTCGTCGAAGAGATGCACGAGGAGAGCCGCAGGTTTCAGCTTGAGGATGAAGCGGACGAGGAAGAAAAACTCTCCGGAGACGGAAAACTCTCCAGAGAAGCGCGCCGCTCGCTGATTCTTATCCTCGCCTCGGTGGTGCTGTGGTTCTTTGGCTACAACGCCGTTACCACCAAGTATTCCGTTTATGCCAGCAGCGTTCTAAATCTCGATTATAATCTGACGCTCATGATTGCGACGGGCGCGGCGATTCTTGCCTATATCCCAGTCGGCGCGGTCGCCTCGAAAATTGGGCGGAAAAAAACCATCCTTGCGGGCATCGTCATTCTCGGCGGGGCCTTCCTGTGTGCATCGTTTATCCGCGCGGGCAGCTCCACGCTTGTGATGAACATTCTCTTTGCCTCTGCCGGCATCGGCTGGGCGACGATCAACGTTAACAGCTACCCCATGGTCGTCGAGCTGTCGAAGGGCAGCGAAATTGGCAAATACACAGGCTTTTATTACACCGCAAGCATGGCGGCGCAAACACTCACGCCGTATATTTCCGGGATCTTTCTGGATAAGGTCAGCATGACCACACTCTTCCCCTATGGCTGTGCCTGTGTGCTCATGGCCTTCGTGACCATGCTGTTCGTCAAGCACGGGGACAGCAGGCCGACGCCCGTCGGCAAAACAGGCTGAGTCCTCAGTCGTGATTAAGCGCGGCGATTCCAAAGAACAGATAAAAAAGACTAGGCCCGCGGTTTAGCCGCGGGCCTCTTGTATCCGTATGAACGCGGAGCGGCACTGTGCACGCCCGTCAGAGAATCACTAAAACTCCGCGGTGCCGACCGTGCGCGGGTGGGGGATCACGTCGCGAATGTTACTCACGCCCGTGAGGTACATAATCAGGCGCTCGAAGCCCATGCCGTAACCGGCGTGGCGGCAGCTGCCGTAGCGGCGCAGGTCGAGATACCACCAGTAATCCTCGCGGCATAGGCCAAGCTCAGAAAGGCGCGCCTCCAGCACGTCCAGCCGCTCCTCGCGCTGGCTGCCGCCGATGATCTCACCGATGGCCGGAACCAGGCAGTCCGCCGCGGCGACAGTTCTGCCGTCGTCATCCAGACGCATGTAGAAGGCTTTGATTTCCTTCGGATAGTTTGTGACAAAGATGGGCTTATTGAAAACCTTTTCGGTCAGATAACGCTCATGCTCGGTCTGCAGGTCGCTGCCCCATTCAACCTTGAAGTCAAATTCATCGTTGTGTTTTTTCAAAAGCTCGACAGCCTCCGTGTAGGTCACGCGTCCGAATTCAGAGTTTGCAACGAGCTTTAAGCGCTCCAGAAGCTCCTTGTCCACAAAGCTGTTGAAAAACTCCATTTCCTGCGGGCAGCGCGCCAGAACCGCGTTAATGACGTATTTTATCAGACCTTCGGCGTTATCCATGTAGTCGGTGAGATCGGCAAAGGCCATCTCCGGCTCGATCATCCAAAACTCG
>CAYRIA010000122.1:0-6076 GCA_964424175.1 uncultured Oscillospiraceae bacterium | reverse complement strand
TTTTCATTTTGCTCGACGTGGGCGGTCTTGACCAGCTCTGCCAGGCATTGGGAAAACTCGAAGTAGTCGAAGCCGTCGTCTACCATCACAAGCTCCGCAAGCGTCTCACGGCTGACCGGCCCCGGCAGGCGGGTTAGGACAAACAGAATCAGAATTTTTATATCCAGATTCTCATGTATGAATCCGAACCTGTCCATGCTGAGGCCTCCAAATCCTTAATATTGCAATAAATGCGTCCGTTATTACTTAATTATAAGACTTTTTGCGCGTTCCGTCAAATAATTGTTGTTATGCACTGGCACATTGCCGACCTTCCTGCATAGACTGTATCGAGAAACAGCTCAATATCTATCGGCAGGAGGAATAATAATGGCTGAAAAGACAGCAAACGCGACAAATGCGGTTTCTTGCCGTGAGTCGGTTTGTATACACACCAGAAAAATATTCGACAGCTGTAAGGACAAAGATTGTATTGAAGATCTCCGCGTATACCCGACCTGTGGCTCTCAGTCGGTCATAGACACGGCCTTCAGCATCCGTCCGGGAACGGCGCGCCTACTTTTTGCAGACGTTCGTGTGGAGGAGCTGAACTTCAACCGCGGATGCTTTACGGTTGATGTGACCTATTTTTATAAGGTCACGGGCAGAGCCTTCCCCGGCGACCGCATGGTAACCGGTCTTGCGGTCTTTGACAAACGCGTGGTGCTCTTTGGCAGCGAAGGTAGCTCCAAGGTGTTCAGCTCGAACAAGTGTGGTTTTGGAGAAAACATGTGTAGCGGTCTGCCTATTGCGGTTGTTGAAGCAGTCGACCCTCTGGCACTCTCCATGAAGATTGTCGACCACGCGAGCATTAATCCCTGTGAAACGGACACGCGCGACATTCCAAGAGAAATTGTTAAGAGCTTTGACGACGAGTTAATCACGACCCTCACCTGCAAGCAGCTCTTTGTGACGCTTGGGCAGTTCTCGATCATCCGTTTAGAGCGCGATACCCAGCTCCTGATGCCAGTCTTTGACTATTGCATACCGGATAAGGAGTGCGCGGCGGGCGGAGACGAAGACCCCTGCACGCTGTTTGCAAACATACCCTTCCCCGTCAATGATTTCTTCCCACCTCCCGGCAATCCGAACAAATGCACGGTCGTGTGTGGTGCAGAAGGAAGCTGAGACAGTTCTCTCGGGAAATAAGAAACGAGGATTCAAGCCGCAGTCTGAACCACTGCGGCTTGAAAACTTTTTCTCAAAGCTGTTGGCAAGCCGTGCGGGAAGGAACTCGGTAAGGCAAGGAATAAAAGACAGGCTCTCTGTGCAAAATAATGCCAAAGCGCTCATGCTGGCGCCATATTTTGCTTGGAGGTATCCATATGAGAAAAATCTGTAACGCCATCGCACTTTGTCTGGTGATGGTGCTCAGCCTTTCGCTTCTTGGCGCAGCTGCGCTTGGAAGCGGAGCCGCGCCAATCGCGGAAAACCTTGAAATCGCAACCTATCGCAACGTCTCTGTCGCAGGACAGCTTATGGCCACGGATCCCGACGGCGATCTGCTACGTTTTGAGGTAGCGACGCCGCCCGTGAAGGGCGAATTGCTCCTTAAGGATAACGGCAGCTTTGTTTACACCCCCGCTGAGGGTAAGCGCGGCCGTGACTATTTTGGCTTCAAGGCCTATGACGCAGCGGGAAACAGCTCCTCAGAGGGCACAGTCATCATCAAAATTGAAAAGCAGAAAACAAAGATCACCTATTCCGATATGGAGGGAAATGGCGCCCACTGTGCAGCAATTGCCTTGGCGGAAAATGATATCTTTATTGGCGAGTCCATAGGCGGCCGTCATGTTTATAACCCAGAAGCCCCGGTGACGCGGGGAGAATTCTTGGCGATGTGCATGAAGCTTGCTGATTCGGACATCCTCTCCGGAGTGATTACGACTGGGTTTGCTGACGATGAAGAAATCCCTGCCTATCTCAAGCCCTATGTCTCCACTGCCCTGCTCACTGGAGTTATTAGCGGCTATTCCGACGGACTGAGTACCGCTGTTTTCAACGGCGGCAACGCCATTAGCTATCCGGAGGCAGCGGTCATGCTCAACCGTGCCCTGAAGCTCACTGATGTGCGCGTCGAGCGCTATCAGGAAGCTGCACCTGTCTGGGCCGCGCAGGCCTGTGCGAATCTGAGCGCCTGCCGAATCTCCCAATACAATGAGGAGCCCAGCCTGACGAGGGCGGACTGTGCGGGACTGCTCTACAACGCGATGAAGCTCAGACAGGACTGAGTTCAGCGGAGCGCTTGATATAAGGATTTACCTGCGTATATAACTGTGCTATACTATAAAACAATAACCCCTAAAGTCATAGAGATAGTATGATATCTACGTGTCAGCTTTGTTTAGACTGTAAACCTGTGCAGTGGACGCCCTGGAAAGGGAGGATTGAAAAAAGGAGATATCAAAATGAAACACAGCGACTTTGACGAGACTACAAAACCAGCCGCAGAGTCCGTAAGCAAAACAACGATAATAACCGGAGCTTCATCCTACAGCTTTACACCGTCTTGGCTTGAGAACCAGGCGCTTAAGGATATCCTCGTAGGCTTGATCGCCGATGATTACCACAAGCCTGAATAGGTGTTGAAATGAAAAAACTCCGACAGTTCTTGGCCTGTCGGAGTTTTTTGGTATCCCCTGCCCTGCTTTTTTAGGAAGGTATATAAAGCAGTCGAATTTATATAGTTAGATCTACATGCTGAATTGTACCGGCCGCTCCGCTTTCCTTGAGAAATATACCGGTGGTTCTGATGATACCGTTTGTCTGATTTGTTTCGACATCCTTGAGAGAAAACTGAGTGGATGTGTTGCCAAGAAAAATTGCGCCAACATTAACTCTTTTCAAATCAAGAAGGACATTGTTGCCTTTTTCATCCTTAGTCCATACTTTTAAATCGTTAAAAACTGCATCAGCCTCGTCAATCCAATTGTTTCCGTCGCTGTCGTAAGCGGCCAAATCTGCAAATCCATTGCCCGAACGCGTTCCGAACAGCTCACTTCCGTCATTTATGACAGAGTCTCCGTTCTTGTCAAGCGCCAGAAACCCACTCCCCCTTTCGGTAAACGAAATTAATTCCTCCTGCCCGTTGGAGTTAATATCGAAAAGAAATTTCTGGTCGCTGAGTTCTACATAATTTCCGCTCAGATTAATTACCAGCGGGTCGGCATATATATTTTCCTGAACGGAGATATTCGTGTACCTTTCACAGAAGGCATGCGTCATTTCTACACTGACATTAAAACTGATTTCTCTGCCGTCAGTAGTTTTGGCTATACCTGTTGTCTCAAAAGAGGTGTTTTCAAGTTCGGCATAAAAAGCTGAGGTGATAGTAGTTTGCTTCCACTGGGTGGGAGGGGGAGAAATAGGCCCATTTAATCCCCCAATAGACGCCAATGTTGTTGGCACAGTGATTGAAATCGTGGGCGTCTCTTCTGAAGGGCTAAGCTCGCTTTCCGAAGAAAGCCGCTTCATCATGCAACTGAGGCTATCAATGTCGCCGCCTTTGATACGACTCATTGCTTTCAGCATTTTCAGGACAATTTCCAGTTTGTATTCCTCAAGCGTTTTGCCGTCGTAACCGTTTTCATCAACCGAGGAAGTTTTTGTGTCGGACTTAGTAGAAAATTCCGCGATATCCTGCCTACGTTCTGGAGCATTTGCAGATGATGCGTTAGAAGTTTGCGTTAACGTGGTTTTCGTAGAAGCTTCGGCAAATTCGAGATAATTCCTGGTAGAGGACATAAGTATAGAACTCGATTCTATCCGCATGATTAAACCTCCTTGTATATTGTGATTGTAAATCCATTTACAATATAATTTATTCAACTATTAGTTGGTAATCTCAATGCTTACTAAGGGAAAAGAGGCGATTTCAGCGAAATTTTGCCGCAGATTTGTATAACAATGCGGCCAAAATGTAATTAATTATACAGAGTTGGCATATATTGATAATGATTTCAAATAAATGAAAACTCTGGCATTCGGTAGAATGCCAGAGTTTTCTATTGTAAGGGCGTTTCTCTGCTCTGCCCTGCTCTATTACTTATTTGGAAAACTTAATCGCTGCCTGCGCTGCTGCAAGGCGTGCAATCGGAACGCGGTAGGGCGAGCAGGAGACATAGTTCAGGCCGGTCCTGTGGCAGAACTCAACAGAGGACGGGTCGCCACCGTGTTCACCGCAGATGCCGATCTTCAGCTCGGGCTTGGCATCACGACCTAGCCTGACGGCCATCTCGACGAGTTTGCCGACACCACTCTGGTCCAAACGGGCAAACGGATCGGACTCAAGGATCTTCTTCTGATAGTAAGCATCGAGGAATTTACCCGCATCGTCTCGACTAAAGCCGTAAGTCATCTGGGTTAGGTCGTTGGTGCCGAAGGAGAAGAAATCGGCTTCTTTTGCGATTGCGTCGGCGGTGACACAGGCGCGTGGAATCTCGATCATGGTACCAACCTTATAGTCAAGCTTAGTGCCGGAGGCTGCGATTAGCGTATCGGCAGTTTCGACGACGAGCTTCTTGATATACTGAAGTTCCTTGACTTCGCCAACCAGTGGGATCATGATCTCGGGAACGAGCTGCCACTCGGGGTGCTTTGCCTGCACACTGATAGCGGCCTTGATAACGGCGCGCGTCTGCATGACGGCGATTTCAGGATAGGTGACAGCGAGGCGGCAGCCGCGGTGGCCCATCATGGGGTTGAATTCATGCAAGGAGGCGATGATTGCTTTGATTTCGGCGACGGTCTTTCCGAGGTCGGCAGCCACGTGTGCAATATCTTCCTCCTCGGTGGGCAGGAACTCGTGGAGGGGAGGATCGAGGTAGCGGATGGTGACCGGGCAGCCTTCCATGGCTTCATAAATGCCCTCAAAATCGGACTGCTGCATGGGTTCGAGCTTCAGCAGTGCCTTTTCACGCTGTTCAAGCGTATCCGCACAGATCATCTCGCGGATGGCGGGGATGCGGTCGGCCTCGAAGAACATGTGCTCGGTGCGGCAAAGACCGATGCCCTCCGCGCCAAAGGTTCTGGCTTGCTTCGCGTCGCGCGGCGTGTCTGCGTTAGTGCGGACATTGAGCGTTCTGAACCCGTCAGCCCAAGCCATTAAGCGGCCGAATTCGCCGCTGATGGAGGCCGCAGTTGTCTGAATGGCCTCACCGTAAATGTTGCCGGTGGAACCGTCAAGGCTGAGCCAGTCACCCTCATTGTAAACTTTGCCGTTCAGCTCAAAGCGCTTGTTTCCCTCATCCATCTTGATCGCGCCGCAGCCCGCAACACAGCAGGTGCCCATGCCACGCGCGACAACGGCGGCGTGAGAGGTCATACCGCCCCTAACCGTCAGGATACCCTGCGCGGCAGCCATGCCCTCAATGTCCTCAGGAGAGGTCTCAAGTCGGACTAAACCTCGGCGGTAAAGACAACTCTGCCACAGGCAGCGCCAGGGCTGGCGGCAAGGCCAGTGCCGATGATCGCGGCCTTCTTAAGCGCGGCGGGGTCAAACTGTGGGTGTAAGAGCGCGTCGAGCTGTTTGGGATCAATCATAAGGACGGCTTCCCTGTCGGTAATCAGGCCCTCGTCAACGAGGTCGCAGGCGATCTTCAGCGCGGCGGCAGCGGTGCGCTTGCCATTGCGGGTCTGCAGCATGAAGAGCTTTGTATCCTCGATGGTGAACTCCATGTCCTGCATATCGCGGTAGTGGTTTTCAAGGATATCACAGATTTTGACGAAATCATTGTAAGCACTGGGCATGACTACTTTGAGCTGGTCGATGGTTTGCGGCGTGCGGATTCCAGCGACAACGTCTTCGCCCTGCGCATTCATCAGGAACTCGCCAAACAGCTTTTTTTCGCCGGTGGCGGGGTTGCGGGTGAATGCAACGCCTGTTCCGGAGGTGTCGCCGAGGTTGCCGAACACCATTTCCTGAACGTTGACGGCGGTTCCCCAGGAGCCGGGGATGTCGTTCATACGGCGGTACACAATGGCACGGTTATTGTTCCAGGAGCGGAAAACGGCCTTGATCGCGCCCATGAGCTGCTCT
>CAYRIA010000121.1:0-6146 GCA_964424175.1 uncultured Oscillospiraceae bacterium | reverse complement strand
GCCCCTTGCTTCGGCTTGGGGCCTTTTCTTGTCCCGTCATGTCCCGTCCCCCCTGCGCCTTGTACGGAAACGTTTGTCTGGCTTTCGCAGTGGAGCCGAGCGCCCGTGGCGGGGGGAGGAGCAGGCGGAGTTGCGTGAGCAAGGAAGCGGAAGGAGCGCGCTTCAGCCCGGACGCGCCGTGAGATTTGTGTTGCCCCGGGAAAGCGACGTAGCTGTTCGAGCTTTAGGATTCCACAGCCGTAAAGCCCAGATCATCCAGCGTTTCCATAGCGATGGACGTCTTGCTGTCGTCCACAGAAACGGTTTTGTCGGCAAGGCTTACCGTTAAGTCAATGTCTGCGTCGTGTAAAGCCGTTGAAATGCGCTCCACGCATTTTTCGCAGTGCATATCGGGTACTTTCAGGGTTTTCATGATTCATTTTCCTCATTTCATAAGTTTCTGTATGGTTTTGACCAAATCGGATATGACCTCGTCGTTTCCACTGCGGATATCGTCTATTACGCAGCTTCGAATATGGCTGTCCAGCAGCTCTCGGTTGAAGGCGTTTAGCGCCGCTTGCACGGCAGCTACCTGCGTGAGTATATCTGTGCAATAGGCGTCTTCGTCCAACATTTTCTCAACGCCGCGCACCTGGCCCTCGACGCGCCTTAAGCGGTTTTGCAGTGCGTTTCGCTCCTGCGGCCCGCGATGCTTTGTCCTATGGCAGCCATTGTCGCTCATAGCTTCTTTCCTTTCAGTCTCAAGGCGTTGCCGACAACAAACAGTGAACTGAGGGACATCGCAAGGCCGCCGATCATGGGCGAGAGCAGAATATGAAACGCCGGATACAGCACGCCCGCCGCGATGGGTATACCGATCACATTATAACAGAAAGCCCAGAACAGATTCTGGCGGATATTGCGTATGGTGAGGCGGCTCAGACGAATGGCTCGGCGGACGTCGCCGAGCTGCGATCTCATCAGCACCACGTCTGCCGAATCAATGGCAATGTCGCTGCCGCTGCCGATGGCGCAGCCGACGTCCGCCTGTGACAACGCGGGTGCATCGTTGATGCCGTCGCCCACCATCATGACGACAGCGCCTGCGTCCTGATACCGCTGCACGACCTTGGCTTTGTCCATGGGAAGAACTTCGGAAACAACGTCGTCGAGCCCCGCGATACGGCCGATATATTCCGTCGTCGACTGATTATCGCCCGTAAGCAGGACAGTTTTCAGTCCCATATCCCTGAGAGAGGCTATGGCTGCCGGCGCGTCCGCCTTCAACGTGTCGGCAACGGCTATGAGCCCCAGCGCCTTGCCGTCTGCGGACACAGCCACCACCGTCTTGCCTTCACCGCTCAGACGATCCATATCATCGCTAAAGCCTCGCATGTCCACGTCCCGATCCGCCATGAACGCCGCGCTTCCGGCCAGAACGGCTCGTCCGTTCATGTCTTGACCCGCCAGCCCGCGCCCGGTGATGCTCACGAAATCTGTGACCGCTTCCGCATTGATATCCTGCCGCGCGGCTCTATCGCATATCGCCTTTGACAGCGGATGATCCGAAAGCTGCTCGAGTGAAAACGCGGCGCTGAGGAGGGCTTCCTCGCTGTCTGCAATGATGTCGGTAACGACAGGAAGACCTTCGGTGACCGTACCGGTTTTATCAAAAATGACGACCTGTACCCTGTGTGTGATCTCCAGCGCCTCGCCGCTGCGGATGAATATGCCATGCTGTGCGCCAAGGCCGGTACCGACAATGATGGCGGTGGGCGTAGCCAGTCCCATGGCGCAGGGACAGGCGATCACGAGCACACAGGTGAATATTTTGAGCGCAAAGGAGAATTCCGCTCCGGCGATCAGCCAAAGTATGGCGGAAAGCAGTGCAACGGCCATAACTACGGGAACAAACACGCCCGCCACTTTATCCGCGACGCGGGAAATCGGCGCTTTTTTCCCCTGCGCATCCTCTACAAAGCGTATGATCCTGGAAAGGGTCGTGTCCTCGCCCACGCGGGTAACGCGCACATACAGGGCGCCATCCACCGAGACGCTGCCGCCGATGACCTCGCTGCCCGATGACTTGGCAACGGGCATGCTTTCGCCGGTGAGCATGGCTTCGTTGACGCTGCCGGCCCCTTCCGTGACTACGCCGTCAAGCGGGACCCTGGCTCCCGGCTTGACAAGCACAGTATCGCCGGCTTTGACCATGGAGTTCGGCACCTCCCACCGACCGTTTTCATCCACCAAAACCGCTGTATCGGGAGCCAAAGCCATAAGCCCGCTTATGGCGCTCTTGGTCTTTTCCTGATTGGCGGCCTCCAAATACTTACCCACGGACACAAGCGCCACGACTACTGCGGCGGATTCATAATAGAGGTTGTGTACCGCATGGGCGTTGTCGGCTATCAGAAACGTCATCACAAGGCTATACAGGAATGACGCAGAGACGCTGACCGCTACCAGACTGTCCATATTGGGATTGCCGTGCAGCAGCGCGCCAAAGCCGCCGATAAAAAATCGCCTGCCCAGAAACAGCACAGGAACGCACAGCAGAAGCTGCACAAGCGCAAAGTTCTGCGGATGCGTGTTCATAGAGACGAGATCGGGCACGGGCATATCGGGAATGAGCATCTGGCCCATGGAGAGCAGAAGCAGCAGACCCGCCAAACAGACGGAAGCGATCAGCGCCGTCCTGTCTCGCTTCAATCCGCCGTCGCTGTCGCCGCGCGACTGTGGCTGTTGGCCTTCCGTATGCGGAACAGCCGTAAAGCCGGCCTTTTCAATTTTTCTGATGATATCTGCGGGCGCACATAGCGTTTCGTCGTAGCGGATGCGCAGTCGGTTCATGGGCAGGTTGACTTCGCTTGCTTCAACGCCGGGCAGCTTTTTGGTCACCCGTTCTACGGCGCTGGAACAGGCCGCGCAGTGCATGCCTCCGATATCGTATGTTTCTTCCTTCATCGGTTACACCTACAAATACCCCAGGGGGGTATCAATCATTTTCAGCATACACCATTTGCGGCGAGAAGTCAACCGATCGACGAAAGCCGCCTATTTTCGGTAAAGACGGTAATAGTAATAGCTGTCGCTTTCCATGTTTGGCTGGACATGCCCGATGGGGTATCGGCGCTCAAAGGGTTCGAAACCGCATTTTTCCGCCAGATGACGTGAGGCGGTATTGGCGGCGTCGATCGTCAAAATCAGATAGGGAACATCTGCGTTTTGAAAGCACCAGCCGGCCAGAGCCTGCACCGCCCTCACCGTAAAGCCCTTTCTGCGGTGGGCCTCGCTCATGAAGTAGGCAAGCTCCACCTCGTTGACGGTGTCCTAGAGCCCCATGCCTACCATACCGATAAGCGCGTCCGTTGTTTTCAGGGCGATGGCATAACGCTTGTTTTCATATATGTCCGTGGACTGGCTCCTGCTCTGGAGCCAGTCGATGTATTCATTGATATGCGTACATTGTATCACGTTGGCTGAAGGATGGGTATCAGTTCCTTTGTGCTGCCTAGCTCCTTGTAGGCGGAACGTATCATCCATGCGGCGAGGATGAAGGAGAGCGCATCTGAAACGGGCATGGAATACAACACGCCGTCCAGACCGAAATACAGCGGCAGCAGCAGAGCAAGTCCTACGCCAAAGACAAGCTCCCTGACCATGGAAAGCACGGTGGAGGCCAGCGCTTTGCCAAGGGATTGCAGATAGATGAACGTACCCTTGTTGACGCAGGCGAGCACCATCATGCAGAGATATACACGGAAGGACTTCACGGAAAACTCAGTATATTCATCATCAACATGCTGCTGCTGGCCGCGTTGATAGTGGCCGTCGTCAAGCTGATATCCATACGCGCCTCCTATCGTGAGAGCGCTGCAGTCTATGCGGAAATTGTGCAGGAAGCCGTTGTCACCGCAGCGCCGACGACGGAGCCGATCGCCGGCAGCTTTCCGTCCGATACCTCTGTGGATATCCCCGTTACAATCGATTGGGAAGCGCTGCAGGCACGCAACGCTGACATCGTGGCATGGCTGTATTGCGAGAACACGGCTATCAGCTATCCGGTCACTCAATGCAGAGACAATACCTACTATCTGACGCATAACGCCTACAAGGAGCAGGACGACGCCGGATCGCTGTTTTTTGACTGCCGCAACAATCTGGATTCCGCCGGGGAAAACCTGCTGCTGTATGGTCACCGGATGAAGGATGATTCCATGTTCGGCGTCCTGTTCCAGTATACAAAGGAAGCGTATTATCTCGAGCATCCCGTCATGTACCTGCTCACGCCTGAAAAGACATACCTTGTGGAGTTGTTTGCCTGCCGCACGGTACGAGGCGATATGAAATACTTTGAAACATCCTTTGAAAGCCCCGAGGAGTATGAGAAATATCTGAACAAGGCGGTAGGGCAGTCTTACTGGCAGACGGATATGCGACCGGATGTGAACCACGCTACGCTCACGCTCGTCACCTGCTCCAGCTACAACCATGCGGACAACCCGCGCCTGATGCTGCATGGGCGTCTGGCGGAGATCGGATAGCGCAGCCGCCGCGCCAAATGTTGCCGGACGCGCAGGCGTACAGAGCAATCGCCTAAATCCAGTTTGCGAACGCTGCTGTTTGCAGGGAGTTTCAAGGAGCACTTCGTACGACTGAAAGAATCGCAGAAGATAAACAAAAAGATTAGCGGCAACTGTTATAACGATGAGTTTGAGGATACGTTTTCCTTGATGAGATGGGCGGCCGTCTAAACAATATCTTCTTGATTTTCTTGTAAGTGTGGACTTTATGGGGATAGCGGTGAAATCTAAAAAGCACAAAGCATTGAATCAGGAGATTGCAGACCTTAGATCGGAGCGTGAAAAGTAATGTGCTCGTCTGCTTACGTTGGATAGGCTGCGACGATTTGTAGCGCAGAGGAAAATCCGAAAGAGACAATACGCTTTATCAATCATTATTTTGTAAGAAGGCTGACTTCGCCTGTACTGGGTGAACGGCCTTCTTTTCTATTTCTCAAAAGGAGGTTTTGCACATGACCAACATCATCGCCGTGGCCAACCAAAAAGGCGGCACCGGCAAGATCACCACTACGGCCAACCTTGGCATCGGCTTGGCGCAAGAGGGCAAGCGAGTGCTGCTCATCGACGCCGATCCGCAGGGCTCCCTGTCTATCAGCCTCGGCTATCCCCAGCCGGATGAATTGCCCGTGACACTCTCGGACGTATTGGAAAAAGTCATGGAGGAACAAAAGATTTTGCCCGGCGAAGGGATACTGCATCATGGGGAAGGCGTGGATCTCATGCCTGCCAACATCAGCCTGTCGGGCATGGAGGTCTCTCTGGTAAACGCCATGAGCCGTGAAAAGGTGCTCAAGCAGTATCTGGATTCCGTCAAAAAACAATACGACTATGTGCTCATCGATTGTATGCCCTCGCTGGGAATGTTGACGGTCAACGCCTTGGCGGCCGCCGACAGCGTGGTGGTACCCGTGCAAGCGCAGTACCTCCCCGCCAAGGGTCTGGAGCAGCTGCTTAAAACCATTCAGCGGGTAAAGCGGCAGATCAACCCGAAACTAAAAATTGATGGCATTCTGCTGACGATGGTGGACTACCGCACCAACTACGCCAAGGAGATCAGCGCCCTGATTCGGGATACCTATCATGGCAAGATCAAGGTCTTCTCTACCGACATTCCCATTTCCGTCCGCGCCGCCGAGATCAGCGCAGAGGGGAAAAGCATCTATGCCTATGACCCCAAGGGTAAGGCAGCGCTGGCCTATCGCAATCTGACAACGGAGGTGATTGGAATTGCCATGCAAAGAGAGAAAGCTCAGTCTGACATCATACGATGACATCTTCAAGGACGATACAGCCCGCACAGAGGAACAGCGAGAGCGTATCATAGAACTGCCCATCGGGGAGCTGTACCCCTTCAAAAACCACCCGTTTCAGGTACGGGACGATGAAGCCATGCAGCGCACGGTGGACAGCGTAAAGGAATATGGCGTGCTCACACCCGGTATTGCCCGCCCGCGAGCGGAGGGAGGCTATGAGGTGGTAGCGGGACACCGACGGAAGCACGCCTGCGAACTGGCCGGACTTGCCGCCTGAGCCATTCCCAATAAAACAGACAGAAAAAAGGTCTCAAAAACAGAATGAATC
>CAYRIA010000120.1:1447-6163 GCA_964424175.1 uncultured Oscillospiraceae bacterium | reverse complement strand
ATTTTCAAATACAGCCGAAAAGAGGGATAGATATGACCCCGATGGAAATACTGGCAAAAATTGTTGAGGCAGAAAGCAGCGCCCGCTCCGTGTTTGACGAGGTCGCTACACTGCAGGAAGGCTTCGACAACTATGTCAACGAGCACATCGAGGCGCTCAGAAAGCAGTATTTTGCACAGGCGGAAGACGTGATCGCCCAAGCACGCGAGAGCGAGGCCGCACGCGCAGACACGGAGATCGCGGCACTGAACGCGGAGTTTGAGCGTGCTCTAGCCGCACTGAAGGCTTATTATGAAAATGAGCAGGAGTCCATTGTGAAGCGGATATTTGAACTGGCGGTGGCTGCAGATGCTTAAGGCACAGCTCGAATACGGCGCAGTTCATACCAAGGTCATGGCGATGCATGGCAAAATGCTTAAGGCGGAGGAGTGGCGCAAGCTAACGGAGGTCAAGAATATTGCAGAGCTTGCCATTTTTCTCCGTGGCCACCGTGGCTGGAGCCGAACCATGAGTGAACTGCCCGCGCTGCCGGCCACGCCGGTGCTCAAGGCGGCCGTGCAGAGGCGGGTCTATGAGGACTATGAGCGACTTTATAAGTTCCTTTTGGCGGAGGACAAAAAGCTTTTGCGCTTCGTTATGTACCGCGTGGAGTATGCCTTTATCGCCGATGCGTCGCGGGATAAGTCACAGTCAGCGGTTCTTCCGAAATCTCTTGAGCTGACGGATTTTATCCGCAAGCACAGCACGGTAGATATGGAGGCGCTTGAGCACAGCTCGAATTTCCAGGGTGTCCTTGCCGCAATCCGGGGCAGCATCTATGAAAAGCCCCTTGCCGAGTTGAAGGTCGACAGGGAAACGGGCTGGCCGAGGCTACTGGAGCTGGGGATTGTGTTGGAAAACACCTATTTTAAGGCCATCTTCACCTATATCTCCAGAAAATACAAGGGGATGGGTAGGGAAAAGCTGGCAAATACGATCGGCCTGGAGGCAGATCTGCTGAACATCATCAGTGAGCTGCGGCTCCACCGCAGCTTCCGTGTCTCACTTGAGCAGGCGAATGAGCTAATGATTCCGGTTCATTACCACCTGCAGCCAGACTTCCTAGCGGCGCTGACCAATGCCAGAACCGAAAGTGAAACGCTGGAGCTGCTCAGGAAATCGCCGTTCAAAAAGTATTTGGATGGCTTGGATACCGCGGATATTGAAAGCATCTATTATAACGCGCTGGAAAGATTCTGCAAAAAGTTGGTGACGGCGCCGGAGCCGGATATCAGCGCCGCCCTGGGTTATGTGATCCTGAAAGACCTTGAGTGCAGGAAGCTCAACAGGATCATTGAGGCGCTTGCCTGCGGGTATGACCCTAGGAACATTTTATAACGCCCTGCGGAAAGGGCAAGAGGGGGGACAGACATGTCGGTGGAGACAATGACCATGGTTACGATCTCGGGACCCGAGAAAATGGTCGACACCGCGGTAAAGCGCTTAGTTGTCAACAGGGAATTCCACCCGGAAAGCGCGATCAAAATATTGGCAGGGGCACGAGAGCTTATGCCTTTTGACGCCGTTAACCCATATGCCGATGCGCACGCGCGCGCACTTGAACTTGCGAAGGCACTGGGAGCCACACCTGAATTTCGCGAATTCTCTGACCAAGATTTTCAGCTTGCAGACGTCTCGGCCTATTTGAACGGGCTTTTGTCAGAGATATACACGCTCCGCGATGAGCAGGAGGAGAAGGCCTCCATCGTTGCCAACAACAATGTCATCATTGAACAGCTTTCGCATTTTAGCACCTTCAACGTGGAGCTGCGCGATTTGTTTGCAATGCGCTACCTGAAAGTCCATTTCGGACGTTTGCCGGCTGTAACCTACAGGAACTGCCTGAAGATCATTGATGAGCGGCCAGACGCATTTTTTGTCACATCCGGTCGTGACGAGCGCTGGATCTACGGTGCGTATTTTTCACTGCCGGAGACCTACGGAAAGATCGACGCAATCTTTTCCTCGATGGGCTTCGAGCGCATCCGTATTGAGGTTAAGGACAGCATCGAAAACACGGCAAACGAGTTGATGGAGCGTCTCGTCGCGGAAAAAACTGCCGCTGAAGTACGCCTGAAGGAGCTAGACGAGCTATTGGCTAAGATCTGCAATAGGGAAGTCGAAGACCTCCTTGTGCGCTATTCATGGCTTCGGTATCAGAGCGAGTCTTTCGACCTTCTTGGCTACGTAGGGCGCCGCCACGGAAAGTTCTACCTGATCGGCTGGGTCCCCGAGCGCAAAGCCGAAGACTATGCCGCCGAGTGCGAGAGCTATAAGGGTTTTGCTTGCTTTTTGACCCGTCCCCACGAGATGAAGGAGACGACGCCGCCCGTCAAGCTCAAAAAGAACCTCATTTCGGACATTTACCAGCCCTACCTTGAAATGTACGGTCTGCCGGCCTATGGCGAGCTTGACCCCCGTGTTTTCCTCGCGATCACCTATACAGTTCTCTTCGGTATCATGTTCGGAGACATTGGGCAGGGACTTTCCCTCGTTTTGCTCGGTGGGCTGCTTTGGCGCTTTAAGAAGATGTGGCTGGGCAGGATCGTCGCGCTCTGCGGCGTCTCGGCAACAGCGATGGGCTTTGTTTATGGCAGTGTGTTCGGTAATGAGCACCTGTTGCCTTGGGGCTTCAAGGTGCTTGAGGGTGGCAATACCATCAAGATCCTCCTTGTCGCGGTTGTGATCGGTGCGGTCCTGATTATGATCTGCATGGTAATGAACATTATCAACGGCATTCGGATGCGCGACATCGGAAAAATCTTTTTCGAGCCAAATGGGCTTGCGGGCTTCATCTTTTATATGGGCATCGCTGTCGGCGTGCTTTTCCTATTCGTTCTGGAGAAAAACATCTTCACTCTGCCGTATATCCTGCTTGTGCTTGTGCTGCCGATCCTTATGATTTTTGCAGCGCACCCTTTAACGAAGCTTATTAAAGGGGAGAAGGACTGGATGCCGAACTCAATCGGCATGTTCTTCGTCGAAGGCTTCTTTGAGATTTTTGAGACGATCTTGTCCTATGTTTCCAACACCGTGTCCTTTTTGCGTGTCGGCGCGTTTGCCATCAGCCACGCGGGCATGATGATGGTCGTGTACCTGCTCACAGGCGACGGAAGCAACATTCTCGGCCTGATTTTTGGAAACATCCTTATCACAGGACTGGAGACGATGCTCGTATGCATTCAGGTTCTGCGTCTAGAATACTACGAAATGTTTGGACGCTTCTATACCGGCGGTGGTATTAAGTTTTCTCCGAAAACCATCAACTACAGCGCCGCCGAACGATAGGCGGCATTCATCGGGCCAACCAAAGCGAGCCTGTTTAACGGAAATCGGCCGCCGGGTGCAGTGCACCCATGAACGGCAATATAAACAAACAACTGAAATTCTGGAGGCTGTAATCATGGAACTGTTTTTCACTGCTGTCATTTTGCTCCTCGCCGTTGTCCTTCCCCTTGTGGCAATCTATCGCCGCGTTAAGCTCGGAAAGAAAAGCAAAACGCCTCTCATCGTCAACCTCTGCGCCTTCTTCGGCGTTTTTGTCGTTGCCACCGTCGTGCTGTTTACCCAGTCGGCGCAGGCTGCAGAGACCGCCACTGCGGCAGTTGCCTCGTCCGACGGCTTAGCTGCCGGCATGGGCTACATCGGCGCAGCCCTCGCGGTGGGACTCTCAGGCATTGGCGGCGGTATTGCCGTCGGCTCCTCTGCATCTGCCGCTCTCGGTGCAATCTCCGAAAACGACAGCGTTTTCGGCAAATCCTTAATCTTCGTGGGTCTTGCGGAAGGTATCGCCCTCTACGGCATGCTGATCGCCTTTATGATTATCTCGAGCCTTTGACGGATAGAACTGACGGGAGGGTCAACTTATGCGAATGTTTGCCATAGCCGACGAGGCCGACGTGCTGACGGGGCTGCGGCTTTCCGGCGTCGAGGGCAGGCTCGTTACCGATAGGCGGGAGGCCGAGGCCGGCGTTGAGGCGGCGCAGGCTGACGCGCAGATTGCCGTTTTGCTGATCACCGAGCGTTGCGCCGAGTTGATTCCGGAAACGGTCAAGAAGCTTAAGCTCAGTTCCTCGAACCCGCTTCTGGTCGTTATCCCAGGTATGAAGGGTTCCAACCGCGGGGAGAACTCGATCACAGAGCTGATCCGCGAGGCCATTGGCATAAGGATCTGACCGGCGGGGACGAAACCGCTAAAGACGCACAGGGAGGTGTAACAACAATGCCGTTGCAGGACATGGACAAAAAACTCACGGCCTTTACAGGGACAATCATCACCGATGCCATCGAGGAGGCACATAATCTCGCACTGGAGCTACGCGAGAAGCAGAACGAAATTATTCGGGCAGCGGAGGAACAGATCGCAGGGGAGGCCGACAAATACCGTAAGGCCGAACTCTCGTCGATCAAGGCAGCGCAGGAGCGCAGGATCAGTGCGAAAAGGAACGCGGATAAGCGAGCTCTGCTGGAATACCGCGAGCGCTGCGCGAACGAAACACACAGGCTGGTCCGGGAGAAAATTGCTGGGTTCGCTGCCTCGGATCTCTATCTCCCGCATCTGAAGAAGCAGCTAAAAAGGGCGGTTGACACGCTGGGCTACGGCTTTTCGGTCGAGGTCTTTTTGCGCCCGGAGGACATGAAATTCGCGGACGAGCTGCTGGCCTCCGCCACGGGCGT
>CAYRIA010000120.1:0-1347 GCA_964424175.1 uncultured Oscillospiraceae bacterium | reverse complement strand
TGCGCCCGGAGGACATGAAATTCGCGGACGAGCTGCTGGCCTCCGCCACGGGCGTTAGCCTGGCCTTCTGCGAGGGGGAGTTCTCGCTCGGTGGGCTGCGCGTCGTCTGTCCCTCTAAGGGACAGCGCATAGACTTGAGTTTCGATACCGCCTTGAACGACATGGTGGGTCATGTCTCCGAGCTTGGCGGCCTCAAAATGGGTGATTGACCGATGCGGCCGAACGCATGAATTTTCTCCGAACGGAGGCATCCGAATATGGATACAAATAGCTACTATATATACGGGGTAAACGGCCCTGTCATTACGGTGCGCGGCGGCAGGAGCCTGCCGATGATGAGCCTTGTCCATGTCGGGGAGGACAAAATCCCCGGTGAGGTCGTCAGCGCGGGCGGCGATACGACCATCGTGCAGGTTTATGAAAGCAGTGCAGGGCTGGGAAAGGGCCAGCCCGTCTATACGACGGGTAAACCGATGAGCGTCCTGCTCGGCCCGGGTATGCTCTCAAACATCTACGACGGCATTGCAAGGCCTCTGGGCGCGGTTGCCGAGCAGACGGGGAACTTTATCACAAAGGGTGTCTCTGTGCCCGCCCTCGATCTTGAAAAACTCTGGGATGTGCGGGTTACAGCCGTCGAGGGGCAGGAGGCGCGCGGCGGCATGGTTTTTGCCTGTACCCGTGAATCGGAAACCGTTGAGCACCGTTGCATGGTTCCGCCGTACCTAGGCGGTACATTTACCGAGCTTAAGCCGGACGGGCAGTATAAGGTCACGGATGTGCTTGGATACATCGTTGACGAGCGAGGGCGGAAAACGCCGCTGTCTATGGCGCAGGAATGGCCGATCCGCCAGGCGCGCCCCATTGCAAAGCGCTTGCCCATCACTCGACCGCTCGTCACAGGTCAGCGCGTCATCGACACCTTGTTCCCCGTCGGTAAGGGCGGTTGTGCGGCGATACCTGGCCCCTTCGGCGCAGGCAAGACCATGGTACAACACCAGCTTGCTAAGTGGTCGGACGCAGATATCATCGTCTATCTCGGCTGCGGAGAGCGCGGTAACGAGATGACGCAGGTGCTTGATGAGTTTGCCGAGCTGAAGGACCCCAAGACGGGGCATCTGCTCATGGAGCGCACAATCCTGATCGCGAACACCTCGAACATGCCGGTTGCGGCGCGCGAGGCATCGATCTATACTGGCATGACCATCGCCGAATATTATCGCGACATGGGCTACCATGTTGCGCTGATGGCGGATTCGACGTCCCGCTGGGCGGAGGCGCTGCGCGAAATTTCCGGTCGTTTGGAGGAAATGCCCGCGGAGGAGAGCTTCCCGGCATATCTGCCCTCGC
>CAYRIA010000119.1:0-6175 GCA_964424175.1 uncultured Oscillospiraceae bacterium | reverse complement strand
GCAGCGGGCAGCGGCAAAACGCGCGTGCTGACCGAGCGCCTGATGGCCTATGTGACGGAGCAGGAAAACCCGCAGGACATCACTGCCTTTTTGGTGATCACCTACACCCGCGCGGCGGCAGCGGAGCTGCGCGCACGCATCCTCGACGCTCTGTCACAGCGCTCTGCCCAGGAGCCTGAAAACCGTCGCCTGCGCCGTCAGGCCACGCTCTGCTACAAGGCGCAGATCGGCACCATCCACAGCTTTTGCACGGCCATCCTGCGCGAGTATTGCCATCGTTTGGGGCTTACGCCGGATTTTCGCGTCGCCGACGAGGAGCTTTGCGCCGAGCTGCGCGAGAAGGCCCTCGAAAAGGCGCTTGAACACGCTTATACGCGCATTGACACAGACCCGGACTTTGCAGCGCTCGTCGAGAGTGTGGGCGCGGGGCGGGATGATTCGCGCCTTGTCTCCACCGTGTTGGAGCTGGATGCAAAACTTCAGAGCCATCCCTACCCCGATCTCTGGGCGGAGGCACAGCGCAGGGCGCTTGACGTAAGTGGCCTAAAAGACGCCGGTGAAACCATCTGGGGTCGGGAGCTTATGCAGGGTGCCGCACAGACGGCGCGCTACTGGGCGGAGCGTTTGGAGACGCTCTGGGCTGCGCTCAGTGACAATTCTGCGGAGAACGCGCGCATCCTAGCCGCCTACGGCGAGAGTCTCGGCGCGACGATGGACGCTCTGCGCGGTTTTCTGCACGCATTGGACAGGGGTTGGGACACGGCCTGCGCCGCACTGCCGATTCCCTTCCCGCGCCTGAAGCCCCTGAAAAACTATGACTATGAGGAGCGGAAAGACACACTGCTCACAGCGCGTGAGGGCTGTAAAAAGGCCGCGGAGGCTCTCGCCCTGCAGTTCGGCGCGCACTCGGAAAAGCTGCTGGCTGACCTTGCGGCGACCGCCCCTGCTCTGCGCGCCCTTTTAGCGCTCACGCTGGACTTCAACAAACTCTACGGGGAGGAAAAAAGCCGCCGGAGTCTGCTTGACTTTTCCGATCTTGAGCATTATGCGGTTCGGCTGCTCTGTGACCGGGACAGCGCCGCACCGACGGAGACAGCGCTGGAAATTTCGCGCCGCTATGCAGAGATTCTGATCGACGAATATCAGGACGTCAACGCCGTGCAGGAGCTAATCTTCCGCTGCATTTCCCGCGCGGGGAATAACCTGTTTATGGTGGGCGACGTCAAGCAGTCAATCTACCGATTCCGCCTGGCCGACCCTGCGATCTTCCTTGCCAAATACCGCGATTACAAGCAATTTGTATCATTTGAGGATACAGAACCTTGTAAAATTCTTCTACAAAGAAACTTCCGTTCGGATAAGATCATCTTGGACGTCTGCAACCATGTGTTCACGAATTTGATGAGCGAGACCCTCGGTGAGCTTAGTTACGACAGCCAAGCCGCCCTTTTCCCGCCGGAGGATGCACCGCCGCCGCGTGGTCGGGCGGAGCTGACGCTCGTTGCCGTTCCACAGGCAGAGGACGGGCAGGAGCGCCCGGACAAAACCTATCTCGAAGCGAAGGAAGTTGCGCGGCAAATCAGACGTCTGGTCGACGGCGGCGAGACGATTCTGGATAATGGCGTAGAGCGCCCGATCGGCTACGGTGACATTGCCATCCTCCTGCGCTCACCCAACGCCGCCGGCGCGCCCTTCCGCCGCGCCCTCGCCGAGGCGGGCATCCCGCTGCTGGCCGAACAGGGCGGAGCCTTCTTTTCTTCTCCTGAGATTTTAATTATATTAGCTTTATTATCTGTTATCGATAATCCTCACCGTGATGTACCGCTGGCGGCTGTACTTGCGTCCCCGCTTTTTGGCTTCACGGCGGACGAACTTTCGCTGATTCGCGCAGGCGAGCGGCAGGGAGATTTTTATACCGCGCTGCTCCGCGCCGCCGAGACTAACGAAAAGAGCGCGGCCTTCCTTGCCACGCTCGGTGAGCTGCGCGCCCTCTCAGAGGCAATCGGGGTTTATGCCCTAATCTGCCTCGTTTATGACCGGCTCTCGCTTTACGCCCTTTGTGCCGCAATGGATGGCGCAACACGCGACGGGGTCAATCTGATGCTCCTTCTGGACTGCGCAGCACGCTTTGAGGAAAACGGCTACCGCGGGCTCTTTGCCTTTCTCCATCAGCTCAAACGCATGGAGGCACGCGGGGAGGAGCCTTCCGCCGCCGGCGGCCCCTCGGGGAGCGCTGTCTCCCTGATGAGCATTCACAAATCAAAGGGCCTGGAGTTCCCCGTTGTATTCCTGGCCAACACCGCGCGTGAATTCAACAAGATGGACCTTCGCGCGCCCGTGCTCATCCACCCGCGCCTCGGCCTTGGGTGCAAACGCACGGATCTCAACCGCGGGCTGGAATATCCGACGCTGGCGCGCCGCGCCATCGCCGCCCAGCTTAGCAGCGAGCTGCTCAGCGAGGAAATGCGCGTGCTCTACGTTGCGATGACGCGCGCGCGCGAACAGCTTTATATCTCCTGCGCGGCGCGCGAGCCTGCAACGCTGCTGAATAAGCTTTCGGAAAACGTCTCCGCCCCGATGAGCCCCGAAATCCTCAAGAACCTGCCCTCACCGGCGCATTGGCTGCTCTCGGCAGCGCTAATCGAAAACGACGGCCTGCTAACGCTCCGAAGCGTCTCCGGCGCGAGTCCGGAGGAACCTGTCCCTGCGCCTGACAAGGCGGATGAGCCTTTGCCTGCTTTGCCGGACGAAGGGGCGCTTGCCGCCCTACGCGAGCTGTTCGCCTTCCGCTACCCCTATCAGAGCGCAGTGCAGCTTCCGTCGAAGCTCACAGCCACCTCTCTGCCGCAGGACGAGCCGGACACAGACGGCGAAGCGCTGGCCGCAAAGCGCGGAGTTCTTTTCCGCCTCCCGGATCTGATGGACGGCGAGCGCCCGCTCACGGGCGCCGAGCGCGGCACCGCAACACATATCGTCATGCAGTTTATTGATTTTACACGTACGGGCACGGCTGAAGACCTTGAGGTTGAGGTCTCTCGCCTGCGCTCGCTTGGCCTTCTCAGCGAGCGCCAGACGAAGGCCGTGGACCGCGGCGCAATCGTCCGCTTCTTCGCCTCTGAACTGGGCATTCGCATCCGGACGGCGGAGCGGGTTCACCGCGAAAAGCGCTTTTCCGTCCTCGCGCCGGCGGGAGCCTTTTTCTCGCAGGGCGGCAACGAGAGTGTCCTCTTGCAGGGGGTTGTTGACTGCTGCATCGAGGAAGATGACGCACTCACGATCCTTGACTATAAGACCGATTACGTGACAACGGAGACTCTGGACGCTTTCACCGCGCAGTACAGAAGGCAAATCCTTGCCTACGCCTACGCCATGTCCCGCATCTTTGAAAAGCCTGTGCGCTCCTGCGTGCTTTGCTTCCTGCGCGCGGGACTGATCTCGGAAATTCGTCCCGAAGCCTGATCGCTACACGCGCAGAGCGGATTGTTCTTTTCGTTCCGGGTATCCTATAGCTTGCAGCGCAAAGCCAAACCCGTTCTGCGGGACGAGATTTTGTGCCAGACTTCAGTTCATACCGAGGTGATCATTTTGGCAAAGCAAGGCATGAAACGGCCGGAAGTAACCCACACCCAACCCCGCAACGACGCGCCCCCCGTACCTGAGCTTCAGGGCTATGCGAAGCACTCCAAGCAAAAGGCCAAGCCCATCACAGAAAAATAAGCACTCCGCGGCTCTGTTCCGGCAGAGCCGTTTTTCATCCATTTCGGCCTTTTGCGCATATACTGCTAAGGGTGATGATTTTGGATCCGTGTGAGCTGAACGTCCTGATTACGGCCTTGACCAATCAGTTTTACACAAGCCTTTCAAGAGAGGACTTTATCTGCCTAAGCATTTTTCTGCGGGAGCTCAGCAAGTCGATGATTGGCACAACGATCTTTCAAGGTCTCTGCTATCCCCAGGATGAGTTTACAAAAACAAAAGACCCTTGAAAACAAAGTGTTTTCAAGGGTCTTGCGTGTTTTTTAGAAATAGCTTACAGACCAAACTTCTTGTTGAACTTCTCAACACGGCCGCTGGTATCGACCAGCTTCTGCTTGCCTGTATAGAAGGGGTGACATTTTGAGCAAATCTCAACTGAAATGTCCTTCTTCGTGGAGCCTGTGTCTATCACTTCACCGCAAGCGCACCGGATCGTGGTCTGCTGATAGTTGGGATGGATACCTTCCTTCATTATGTTCACCTCTTTCATGAGTACAGCGACATCGTTCATCGCAACGAATTTTTTTTATTGAAATAACGGCAGAACCGTTATCAAAGCGCAAGTTGTATTTTAGCATAGCCGTTTCGTTTTTGCAAGCGTTTTTTCAATAATTGTTACAGATCGTTACAAACCTCCGCCAGTTTCTAGGAAACGGGTGCGCTTGCCGGAGGTGTCGGGCTTTCTCCCGGAGCGGGCGATGGGCGAACTTCGACCTCCGGACTTGCGGAGGAAGATGCTTGCGGAGTACCGGTTGGGCTTGCGTTTGCCGACGGCGTTTCCGACGGGGCTGAGGAGCCTGCAGAACTTGCCGGCGGGCTTGACTGCGTCTCGCCCCTGTCCCAGGGGAAAACAATCGTCGCGTTGCCGTTTTCGTCATAGACCGCAAACTGCCGCAGCCCATAAAACAGCGCAAGCGCTGCCGCCAAGAGCAGTATGAGGATAAGGAAAACGACACTCCAAGGGGATCGCGCTTTTTTCCTGCCGTGATAAATGTCCTTTGGTTTAATTGCCATGCGTCCCTCCGAATCAGCGTCCGTTCCGCTCCTCGATTTCCGAAATGAGGTCGACGCGCCTTGCGTGTCTGCCGCCCTCAAATTCGGTGTTCAGGAAAATATCCACGATCTTCAGCGCGTGGCCGACGCCGATGACGCGTCCGCCCAGCGTAAGGATATTTGCGTTGTTGTGGCGGCGCGTAAACTCCGCGGAATAGCAATCGTGGCAGAGGGCGGCGCGCACACCGTGAACCTTGTTGGCCGCAATCGAAATGCCGATGCCGGTTCCGCAGATGAGAATCCCCAGTTCATACTCTCCGGCGGCAACGGCCTTGCCGACCTGCTCGGCGTAAACAGGGTAGTCGCAGCTCTCCTCCGAGTGGGCGCCAAAATCCTGATAAGCAACGCCTTGTTCATCGAGATGCTTTTGTATTTCCAGCTTCAGTGCATAGCCGCCGTGGTCGCTTCCCAGTGCAATCATTTCCAAATTGTCCTTTCAAGAATCCGTCATTTCTATCTCTAAGAGAGAATTTTTTATATAATTTATCTTTTATTTATAGTTTTATAAAGCTTGGCTTGCGTTTTTCAAAGACGGTAATGTAGCGGTAGCCCAGTTCCCGCAGGAGCTCATAGCCCTCTCTGATGCCGACACCGGCGTGCTCCAGCTTGTGCGCGTCGCTGCCGACGGTGATCAGTTCACCACCCAGCTCGCGGTAGCGCCGCAGGACATCGGCTGTCGGCACCGCGCCGTTGACCACGGGATCACGATAGCCCGCGCAGTTGATCTCGATGCCGCGGCCGCCCTCGATGAGAGCGCGCAGCAGAGCATCCATCTTTTCGGGATAGGCCGTGGTGCTGACCGGCAGATCAAAGCCATGGCGACGCATATAGCGAACGGTGTAGCCGATGTGCGCCATGACATCGTAAAAATCCAGCTTTGCCAGCTCCAGCAGCTCGTCCAGATAGCGGTCGAGAAGGCTGCGGCATTCGGCTTGGCTCTGATAGTCGTATTCATAAAAATCGGGCGTGTCCCTGAGATTGTGGAGCGAGCCGAGCACAAAGTCCAGCTCCTTGGTTGCCGCGATCTCGGCGGCCTGTTTCGGATCGTGATTGCCGCTGCCCAGCTCCAGGCCAAGGCGAATATCCAGCCCCTCCGGCTTCTTGGACAGGGCTTGCGCATACATTTCCAGGATGCGCTCTTTATGGGCAAAGGGCTCTTCGATTGGCCGGCCCGACATAAAGTCGTCAAGATCGCAGTGGTCGGTAAAGCAGACGAGACCAATGCCTCTGGCCTGTGCGGCCGCGGCCATGTCGTACATGGGGTGATAGCCGTCGTTGGAGCAATCGCTGTGGATGTGGAAGTCGGTTAAAAGCATGATGCGTCCTCTTTAGCCCGGAGCAGAAAAGCCGAACCCGCTACGGGCCG
>CAYRIA010000118.1:0-6178 GCA_964424175.1 uncultured Oscillospiraceae bacterium | reverse complement strand
AGTTTTGATTACAGTATACAAAGGAAATGACCGTCAAGGGTGCATTACTGCCCCTTGTAATTACTAAAAATTTTAATTGACTAGTTACAGTGGATTTGGTACTATACGTTAGTATAATATTGTTTTACGGTTGGGCGGTTTATGCCGCGTTCAAGACTCGTCTTCAAGGGTGGGAAGGCCTTATATTGGTCTGTCCACTATTTTTATATAATGGCACGCTTTGTGCAAATAATAAGTACAGTTTGAAAACATAGACATGAAGACAATCTTTTAATTCAAAAATTAATAACAATCATAATATTATGTCTCTAATCATGTTACATACTTGCTCGGATGGAGGGATACAGATGTCACTTGAAGCTATAAAAGAAATCAGTGAGGCCGAGGAAAAATCAAGGCTTGCCAAGACCGAGGCGCTTGCATTTTCTAAAAAACTCGTCTCAGAGGCCGAAGAAAACGGAAACCGCTCTGTCGAAGCCGCCGTCGGGAAGGCGGAAGAGGAGCTGCGTGAGCTTAGGCGGGCAGCTGATGAAAAGGCTGCATCTGATGCCAAGGAGCTCTTCCAAAAGACGGAGAACCGCAAGGCGTTAATGCTTGTTAGGGCGGAGAGCAGAATGGATATGGCGGTATCTTTGATAACCGAAAGGATCGTGAACGGCTGATGGCCATTGAAAAAATGAAGCGCCTTAAGCTCGTCGCCGTCAAGTCCGAACGAGAAAAGCTTTTAAGAGAGCTGATGCTGCTCGGCTGTGTTCAAATATCGGAGCCTTATGAGGCGGAGAAGATGCCCGAAGAGGAAAAGACATTTTATCAGGAGACGTCTGGCCTCGCCCAGTACAGGACACAACATGATAAGTTCATTGGCGCCATACAGATTCTTGAAAAATACTCGCCAGCAAAATCGGGGCTGTTTACGCCAAAGCCCGAAGCCTCGGTGCGGTCTGTAATGGACGATTCCTCGATGGATGGCAAGCTTGCGCTGGCAAAGAGCATAATTGACGCGGAAGAACATATGAAAAGGCTTTCTGCGGAGGAAAGCAGACTCAGGGGCGCTATCGACACGCTGAGACCGTGGGAAAAGCTCGATGTTCCTTTTGACCTGACGGAGACCAGAACCTGTTTTGTAATTCCGGGCGCGGTGCCCTCCTCTGTCGATGTTGATGCGATGGAAAAAGAGCTCTATGCATCGAATAGCGAAAGCCAGATATTAAAAATATCTTTGGATAGGCAACAGCACTATATCCTGCTTGTCGCGATGAAGAAGGATAAGACTCAGGTTTTGGAGACAGTCCGAAAATTCGGCTTCTCTCCGCCGTCAGTCACGGATTTGAAAGGCTCAGCAGCGCAGAATATTGCGGAGCTCGAAAGAAAGCTCGAAGAGCTGAAATCGGAAAAAACGAAGCTTACCTCACAAATTGAAGAATCCGCTCTCTCAAGAGAAGACTTGAAGCTATTCGCGGATAAGCTTTTAACGAAAGCGGAAAAGGCGGAGAATGCCGAAAGGCTGCTTTGCACAGAGAGAACAATTAACTTTGAAGGTTGGGTTCCTGTCAGAATGGAAAAGCAGCTCGGGAATGTTTTACAGAACTTTTCCTGCGCGTGGGAGACCTCGGACCCGACCGAGGAGGACATGCCTGAGGTACCGATTAAGCTAAAAAACAACGCCGCGACCGGCCCGTTTTCAATTCTGACAAATATGTACAGCCTTCCCGCCTACAACGGCATTGACCCGAACCCATTTTTATTGCCGTTTTTCTCGTTGTTTTTCGGTATAATTTTTGCAGATTTGGGCTACGGACTCGTTATGATTCTTGGGGGTCTTCTTTATAAGATAAAGGTGAATCCCAAGCGAGCGCAGGGTAATTTTGCGAGACTGCTCATGATTTGTGGCGTTACGACTTCGGTTTTCGGAATTCTAAGCGGCTCGTTTTTCGGAGACGCGATATCCAAAATTGCCGGAATGTACGGATATACAGTGACGATACCTGCATTAATTGACCCGCTTAACAACCCTCTGCAGGTGCTTATCGGGTCGCTGGTGCTCGGCTTTATCCAGCTGATAACAGCAACCGCGATAAACGGCTATATGCTTATCCGTGACGGTCAGTGGAAGGACGCAATATACGATGTTGGTTCGCTTTGGCTGTTCTTTGCGGGAATCGCGCTTGGGGTTCTGGGAATCACCTGGTATGTAGCGCTTGCGGGCGCAGCCATGATCGTCCTGACGCAGGGAAGGTCAAGTCCATCAATCGGAGGAAAAATCGGAAACGGTATATTCGGCCTGTACAGCGCTTTGAGCGGCTGGTTCGGCGATATCCTCTCCTATAGCCGGCTTTTCGCGCTGATGCTGGCGGGCGCAGTAATAGGAAGCGTTTTCAATACGCTGGGTACGCTCACGGGCAATATATTTGCCTTTGCACTTCTTTTCCTAGCGGGGCACGCGCTGAACTTTGCCCTAAGCATTTTGGGCGCATTCGTCCACTCGCTCCGCTTGCAGTACCTTGAGTTTTTCGGCAAATTCTATCGCGAGGGCGGAAAACCTTATCAGCCTCTCGCTGTGAAGACAAACTACTTCAACATCATTGAGGAGGACTAACACATGGAAGAATTTATGGCAAAATTCGGCGGAATGATTATCGGTATGCTCGGCGGCGGCATCGCGGCGGCGCTTTGCTGTGTGGGCAGCGCAAAGGCCACGGGCATCGCCGGTGAAGCCGGAGCGGGGCTTTTGAGAGAGAAGCCCGATATGTTCTCAAAGGTTCTGATTTTACAGGTTATTCCGGGTACACAGGGGCTTTACGGCTTTGTTATCTGGGCAATGAGCATACTTTGGATGGGCGTTCTTGACGGCTCCGCTGTCGGAATGAGCGTTAGCACAGGCTTCCTTTACGCTGCAGCCTGCCTGCCCATAGCTATCGGCGGAAGCACCTCGGCAGTTTACCAGGGCCGCGTTGCGGTTAGCTCCATACAGTTGCTTGCAAAGCAACCTGACAGTATGGGCAGAGGCGTTATGCTATGCGTTATCGTCGAGTTCTACGCGATTCTTTCCTTTATCGCGTCCTTCTTGATGCTTATCGGTATTCAGAACGCCGTTAAATAGGCGCGGAGAATACTGAGATGGAAGGAATAAATAAAATTACCGAATGCATTGCCGCTGAAGCACAGATAGAAGTTGTATCTATCCAGACAGAAACAGCTGAGAAATGCCGTGCCATCAAGGAAGAATACAATCAGAAGGCGCAGGCGGAATACCGGCGGCTTGTTTCAGAAGGCGCGAAGGAATGCGAGGCATACGGGCAGCGCCTTTTCGGTGCGGCGGCGATGGAGATGAAAAAAAGCGTCCTTGCCATGAAGCAGGAAACCATATCCCGCGTGTTCGACAAAGCGATTGAAAGTCTCTGCAATATGCCCGAGGATAAGTACGTCAATTTTCTGGCAAGACAGGCGGCAAATGCTGCGAGCACAGGGCTTGAGGAGCTCGTATTTAACGCCAGAGATAAGGCCTCCTGTTCGAAGGCTGTCCTCAAAGCCGCCAATGAGCTTCTAAAAAAAAGAGACCTTTATCCCAAACTTACTATTAGCCAAGTGACCGGAGGCTTTATGGGAGGTCTGCTTGTTAAGCAGGGCGACATTGAGGTCAACTGTACTGTGGAAAAGCTTGTTGAGCTCTCTAAAAGCGAGTTGACTGCTCAAATTGCCGGAATTTTGTTTGCCGAATAAAGCTGACTGTCTAAACGAAATCATTCTGCGGCAAGGAGGAAAGCGTTTGTCAGGAAAAAGAATTACAGACTACAACTACCTGTTTTTAACGTCTGCGCTCAGGGCAATAGAGCCGAAAATGCTGACAAAGGACAGGATGGACCGTATGCTTGACGCGCCGAGCTTTGACGAGGCGGCAAAGCTTTTAACGGACTGCGGCTACGCCGACATGTCCGGCATGAATGCTGCCGGCATCGAAAAAGTGCTCTCAGCTCACAGAGTGGAGGCTTTCGCGGAGATACGCTCAATCATACCCGAGGTGACCATTCTGGACGCGTTTTGCCTGAAATACGACTACCATAACGCTAAAGTCCTTTTAAAAGCCGAGAGCGGAAATACCGACGGAAAGCATCTTCTTTCCGATTCGGGCACGATACCAGTGGAAGCTGTTGCCGAAGCCTATTACGCAGAGGACTATGACTCGCTGCTGGGAAAACTTTCGGAAGCGCTTAAAGAGGCCAGAGACGTTATAAAACGCACGGAAAATCCTCAGCTTGCTGATTTTATTCTCGACAGAGCCTATTTTTTGGAAATGCTGGAGCTGGCGAAAAAGCTCTACACTCCGTTTCTTTCCGACTATGTCAGACTTGCTATCGACGGGGCAAATCTTAGAGCGACGGTCAGAACACTCAGAATGGGAAGAGACATAGATTTTCTGCGAAACGCCCTTATTTCGGGCGGAAGCATTGACACAGGAGAGCTTGAGGAAGCTGCATATTCGGAAATGGGTATCGCCGTGGTTTTTGAGCAGACGCCCTACCGCGAGGCCGCGCTCATCGGCGCGGAGGCCGCCAAAGGCGGAAGACTAACTGATTTCGAAAAGGAATGTGACAATGTTCTGACAAGGTTTTTCGGACAAGCGCAGGACGTTACCTTTGGGGCGCCGCCGGTTATGGCGCATATTGCGGCACTTGAAAACGAAATCACCGCTGTGAGGATGATTCTTACCGGAAAGCTCTCGGGCGTCGCGCCCGCGCTTATAAGGGAAAGGCTGCGTGATATAAATGCTTAGAATTGCAGTCATGGGCGGCCGAGAAACGGTAATGGGCTTCAAGGCACTCGGCCTTGACGTGTTTCCCATTTCCGGTGACGAGGAAGCTTTATCGACATTTAAAAAGCTCACGAAAGAAAACGAGAGCTACGCTGTCATTTATGTCGAGGAGACTCTTTTCAAAGCTCTATCGGCGGAGATTGACAGAATCAAGGACAGTCCGACGCCGGCGGTCATTCTTATCCCAGGCAGGGACGGTTCGCTCGGGCTAGGACAGTCCGCCCTTCAGTCCGCCGCAGTGCGCGCTGTCGGCAGCGACATCCTTTAGAAAAAGGAAGGTATGTAAATGAGCGGAAAAGTAATTAAAGTTTCGGGGCCCTTGGTCGTCGCGGAGGGTCTTTCGGACGCAAACGTTTCTGACGTTGTGCGCGTCGGAAAGCAGCGCCTTATCGGCGAAATCCTCAACATGACAGGCGACAGCGCCTCTATACAGGTATATGAGGAGACCAGTGGACTCGGGCCGGGCGCGGAGATCGAAACAACGGGACACCCGCTTTCGGTTGAACTCGGACCCGGAATGCTTGATGGCATTTTTGACGGTATCCAGCGTCCGCTTACCGCAATACGCGAGCTTACCGGGCACACGATAGCCAGAGGCATCGAGGTTCCGGCGCTGAACCGTGAAAAGCTCTGGAGCTTTGTCCCTACCGTCGCAGAGGGCGATAACGTCTCCGCGGGAGACGTTATCGGTACAGTGCAGGAGACGAGCGCGATACTCCATAAAATTATGGTACCCTTTGGCGTATCTGGAGCCATTATCTCTATTCAAGCGGGCTCCTTTACGGTTGCCGATACGGTGTGCCTCGTTAAAAGCGCAGACGGCGCAAGCCACAAGCTCACGCTGATGCAGAAATGGCCGGTGCGTAAAAACCGTCCGTACACAAGAAAGCACGTTCCTACGAAACCGCTAAACAGCGGTCAGCGTGTCATAGATACCCTCTTCCCTATAGCAAAGGGCGGCACCGCCGCTGTTCCCGGCCCCTTCGGAAGCGGCAAAACCGTCGTCCAGCATCAGCTTGCAAAGTGGTCGGACGTCGACGTCGTCGTCTATATAGGCTGTGGCGAGCGCGGCAACGAGATGACCGACGTTCTGATGGAGTTTCCTGAGCTGAAGGATCCCAGAAATGGCGAGCCGCTTATGAAGCGCACCGTTTTGATTGCGAACACCTCAGACATGCCGGTTGCGGCGCGCGAGGCATCAATATATACAGGTATCACGATTGCGGAATACTTCCGCGACATGGGCTATGACGTTGCGGTTATCGCGGACTCAACCTCGCGCTGGGCGGAGGCTCTACGAGAAATGTCAGGACGTCTTGAGGAAATGCCCGGCGAGGAGGGCTATCCCGCGTATCTCGCCTCGCGGCT
>CAYRIA010000117.1:0-6345 GCA_964424175.1 uncultured Oscillospiraceae bacterium | reverse complement strand
ACGTGCGCCGTGCGGGGGAACATATCCACGGCGGTGGCCTTTACAGGGCGGTAGCCGTAACCGCCAAAACGCTTTAAATCGCGGGCGCAGGTGGCGGGGTCGCAGGAGACATAGACCACCCTTGCGGGCAGCATTACACCCACTGTGTCAATAAGCTCAGGGGATAGCCCCTTACGCGGAGGATCAACCACAACGGTATCGGGCTTTACGCCAGTCTCAGCCAGACGTTTGGCCGCCTCGCCTGCATCACCGAGCAGGAATTCTACGTTTTCAATGCCGTTTGCCGCGGCGTTGAGCCGCGCATTTTCGACGGCGGCCTCGACGATTTCTGCGCCGTAGACAAATTTCGCCCCGCGTGCGAGGCAGAGGCTGATTGTACCGGTACCGCAGTAAAGGTCCAGGACCGTACCTGCACCATCCGGGCTGGCGTATTCCAGCGCGCGGGTGTAGAGTTTTTCCGTCTGCAGGGGATTGATCTGGTAAAAGCTCAGGGGGGAGATGTGAAAGCGAAGGCCGCAAAGCTCGTCCTCAATCACTTCGCTGCCCCAGAGGGTGTGGAAGTCCCCCATGAGCACGGTGTTTCCCCGGGCTTTGTTGATGCATAGGACGACGCCCGTGAGCACCGGGCAACGCTCACGCAGGACCTCAACGAGTCGCGCAGTCTGTGCGCCGAGACCGCCCGTGGCAACGATACAGGCAACAGCCTGCGGATATTTGTGGCTTGTACGCACGAAGATATGGCGCAGCAGACCCTTTCCGCTTTTTTCGTCATAGGCGGAAAGTCCGGTTTCGTCCATAAATTCGCGCAGGGCGGTCGCGCAGAGAACGGCCGGCTCGGCCTGGATTAGACAGTGCGGCGCGGAAACGATTTCATGGCTGCGTTCACGGAAAAAACCGGTAAATGCCTTGCCCTCCGCATCTTGTCCGACAGCGAAAATGGCCTTATTGCGGTAACGGCAAATCCCCGCATCCTCGGCGCCAAGAATCTCGGTTATGGTGAAGTCTAATCCCGCAAGTCGGCGAATCGCGTCATTGACGCGGGTGAGTTTGAGACGTAGTTCCTCTTGGTAAGCCATATGCATCAGGTCGCAGCCGCCGCATTTGCCAAAAACCGGGCAGGCGGGTACGACGCGCTCCGGCGACGAGCGCAGGAGCTTTAAGCCCTTGCCGTAAACAACAGATGCGGTGACCTTGACGATCAAGATTTCCCAAAGCTCGCCTTCCAACGTAAAATCGACAAAAACCGCCCGCCCAAGTATGCGGCAGACCCCTGCTCCCGTGCTGGAGTAACCGCTGATTTCTGCGGTATGCACCTGATTCTTTTTCAACTCGTCCATCCTGACCTCCGCTGTTGCTTGGCGTTTTCTGGCTGGTAATAGCGTCTATCGACGCCATTTTATCACGTCGATCGTTTTTTTACACTTTATTTTTCCCATAAATATGTTAGAATACCTACGGGCGGCCGCGGCGCCGCACAGTCACAATCGAAAGGACAGGCCTATGAAAGAAATACTCAAGGGCGTTGTGAGCATCCTTCTTGTCGTGCTGATCGGTGTTCTCGGCGTCGTCATATACCAGAATTACACAAGGCATCAGGCCGAGCTGAAGGTGATGGAGGCGGCGCAAGCCACGCCGAAGCCGACCCCGACACCAACCCCCTCTCCGGAGCCGGAGGGCTTTGTCGAGCCGGAAAACGCCGCCAACATCAAACTGACCTTCTGCGGCGACATCGTCGTTCACAGCGGCCTGAATGACGAGGCGTTGAAGGCAGACGGAAACTACAGCTATGCGCCCATATTCAGTGGCGCGCAGGACTATGCCCGGAGCGCAGATTATGCTGTCTGCACGATGGAAACAACATTCCCGGACACCACGGCGTATTCGGGTTATCCGATGTTCAAATCGCCTGCCGCACTGGCGACGAGTCTCAAGAGTGTCGGCTTTGATCTCATCAACACCGCCTCCAACCATAGCATGGATGGCCTGCAAAACGGCCTTGTCCGCACACTGGATGTGCTGGACGTCAACGGGCTTGATCACATCGGCACCTATCGCACGCAGGAGGAGCGAGACGCGAATAACGGCATCCTCGTCAAGGATATCAACGGCGTAAGTGTTGCTTTTATGAGCTACACCTACGGTACGAACGCCATCCCCGTGACCGGCTTTGATTATGCCGTTAACCTCTTTTTCAAGGACTATCTGACGACGCTTTCCGACATTGACTATGATAAGCTGGAAACAGATATGGCGGCGGCACGCGCCCTCGCTACGGACCTGGTTGTCGTGATGATGCATTGGGGCAATGAGTACTACACCGAGCCAGCCGATTACCAGAAGGAGCTTGCCGATTTTCTCTTCGCAGAGGGTGCGGACATCATTGTTGGCGGTCACCCGCATGTGCCGGAGCCGATGGAGTTGCGCCGCGTGAAGGACAACGAGGGCAACGAAAAAACAGGCCTGCTTGTCTACAGCCTTGGCAATTTTGTCTCCTGCCAGGATGATAAATATACCGAGCTGACGGCAGCGCTGAACATCGATATTCAGAAAAACCTCGACACAGGCGAGACGTATCTGAAAAATGTCGCCTATGCGCCGCTTTATATGGTCGATCTGATGGACGTTAACGTGCAGGCGGACTGGCGCTATAGGCTGTGGAACCTTCAGGCTGCCATTGCAGCTTACCAGAACGGCGACGACCTTGGGGTCATCAACGAGACGCTTTACAATTCCATGTGCGAGGGGCTGGAGGATCTCCACCGCATCCTGGGCGCCGATTTCGACGTCAACAATAATGGCGGCGTCGACGTGATCCAATGGAACGCGGTCTATGAGGAGACAAAGCGCTCGGTGCAATAAATCACCCGATCAGGGAAAAAAGTAGAAATGTCAGCAGGGCGGACAGCCCTCCGTGGAGCAGCTTTCCAAGCGTGTGCCGTGCGGGGGACAGTCCGCTCTCGCGTATCACGGCGGAGGCCTGCGCGTGGACGGAAAGGCCGCCCCAGCCCAGCAGGAACGAGGAGAGAGCAAGATTTGCCGCGTTCGGGCGCAGGCCGAGCATTGCGCTTGTTCCGGTTCCCAGCTCCAGGAGACCGGTCAGCAGGCTGCGGGTGAAATGTAGCTCTGTTCTGAAAAGAACAGAAATCGCACCGGTCAAGGAGGAGAGGTAGCCGTTTGCGTCAAGCAGACCGACCAGTACGCTGAAAAACACAACGAAACCGCAGACCGTGACCATCGCCGCCGTCGCACGCCTTACGCTATCCGTAAAAGCTCCAGAGAGCGAGGTTGCGCGTGGCTGGATGGCGGATGAGCGAGATGGCGTGAACCCGCGCCGGAGCAGAACTCCCGTCAGCAGCGCGGATGAAAGGTGCACGACATACAGGAAAACGCCGAGCCGCACGCTACCGAAAACGGCGCTGCCCGCCACAGAGATAATAAAGGCCGGGCCGGAATTGTCGCAGAAGCCGAGCAGACGCTCGGCCTCGTCTTTTTTCAGCATACCGCGCGCATACATCTCTGAAACCGAGATTGCGCCGAGGGGATAGCCGCCCATGAGGCCAAGAAAAAGCCCTGCCGCCCCCGCGCCGGAAACGCCAAACAGCCGTTTTGTCAGAGGAGACAGACGCCTTGAAAGGCGCGCCGGCAGTCCGAGGGCAACGATCAGATTGCCGACGACAGCGAAAGGGAACAGCGAGGGGATGATAATGCCCGAGCAGAGCAGCAGCCCTGCCCGCGCCCCGCCCGCCGATGCTGCGGGGCACAGCAGAAGCCCCACAAACGCACAGAGCGCTAAAAACACAGCGATGATAAACGACAGCTTATTCAGACCCGGCACCTCCTTGTCTGCTCTCATCCGCTAAAGCATATGTGGACAAGGCCATTGTCTTGCCTATTATTTCTATAACGCCTAAACGATTAGCACCATGCATAAACTTGCTTGAGGTGGTGAGTCAGTTGAATAATGTTGCGCGCAAACGGCCTGTGACGGACCGCTTCGGCCTACCGGCAGAGCTGCTGCCGGGTGTGCCGAAGCTCACGCTCTCCGGCGGGAGCGAGGCGCTAGTTGAAAACCATGGCGGGCTGAAAAGTCTCTCCCGGGGACTTGTAGAAGTGCGGGGGAAAAATCTGCTGCTACAGATCCACGGTGAGGATCTAGAGCTAGCCGCAATGACGAAAACGGAGATCGTCGTGCGTGGCATCATTGTTGCCGTTGAGCTGAGTTAAGGGGGCGTTTTTTTGGAAAAGCTCATAGACCGTGCACGGGGATATGCTGTGCTGCGTGTTGTTGGCGCGGAGCCGACAAGGCTGCTCGACAGCTTAGCCGCCGAGGATATTGCGTTCTGGGGCGTGGAGCCGGTGGATGAGCTGACGTTTCTTTTCCGCGCACGGCTCGGCGGAGCTACGTGCGCATCGCAGCTGGCAGAAAGATGCAGCTGCGAGCTTGAACTGCTCAAAAGGCGCGGCCTGCCTGTCGCGGCGGAGAAGCTCCGGACGCGTTATGTGCTCTGGGTGCTGCCGCTGCTACTCTTCGCGCTGCTGATCTTTTCCTCGTTTTTTGTATGGAAAATTGATATTACGGGAAATAAAGCCGTGAGTGAGATTGAAATCCTAAATGCCCTCGAGGACAGTGGAGTAAGCATCGGCAGCTACTGGCCAGACTTTACAAGTGACAGTATCCGCAGCGAGGTGCTTGTGCAGATTCCAGAGCTGAAATGGCTGAGTGTCAGCCTTTTTGGATCGAGGGCACTTGTTGAGGTTCGCGAGCGGACGGAAATCCCTGTGTTGCTGGATGAGAGCGAGGCAGTGAAGGTCATTGCGGGCGAGGCGGGTATAATAGAACGGATGAACGTCCTACGCGGACATCCACTCTATAAAAAGGGGCAGACCGCAACAGCGGGTGACACGCTGATTACCGGAGCTGTGCCCAGCGGTTATGCAGATACAACAATTCTTCACGCCGAGGGCAGCGTGCTCGCACGCACTTGGTTTGAATTTTGCGCCGTTATGCCGCTGGTCTATGAGGAAAAGGCCTATACCGGCGCGGAAAGCGACCGCTACGCGCTGATTGCTGGCGATACGCGCATAAATTTTTACCGGAACAGTAGAATTTCAGATATAAATTGTGATAAAATCATCAACGAGCGCAGGCTGGGGATTGCGGGACTTTTCGAGTTGCCGCTGATTTGGGTGAAGGAGACAACCCTGCCCTATAAGAGCCTTGCTGCAGAGCGTGAGCAGGAGACGGCGAAGGCACGCCTGGATGCGCTCACTGCCGCTGCGCTCTTCCGCAGGGTCGGCGAGGCAGGCCGGATCATAAGCGCGGAGTTTACCTTCAGCATCATTGATGATTTTGCCATTGGCACATTGCGCGCAG
Source organism: uncultured Oscillospiraceae bacterium (assembly GCA_964424175.1). Taxonomy (GTDB): domain Bacteria; phylum Bacillota; class Clostridia; order Oscillospirales; family Oscillospiraceae; genus UBA2658. The sequence goes on along the minus strand of CAYRIA010000117.1, from coordinate 971 downwards.
AATGCAAACAGGACATTGCCGCGGAGGCGGAAATGACCGCAGACGAGATACAAGCGGCCTTGAATACCGGAAAGGAAAGCAATACCCCATGACAGAAAGAATCATGCCCGTTGATCGCATGGAGCAGATCATCAGTGTTTTCGGCTCTTTTGACCGCAATATTCGCATCGTCGAGGCAGAGCTGGCCGTCAAGGTGATCGACCGGGAGGCGGAGCTGCACATCTCCGGTGAGCCGGAAAACGTCATGCTTGCGGAAAAGGCGATCGGCGGTTTGCTGTCCTTGGCCGCGCGTGGCGAAAACATCGACGAGCAAAACGTGCGCTACATCATCAAGCTCGTGCGCGAGGGCGCTGAAGAGAAGATTGATAAGATCGCAGGTGATGTGATCTGCATCACCAGCAAGGGCAAGCCCGTCAAGGCCAAGACTGTCGGCCAGAAAGACTATGTCGATGCGATCACGAACAACACCATTACTCTCGGTATCGGACCCGCCGGCACAGGAAAAACCTATCTTGCGGTCGCGGCAGCCGTGGCCTCCTTCCGCAACAAGGAGGTTAACCGCATTATCTTGACACGCCCCGCGGTTGAGGCAGGGGAGCGGCTGGGCTTTTTGCCCGGGGACTTGCAGAGCAAGGTCGACCCCTATTTGCGCCCGCTTTACGATGCCCTGTTCGATATGTTGGGTACGGAGACCTATAACAAATACCTTGAGCGCGGTAACATCGAGGTCGCGCCCCTTGCCTATATGCGCGGCCGCACATTGGACGACAGCTTTATCATTTTGGACGAGGCGCAGAACACCACGCCGGAGCAGATGAAGATGTTCCTGACCCGCATCGGCTTCGGCTCGAAGGCCGTCATCACCGGCGACATTACGCAGATCGACCTGCCGGGGGATAAGCCCAGCGGCCTGAAGGAAGCCATGAAGGTTTTGCAGGGCATTGAGGATATCAAAATTTGTCGGCTCAGCT
>CAYRIA010000116.1:0-6512 GCA_964424175.1 uncultured Oscillospiraceae bacterium | reverse complement strand
CTATAAACATCAGCGAAAGGATGTTTTTGAGCAGCGATGCGGTAAAAAGGGTAACCCCCAAGATACCGATTAAATAAAAAAGTATCGGCACGAAATATGCGGCGACATTCAGAATGCTTGCACCAACGAATATACAGCACGCTATCATAATTGTTTCGAATGGTTTGTTCAACAAGTTGATAATCATTCTGATTATCACGGTATTCGTTGTAAAGGGCTGCAGCTGCGACAAGAATAACAAAACAAATAATCGCTACATTGAAAATAAAAAGCTTTCGCCAAATTTCTATATTATTAAACGCTTTCTGTATAAAACTCTCTCGCATAATAACCATCCCTACTAAAATATTTCTGGCTTATTTTGTAATTATTTCACGAAATGCAATTTACTATTTGTTTAGTAACATTATACATTAATATCTGACTAAACAATAGTGTGTTTTGCAATATTAGACAAGTTTTTTGGGGTGCTTTGTGAGCCAACAATAAAATAGACGCATTTTCTGACGGGCGGTAAAAGCTATTGGGCACGCCTTCGCACGCTTTTATATCTTTTGTTTCCGTTGGAAATAATTTTATATTACCAATTGATTATATTACTTCCTTTGGAAATTACTATTCTCAGACTTAACAAAGTTCGTACTTGAAAACTGTTTTTAAATGAAAAAGGGCGCCAGTTTCTATCGGCCTGACCACGGCCCGAAACTGACGCCCTTAAAGCTTATATTTTGTTAAAAATCCTTGAAAATAAAAATGGAGACCTTTTTGAAATCTGCAGTGTTTCAAAAAGATCTCCTCTTGATTTGGAGTAAAAACAGGTCAGGTGTTAGTTCAAATCCACAAATAGCCCAAAATACTAAAATGACATCTATGAAATTGCGGTAAATTTGAACGAGGTGAGTTCTAACTTTATGGGCACAAAATCGGCTGTTTTTGCCTTAAAATAGGCCAAAAATAGATATCATCGGCTATAAAAGTTGATGATATCTATTTCGGCCGTGAGTCTTGGTGCCGGTGGTCGGACTCGAACCGACACATCCGAAGGACAAAGCATTTTGAGTGCTTCACGTCTACCATTCCATCACACCGGCGTATGGCAAGCGTTATTATATTACAGGCGCTTTCGTTTTACAAGCCCCAATTTTCTTGAAACAGCCCATTTTCTGCCAGCGCCGGGTATTTACGCCCTCGCTGCACATACTTTTCTCGAGGTTAAGTTAAAAGAAAAAGGGCTTTACAAATACCCCGTTAGGGTATATAATAAAAATACCCTGAAGGGGTATGGGAGGCGGCCTAATGAAAGAAGAAACCTACAATATCGGTGGTATGCATTGTGCCGCCTGCTCCTCTGCAGTAGAGCGCGCCACACGAAAGCTCGACGGCGTTGCACAAAGCGATGTAAACCTGCCGCTTAACCGTATGACCATCGTCTACGACGAGACGCTCGTCGATCCCGGAAAGATCATCTCGAAGATTGAAAAGGCCGGCTTCACCGCCGAGCTGCGCGCAAAAGACGGCGCGACTGCCGCACCCAAGGTGGAGGACGACGGCAAAAAGACTCTGCGAAACGAGCGCCGGGCGCTGGTCGCGGCCTCGGTACTCTCGGTGCTGCTGCTTTACCTTTCAATGGGCACCATGCTCATTGACAACCTGCCGCTGCCGGGTATTCTCGACATGGGGGCCTATCCCGTTAACTTCGCCATGGCGCAAATGCTGCTGACCATCCCCATCCTCTACATCGGCAAGCGCTTTTTCATCGGCGGCTTCGGCTCCCTGATTCACTGGAACCCGAACATGGACGCGCTCGTCGCTGTGAGCTGCACCGCCTCGTTTACCTACAGCCTGATCAACACCTTTCTGATCTCGGCTGACGCGCACCTGCTGCACAATCTCTATTTTGAGTCCGCGGCCGTCATCATCACCTTGGTGCTGCTCGGCAAGCATTTAGAGGCAAACAGCAAGGAAAAGACGAAAAGTGCGATTACAAAGCTCATGGCGCTCACGCCCGACACGGCAATCCTGATTCGCGACGAGCTGCAGTGGGAGGTGCCGACCGACACGCTGCAGGCCGGTGACACCGTACTCGTCAAGGCCGGGGCCAAGGTTCCGCTGGACGCGCGCGTGACCCGCGGCGAGGGCAGCGCAGACGAGGCCATGCTGACCGGCGAAAGTATGCCGGTTGAAAAGGCTGCGGGCAGCGAGCTGATCGGCGGCAGCATTCTCGTCGGCGGCGCGGTCTACGCCGAGATCACCCGCACCGGCGAGGACACCACCCTCTCCAAGATCATCCGCTTCATTGAGGACGCGCAGGGCAAAAAAGCGCCGATCTCCAAAACCGCCGACACGGTGGCGGGCGTTTTCGTCCCCATTGTGATGGCAATCGCGGTCGTCGCCCTTGCCGTCTGGCTCCTCGCGGGCGCGGAATTTTCCTTTGCTCTGCGCGTATTTACGGCCATCCTCGTAATCGCCTGCCCCTGCGCAATGGGCCTGGCCACGCCGACCGCCATCATCGTTGGTACCGGTCTTGGCGCCGCCAACGGAATCCTCATCCGCAGCGGAGAGGCACTGGAGATCACACATAAGACCGGAGTTGTGGTGCTCGATAAGACGGGCACCGTCACCGAGGGCAAGCCCCGCGTGACCGAAATCGTCAGCCCCTCACTGCTTGAGGATGTGCTCCTGTCTTTGGCGGCCGGCGCGGAGAGCCTTTCTGACCATCCTCTGGCCAAGGCTGTCACAGATGCGGCGCAGGCGCGGAATCTGGCCTTCTCCGCCCCCTCCGGGGCCTTTGTGAACCTGAACGGCCGCGGCCTGCGGGTAGAGCTGGAAAATGGACAGACGCTTCATATCGGCAACGTGCGGCTCATGCAGGAGGCCGGAATCCCCTTTGACGCTTATGCAGATGACCTCGCCCGCCTGGCCGGACAAGGGCAGACACCCGTCCTGGTCGCTCGGGACGGTGGGGTTTTGGGGATCATCAGCATTGCCGACACCGTGAAGGAGAGTAGCCGTGAGGCCATCACCCGGCTGCGCGCGCTCGGTGTCAGAACCGTGCTGCTGACCGGTGACAATCGGCTCGCCGCAGAGCATATCGGCAGTCTTGTCGGCGCGGATGAGGTAATTGCCGAGGTGCTACCAGCAGACAAAGCTGCCGTTGTGGAGAGAATGCAAAAGGACGGCCAAACCGTGATGATGGTTGGCGACGGCATCAACGACGCACCGGCGTTGACTCAGGCCGATATCGGCTGCGCCATCGGCAACGGCAGTGATATCGCCATAGAGTCGGCGGACGTGGTGCTGATGAAAAGCGACTTAAACGACGTGCCGCGCGCAATCAGGCTTTCGCGCCTCACCATCCGTAACATCAAGCAAAATCTTTTCTGGGCTTTCTGCTACAACATTCTGGGCATCCCCATCGCGTCGGGTGTGCTGTTTCCCACATTCGGTCTACTACTCAGCCCGATGATCGGGGCGCTGGCAATGTCGCTCAGCTCTATTTTTGTTGTGACGAACGCCCTGAGGCTTAGGAGGAAGAAGCTGTGACAGACATAAAAAAACATCGCGAGGCACCTGAATTGCGCGGGCTGCTCAACCGCCTGAGCCGCATTGAGGGGCAGGTACGCGGCGTCAAGAAGATGCTTGAGGATGAGTCTTACTGCACGGATGTGCTGACGCAGGTTTCAGCGATTCAGGCGGCGCTGAACGCCTTCAATAAGGAGCTGCTGGCAAACCACATCAAAAGCTGTGTGGTCGCAGACATCAGAAACGGCAACGATGCGGTCGTGGAAGACCTCGTCTGCACACTGCAGAAATTAATGAAATAACAGGAGGAATCGCATATGACCGTATTAAAGGTAGCAAGCATGCGCTGTGAAAATTGCGTCAAGCGCATCACAGCGGCGCTCAAGGAATCAGGACTGAATTTCAAGCTTGACCTCAGCCAAAAGACCGTTGAAATCGATGGAGACACCGCCGCCGTCGACAAGGCCATCGCTGTGTTGGACGACCTCGGCTTTTCCGCGGCTGAATAAACGTCTTTTTCGACAGCAACGGGGGGAAAAGACCCACTTGAGATTGTTTTTTGAAAAAACAGCCGCTATACTATAATTGGAATTAAGAAATGATCGGCATCCCCAACTAACAACAGAAAGGAAGTTTTATTATGTTCTCTGAAAAGGTGTCAAAACTGTTGAATGATCAGATCAACAAAGAGTTTTATTCCGCTTATCTATATCTCCACTTTGCCAACTATTTCTCCGAGGAGGGTCTGGATGGCTTTGCAAACTGGTACAATATCCAAGCGCAGGAGGAACGCGACCACGCCCTTCTGTTCGTGCAGTACATGCAGAATAACGATATCAAGGTTAGCTATGGTGCAATCGGCCAGCCCGACACCGTAATCAACACACATATGGACGCCCTCAAGGCCGGCCTTGCCCATGAGCAGTTCGTCACCGAGTCCATCCATACGATCTACGACGCCGCTCACGAGGTGAAGGATTTCCGCACCATGCAGTTCCTCGACTGGTTTGTCAAGGAGCAGGGTGAGGAGGAGAAGAACGCCACCGACCTCATCCGCAAGCTTGAGCTTTTCGGCTCAGACCCCAAGGGCTTGTACCTGCTCGATCAGGAGCTTGCCGCGCGTGTCTATACCGCGCCCTCGCTGGTGCTCTAAACGCTCATTATACAGCCGAAGGGCTTGCCGTCTGTGCGGACGGCAAGCCCTTTTCTCTTTGATATCGCAAAAACAGGGGACGCTGTTATAGGCCCTGACCAGCCGTCCCTCAGCCCTGCTGAGTTTTCTCCACTGCTGCGGCATAGAGTACGTTCTTGGAATAGCTCGTGTCCTCGGCGGCAAGCTTTGCCGCCTGCTTGAGAGACTTGCCCTCCGCACGATAGAAGTCCACGCGCACAAGCGCCTCCTCCAGAGACAGCTCCGGCTCTGCCTCCTCAGGCTTGCCTGCGATGACCAGCACATATTCGCCCTTTGGCGGCACGTTCTCATAATATGCCAGCGCACCGTCGAGGGTCGTGCGAATCGTCTCCTCATGGAGCTTCGTCAGCTCTCGGCAGAGCGAGAGCGCACGGTCGCCACCGAGGGTGTTTTTCAGATCTGTCAACGTTACCGTCAGCTTGTGTGGCGCTTCGTAGAGCACCATTGTGCGTTTTTCATTCCTCAGGCTTTCCAGATGCTCTGCCCGGCTCTTGCCGGAGGTGCTCAGAAAGCCCTCAAAGGTGAAGCGCTGAGTGGACTGCCCGCTGACTGCAAGCGCGGAAACCGCTGCGCAAGGGCCTGGGATGCAGATAACGGTAACCCCAGCCTGGGCACACAGGCGCACCAAATCCTCACCCGGGTCACTGATGGCAGGCATGCCCGCGTCGGAAACCAGTGCAACGCTCTCGCCGGAAACAAGCCGCGTGACAATCCGCTCCCCGCTCTGGGCGCGGTTATGCTCAAAATAGCTGATAAGTGGCTTTTTTATGCCGAAATGGTTGAGGAGTTTGATCGATACGCGCGTATCCTCCGCCGCGATGAAGTCAACCGCCTGCAGCGTTTCGACCGCGCGCTTTGATAAATCGCCGAGATTCCCGATCGGCGTGCCGACCAGATATAAAACTCCGCTCATGTTGTTCCTCCATTTCCTCCGGGCGCGTAAACGCCCCTCTTATAAATCCGCTGCAGCTCATCCGATTCGCCGCCACCCGTATCCGTCAGCACCAATGGTGCTTCGATTTTCAGACCGCTACGTCCCCCGCGCCTGCCTTCAATCAGCACAAGACTCGGTGCCTTCAGGGCGCTGTAGCTGACAAGGCGCAGCCGCTTCGGCTCAATACCCACCCGCGTCATCGCGTTGAGCGCCTCGCTCAAGCGCTCCGGCCTGTGCACCAGTGTAAAGGCGCCTCCCCAGCGCAACGCCCAGCGCGCCGCTAAGCAGAGGTCCTGAAGCGTACAGCTTCTTTCCTCGCGAGCGGTTGCGCGGTGCGCCGCGGGTGCGCTGTAGCCGGCGTTTTCGGCAAAATATGGCGGGTTCGATACGATCAGATCAAAGCCCTCGGCCGGGAGCAGCACCCTGTGCTCTCGCAGGTCACCTTCCAGAATTTTCGCCCGGCCGTCAAGCCTGTTTTCCACGAAATTCCGGCGGGAGAGTGCAGCAAAGGTTGGCTGCAACTCGATTCCCGTAAACGCCGTTTCCGGATTTTTAGTGGCGAGCAGTACGCAGAGCACGCCCGTGCCGCTGCCGAGGTCGAGGCAGTGTTTCACCCGCGCCATTTGGGCAAAATCTGCGAGCAGCACAGAATCCGTCGAGAGCTTGAAGCTCTCCTCAGTCTGTAAAAAGCGTGGCCCGCCCGGCCACAGTTCGTCAAAGGCCTCCATAACGCCCCTCCCCGGCACGATAAACCGCGCTTCGCGCGTTTGGTTTATTGTACCCGCGTCCGCGGGCTATTGTCCGCAGGTGCATAAAAACTCAAAGAGCCTGCCGCAAAACAAACGCCTTGCAACAAGCTCTTTG
>CAYRIA010000115.1:0-6517 GCA_964424175.1 uncultured Oscillospiraceae bacterium | reverse complement strand
TCCACAATGCTTTCAATGATAAAGGAAGGCCTGTGCTTTGTTTCAAGATAGATTTTGCCGATATATTCACCGAGTACACCTAGGCCGATAAGGCACAGCCCACCCATCAGCAGTACGAGCAGGATCAGCGTTTTTTCCGCAGAAAAGCCAAGGCCGGTGATGGCCTGGATCACAAAGACCAGCAGAAGTACGAAATCCACAAACAACGCACACATGCCGCTCCAGAGGATCGCGCGCAAAGGCTTTATGCTCAGGGAAGTGATGCCCTCCGCAGCTAGGCCTAGCATCTTCTTCAGCGGATACTTGCTCTCCCCCGCGATGCGCTCGCCGCGCTCGTATTCGGCTGTCGCGGTTTTATAGCCGAGCATCGGCACGATGCCGCGCAAAAAGAGGTTCACCTCGCCGTACAACGCCAAAGCGTCCAATGCACGCTTGCTCATGAGCCGATAATCCGCATGGTTATAGACAATCTCACCACCGAGCTTATCCAGCAGCTTATAGTAACCTTCCGCGGTAAAGCGCTTGAAAAAGCTGTCCTTCTGGCGGGACGAGCGCACGCCGTAGACAATCTCACAGCCCGCGTAATACTGCGCTAGCATCACATCGACGGCGTTGATGTCGTCCTGGAGGTCGGCGTCCATTGAGATGGTAACGTCCGCCCGCTCCTTCGCGGTCATCAGTCCGGCGAGTAAGGCGTTCTGGTGCCCGCGGTTGCGGCTCAGGGATACGCCACAAAACAGCCTGTCTGCCTCGTGCAGTGAGCAAATGAGCTGCCAGGTTCTGTCCGTCGAGCCGTCGTTGACCAGCAGAACGCGGCTTTGCTCAGAGATCGTGCCGCTGCCGATCAGGGTTTGCAGCTTCTCACGCAGCCGCCTTGCCGTTTCGGGGAGAGCCTCCTCCTCGTTATAGCAGGGAACGACGATATATAACGTGTTGCCGCGAAATACGTTTTTAAATGTTTCCAAGGATGCCCACCTTCTTAGTTGTTCGCGGCGGCCTGTATATGACCGCGCGCCGGAAGCCTATACTATAATTATAATGCCCAATGGAGGGATTTGCAAGCCGGAGCGAAAAAACGCTTTGCCGTCCGCCAAGCCTTGCAGTTCCAGTGTTTTCCGCGAAAATTGCGCTAAAGCCCCGCCCGGAAATGGCCACTTTAACACCGAAAAGTTTCACAAATAGAGAAAATTCTGTTGAATTGTTTCATTTATTCAGAATTTTATATTGAAATTTTCGCAATTATAGCATACAATATGTTATGAGACATCAGAACGTTAGTACAAGCAGGGCAAAGAGGCAAAAACACATGATAGACATTGTTCTGGTCGAGCCGGAGATTCCCGCGAACACGGGCAACATTTCCCGCACCTGCGCGGTTACGGGCGCGCGACTTCACCTGATCGAGCCGCTGGGCTTCGACATTTCCGATAGGGCGCTTAAAAGGGCGGGGCTGGACTACTGGCAGTACCTCGACGTGCGTATCTACAAAACGCTGGACGCTTTTTTTGCCGAGAACGGCGACGAGGGTCTGTGGCTTGCTACCACAAAAGGGCCGAAAAGCTACGATAAGGCCGATTTCACGGGGGATGTGAAGCTGATGTTCGGCAAGGAAACTGCCGGCTTACCTTCGATCCTGCTGGAAAAATACCATGATCAATGTATACGCATTCCCATGAAGGATTTTACACGGAGTCTGAACCTTTCAAACAGCGTTGCAATTTTGTGCTACGAGGCCCTCCGGCAGCAGGGCTTTCCGGGACTTGACCTGGCAGGCGAAATGGCGGGGCGGTAAACAAGTTAAACGAACATGATAAAATACAGGAGGTCAAGCATGAACTACAACAAAAAATCGGTTAGGGATACCGACGTGAAGGGCAAAAAGGTGCTTTTGCGCTGTGATTTCAATGTTCCGCTGAACAAAGAGACCGGGGAAATCACGAGCGACAAGCGCATCGTCGCCTCGCTTCCCACCATAAAATACTTGTTGGATAACGGTGCGCGGGTCATCGCCTGCTCGCATTTGGGGAAGCCCAAGGGCGAAACGAAGCCCGAGCTGAGCCTCGCACCCGTCGCCAAGCGCCTGTCGGAGCTGCTTGGCCGCCCCGTGGCCTTTGCCAAAGACGTGGCAGGGGAGGAATCGAAGAAGCTCTCTGACGCACTGAAGGATGGCGAGCTGCTCCTGCTGGAGAACCTGCGCTTTGACATTGGCGAGGAAAAGAACAAGCCGGAGCTGGCCGAAAAGCTGGCGGCGCTCGCGGAGCTTTATGTTTCGGATGCCTTCGGCACGGTCCACCGCGCGCATGCTTCCACGGCGGGCATTGCGGCCTTCCTGCCGGCCTATGCGGGCTTCCTTGTGGAAAAGGAGCTTGAGATTATGGGCGGCGCGCTCAATGATCCTAAGCGTCCTTTCGTCGCAGTACTCGGCGGCGCGAAGGTTTCGGATAAGATCGGCGTCATCACAAACCTCATTGACAAGGCGGATACGCTAATCGTCGGCGGCGGCATGGCCTATACCTTCCTGAAGGCTATGGGCAAGGGCATTGGCACTTCGCTTCTGGAGGCAGACAAGGTGGAGCTTGCGGCTGAGGTTATGCAAAAGGCACGGGACAAGGGCATGCGATTCCTCCTGCCCGTGGATATTGCCATCGGTGACCGCTTTGCACCCGACTGCGAGCGCCGCGTCGTTGACATCGACAGCATCCCGGACGACTGGATGGGCATGGATATTGGCGAAAAGACCATCACACTGTTTGCCGATGCCATCAAGGACGCAGGGACGGTCGTCTGGAACGGTCCGATGGGCGTGTTTGAGTTCCCGGCCTTTGCCAACGGCACTAAGAGTCTTGCCAAGGCGCTGGCTGAATCGGGCGCCGTCTCCATCATCGGCGGAGGTGACAGCGCGGCGGCGGTCGAGCAGCTCGGATTTGCCGACAGGATTACCCACATTTCCACAGGCGGTGGCGCGTCACTTGAATTCCTTGAGGGCAGGGAGTTGCCCGGTATCGCTTGCCTGCTCGACAAGTAAGGTCGAGGGCGGGAATCTTAAACAAAAATACGCTCAACCGTATAGGAGGTCAACAAACAATGAATAAGAAATACCGCAAAACGATCATTGCGGGTAACTGGAAAATGAATCTCGTGCCCTCGGAGGTTAAGCACTTCGCGGACGAGCTGCGTACCCTGCTTCCCAAGGCCAAGACGTGTGAAACGGTGCTTCTCGTGCCTTTCACGCACATTTCGGCGCTGCGTCGTGCCCTAAAAGACAACCGTATCGCCTTCGGCGCGCAAGATGTGAGCATCTATGACAAGGGCGCGTATACAGGCGAGGTGTCGGCAGAAATGCTGGCTGATCTCAACGCCCATTACGTCGTCGTCGGACACAGCGAATGCCGGCAGTACCATGGCGACACGGATTTCACGGTCGGACAAAAGGCGGCCAAGGTGCTTGAGCAGGGCATGTGCCCAATCCTCTGCGTGGGCGAATCATTGGAGCAGCGTGAGCGCGGACTGACGATGGAGTTCATCGCTTATCAGATGCTCGCGGCACTTTCCTTCATTCCGGAGGGCAAGGAGCGTCAGGTCGTTGTTGCCTATGAGCCGATCTGGGCGATCGGCACCGGCAAGACCGCCTCGCCTGAGGAAGCACAGCAGGTCTGCGAGGGTATCCGCGCGATCATTCGCGCAAAGCGCGGGGCAAGGGTTGCCCGTAGCGTCAGCATCCTTTACGGTGGCTCGATGAACCCGAAAAACGCCAGGGAGCTGCTTTCCATGCCCGACATAGACGGCGGCCTGATTGGCGGCGCCTCACTCAAGCCGAAGGACTTCGCCCAGATCATTGACGCGGTGGCGCTGGCCACAGGAGAGGAATAAGGCTCTGTGCCGACCCTCTCCCCTTTGAAAGGAAAGAACACTGATATGAAGAAAATTCCCACAGTCCTTCTGATTCTGGACGGCTGCGGTTTGGCCGCGCCTGCGGAAAACAACGCTGTTTACAGGGCCTATACACCTGTGTTGGATAAGCTTTTTGCCGAGTGCCCGAATACAGCCCTGTCCGCCTCAGCCCTGGACGTCGGCTTGCCTGAGGGACAGATCGGTAACAGCGAGGTCGGCCACACCAACATCGGCGCGGGGCGCGTTGTCTACCAGACACTGCCGCTGATTTCCGAGAAGATCAAGGACGGCAGCTTCTTTGAAAATAAGGTCTATATCGATGCGATGGATGCCTGTGCAGCTTCTGAAAGCACCCTGCACCTAATGGGACTGCTCTCGCCTGGCGGTGTCCACAGTCACATCACGCACATGTTCGCGCTGCTGGAAATGGCTAAGCGTCGCGGACTTACGAAAGTATATATCCACGCCCTTCTCGACGGGCGCGACGTGCCCCCCACCTCTGGCGCGGATGATATGCGTGCCTGCGTTGAAAAGTGCCGCGAGCTGGGGCTTGGTAAGGTGGCTACGGTGCAGGGTAGGTTCTTCGCCATGGATCGCGATAAGCGCTGGGACAGGGTCGAAAAGGGCTATGCCGCGATGGTCTATGGCGAGGGCGCCGAAAATCCCGACCCCGTGGCCGCGATCGAGGAAAGCTATGCGCAGGGCGTAACAGACGAGTTCGTTCTGCCCGTCGTCTGTGATCCTGAGGGCGTCATCCGCCCTGGGGACAGCGTGATCTGCTTCAATTTCCGTCCCGACCGAGCCAGAGAGATTACCTATGCGCTCACCAGCCAAGAGTTTGACGGGTTTGAGAGAAAAAACGGCCTGTTCCCCTTGCACTATGTCTGTACAGCGCGGTACGACGAGAAGCTGACAAAGCTGCCCGTTGCTTTCCCGCCGGAGGAGATCGAGGACACATTCGGCGAATATGTCAGCAAGCTGGGGTTGACCCAGCTCCGCATTGCCGAGACGGAAAAGTACGCCCACGTCACCTTCTTCTTCAACGGAGGCGTGGAGAGGGTTTTTCCCGGCGAGGACCGCATTCTCGTGCCCTCACCCAGGCAGGTCCCGACCTATGATCTGATCCCCGAGATGAGCGCGAACGAAGTTACCGACAAGTGCGCAGAGGCCATTTGCAGCGGGAAATATGACGTGGTGATCTGTAATCTTGCAAATTGCGATATGGTTGGACACACCGGTATAATGTCTGCTGCGATCAAGGCCGTTGAAACTGTTGACGCCTGCACGGGACGAATTGCGCAGGCCGTAGCGGATATGGGCGGCGTGCTCCTGCTTACTGCCGATCACGGGAACGCCGACTGCATGGCAGAGCCAGGCGGCGAGCCGCACACGGCGCATACGACAAACCCCGTGCCGCTGATTATCTGCGGGGCGGAGGTCAAGCTCAGGAGCGGACGTCTGGCGGATATAGCGCCGACGATGCTGGCACTCATGGGTATTGACAAACCCGAGAAGATGACGGGCGAAAGCCTGATTATCCATGAATAATGCTTAAAAGGACAAAGGAGACCTTCTTATGAGAGAAAAAACCTATCTGGAAATTATTGATGTTCACGCCCGCGAAATTTTGGATTCCAGGGGCAATCCCACACTTGAGGTCGAGGTCAAGCTCGACGACGGAACCGTCGGCCGTGCCGCCGTGCCCTCCGGCGCTTCCACCGGTGCCTTTGAAGCCTGCGAGCTGCGTGACGGCGACAAGGGCCGCTATCTCGGCAAGGGTGTTCTCAAGGCAGTGGAAAACGTCAACGGGGAAATTGCCGAGGTTATGCTCGGCCTCAATGCCCTTGACCAGACCTCCATCGACAAGACCCTGATTGAGCTTGACGGTACGAAGAACAAAACACGTCTTGGCGCAAACGCCATCCTCGGCGTCTCCCTTGCCTGCGCACATGCGGCGGCGGACGCGCTTGGTCTTAGCCTGTATTCCTATATTGGCGGCGTGAATGCCAAGACCCTGCCCGTGCCCATGATGAATGTCCTCAACGGCGGAGCGCACGCCTCCAACAGTGTGGACATTCAGGAGTTCATGATTATGCCGGTCTCCGCAACGAGCTTCAGGGAAGCGCTGCGTATGTGTGCTGAAGTTTTTCACACGCTGAAAAAGCTCGTTAAGTCCGCTGGCGTCGGCGACGAAGGCGGCTATGCCCCAGACCTTGCCAGTGATGAAGATGCACTCAAGGCGCTGGTCGAGGCTATCGAGAAGGCTGGATACAAGCCCGGCGTGGATTTCAAGATCGCCATGGATCCCGCTGTTGCCGAGTGGTTTGACGACAAGGACGGCTGCTATCACCTGCCCAAGCGCGGCACGGTGATGAGCCGCCAGGATATGGTTGACATGTGGGTCGGCTTCTGTGACAAGTATCCGATTTTCTCCATTGAGGACGGCATGGCTGAAGAGGACTGGGAAGGCTGGAAGATGATGACCGATGCTCTCGGACACCGGATTCAGATCGTCGGCGACGACCTCTTCGTGACCAACTCCGAGCGTCTGCACCACGGTATCGAGCTGGGCGTTGCAAACTCCATCCTGATCAAGCTCAACCAGATCGGCACCCTGACTGAGACG
>CAYRIA010000114.1:6272-6718 GCA_964424175.1 uncultured Oscillospiraceae bacterium | reverse complement strand
GCCCGGTGGCGATGTCCCTGATAGCCATCTTCTGGGGCGGAGCCGCAATGCTCCTGGTGTATACCGAGCCCATCTTCCTCTACACCTTCAGCCACGGTTATTACACCGCCGGCGATCTGTTCAAGAGCGGAATACTTCCGACCCTGCTGATGGCCGTTATCATGGCGCTGATCTTCCCGCAGTATGTGGCGCTGTTCGGCTACTGAACGATGAGATATAAAAACTAATAATACATAGGAGGCGCATAATATGTCAAATCAGCATCTACCTCTTTCGGGCGTCAAGGTCGTCGAGCTCGGTACGCACGTCGCTATCCCCTCAGCCGCCCGCATCATGGCGTCGTGGGGAGCCGAGGTCATCAAGATCGAGAGCCCCAACGGTGACGAATGGCGGCGTCAGGGAAAGGTCTTCCGCACGACGAACACACTGGAAGAGAACCCCTGCTT
>CAYRIA010000114.1:3755-6220 GCA_964424175.1 uncultured Oscillospiraceae bacterium | reverse complement strand
CCAACAAAACGCTTATTTCCCTGAACGTCAAGCAGCCCGAAGCCAAGAAGATACTGCTGGACCTCATCAAGGACGCGGACATCTTCCTCACGAGCGTCCGTCTCCCCGCGCTGGAACGGCTTGGCCTGGGCTACGACGAGATCAAGCAGATCAATCCGGGACTTATCTACTGCTATTTCACAAGCTACGGTACCTACGGCGAGGACGCATCCAAAGCCGGCCTCGACACTGCGGTGTTCTGGGGGCGCAGCGGAACTCTGGTGGACTGGGTGCCGCCCGGGGCGTACCCGATCAAGGCATTTCCCGGAACCGGCGATTCGTGCTCCGGCAGCATGATCCTCAACGCCGTGCTCGCCGCGCTGCTGGGCCGCGCGAAGACCGGTCAGGGGACGCTTATCACCACCTCCCTGTTCGGCTGTGCCGTCTGGTATAACGCAATGGGCGTTATCAGCGCGCAGGAGGCATATGGCGACCCGTATCCGAAAAGCGAGTATGAGTCCGTCACCCCCTTTGCTCACATATATAAGTGCAAGGACGGGGAATGGATATTCCTGTGCGTCATCCAGTATGAGCTGATGCGCGAGAAGATGTTCAGGATATTCGAGATGGAGGAATACCTGGACGACCCGAGGTTCACGGACATCGTCAGCGTCCACGATCACATGAAGGAGCTCATCGAGATCGTCAACGAGCGGTTCCTCCGCAAGACCTGCGACGAATGGTGCGCGATCTTTAAGGCCGAGGACTGCATCCATCAGAAGCTCGTACATACTAGGGACGTGGTAAAGGACCAGCAGGCATGGGATAACGACTATCTGCAGGAGATGACCTATGCCAACGGCAACAAGTCCGTCGTTCCCAAGATACCCGTGTACTTCTCCAACTACGACGTTCTGGACTATAAGATGCCCGGCGATATCGGCTGCGATACCGACGCCGTGCTCTCCGGCAGACTGGGGTATACGGAGGAGCAGATACGCGAGCTGCGCGAGCGAAAGGTGATCAAGTAAAATTTAAATAAAAAAAGAGGGAGTGAAAAAAATGTTATTTACGCAAGAACAGCTTGGACTGCGCGATATGATCAAAAAGTTTCTGGCAGAGAGCATTCAGCCGCATGTGGCGCAGTTCGACAAGACCGGCGAGATACCCGCCGCGATCAACGACCAGCTGATCGAAATGGGCCTCAATGCCATGTACATACCGGAGGTGTACGGCGGCTTGGGTCTGGACACGGCCACAAGCCTGATGGTGGCCGAGGAGATCGGCAGATGCGACTGCGGCATAGGCTCCACCATAGGCGCCAGCAACGCGGCCACAAACATGCTCCTGCTGTACGGCAGCGAGGAGCAGAAGCGCAGATATTTCAACATCCTTATCGGACAGCGGACCTGGGGCGCGATAACCCTTACCGAACCGAATTCCGGCTCTAATGTCGGCGGAGCGTCCACAACGGCGACCGCCGACGGCGACGACTACATCATCAACGGCACGAAATGCTTCATCACCAACGGCTCCATTGCGGGCGTATACTGTGTGCTGGCGACCGTGGACAAGGCGCTCGGCCCGAAGGGGCTGACCTGCTTCATGATAGAGCGCAGCCGCGACGGTATATCCATCGGCAAGGAGGAGGAGAAGATGGGCATCCGGCTGTCGAATACGGTAGAGGTAGTGTTCGACAATGTGCGCGTGCCCAAGGAAAACATGCTCTGCCCCGTCGGCAAGGGCCTGAAGGTAGTGCTTTCGACGCTCACAAAGTCCCGTCCCCACGTGGGCGCAATAGCCGTCGGTCTTGCGCAGCGGGCGTTGGACGAGGCCGTGGCCTACTCGAAGGTACGCACCCAGTTCGGCAATCCCATAGCCACTCTGCCGGCTATCCAGTACATGCTTGCGGACATCGCTATGGAGATAGAGGCGTGCCGCGCGCTGGTATACCATACCGCGGAAGTTATCGACGCCGGCCTTCCCTACGGCAAGCTCTCCTCCATAACCAAGTGCAAGTGCAGCGACATGGCTATGAAGGCGACCTCCGACGCGCTCCAGGTCTTCGGCGGCTACGGGTACATGAAGGACTACCCCATGGAAAAGCTGATGCGCGACGCAAAGATTCTCCAGATATATGAGGGCACGAATCAGATACAGAGAAGCATCATCGGGCGCGAGCTCATGATGGGCTGAGCTGAAGGAGCGGGAGGATTGATATGAACTTCAACAATATTATTTTTGAAGAGAGCGGCGGCGTTGCCACCCTGACTCTGAACCGCCCGAAGAGCTTTAACGCGATCAGCGACGAGATGCTGGGCGAGCTGATACAGGCATTTGACGAGGTGCAGAACTCCCAGAGCATACGTGTGCTCGTCATCAAGGCCGCCGGCCCCGCTTTCTGCTCCGGCGGAGACGTCAAGGAGATGATGGCGAAGAAGGCGGAGGCGCAGCATGACTGGCAGGCCGATACCGCCGCGTTCAAC
>CAYRIA010000114.1:3173-3735 GCA_964424175.1 uncultured Oscillospiraceae bacterium | reverse complement strand
GATGGCGCGGCACCTTCTGGAGCTGGACAAGGTCGTGGTATGCGCGGTGCAGGGCATCGCGGCGGGCGCGGGCTGCAACATAGCCATAGCCTGCGACTTCGTGCTGGCCTCCGAGGACGCCGTTTTTGTAGAGGTCTTTACGAACATAGGTCTGATACCCGACGCCGGCGGCTGCTTCACGCTGCCCAGACTTGTGGGTCTGCGCAAGGCCAGAGAGCTGATACTCCTCCATAAGAACGTCAGCGCCGCCGAAGCCGCGGAGCTGGGCATGATAACAAAGGCGGTGCCCGCCGAGCAGCTTGCGGAAGAGACCGATAAGCTGGCGGCGAAGCTCGCCAAGGGCCCGACTCTGGCATACGCCGGAATAAAGCGCATACTTCGCGGCAGCTTTGATTCGGGACTTGCCGAGGTGCTGCGGCAGGAAGCCTCCTGTCAGGCCGAGCTGTCAGTTTCGGAGGATTTCACGGAAGGGCTCTCCGCTTTCAGGGAGAAACGCAGAGCCGAGTTTTGCGGCAAATAGTATCATTGGAAGACAATGATATGAATGAAGCAGCTTTTTCCG
>CAYRIA010000114.1:0-3163 GCA_964424175.1 uncultured Oscillospiraceae bacterium | reverse complement strand
TTTTGTTTGCGGTAATTGACCAGATTCAGAATTTTCTGTAGACAGAGGTAGGAAACATGGATTTGAATGTCATCTGGCAGGATTATGGGCTGGACAAACTGGAGGCGGGAGTACAGCAGCTTTTTCCGAAGACGGGTACAGCGTGACGGAAGACATCACCGTTTGCACGCTGATCGACAGGACCGCCGGCCGATTTCCCGGTAAAACGGCTTTGGTCGACGGAGACAGACGCAGCATTTCATACGAGGCGCTGAAAAGCGAGAGCGACCTTCTGGCGGCGCGAATCATGGGTCTGGGCTTTGGAGAGGGCGATATCATAGCCATTCGAGACAGTCGGAGCATCAGGGATATCGTCGCCGTGCTCGGGGTCTGGAAGGCGGGCGCCGCCTACGTTCTCCTTGAGGACACCAACCCGCCGGCGGTCAATCAGTGGATACTCGAGGAATGCGAGTGCAGGCTGACTATCGACGAGGACTTTCTGGCCGAGACGGACCGCAGCGCGGGACTGACGGACTTCCGGGAGCGGTCGTCGCTTAAAGGCATTGCGCTGATAAGCTACACCTCCGGCTCCACCGCCAAGCCCAAGGGCGTGATGCTGAGCCATGATAACATCAGGGCCTCGTGCCAGACGAATATCCGCAACTATTCCTACACCTCCGACGACGTGTACTGCGCCTTTGCCAATTTCAACTTCGTGGTATTCATTCAGGAGCTGATATATCCGCTTATAGTGGGCGGAACCATACACATCATCCCCAAGGACCTGCGCAAGAACGGGGAGCAGATGGTCAGCTTCTTTGTGGAGCGGGGTATAACCGTGGGCTCCATCCCGGCTCCTATCTACCGTCTCTTCGCCGAGCACGAGAAGGGGCAGACAAAGCTGCGGGAGGTCATCGTCGGCAGCTCCGTGCTCCATAACGTCACCCCGGGAAGATTCGATATTTTCTTTGTCTACGCTTCGACGGAGCTGACGATGGCCATCGCCTGTCACAGGATACAGCAGCCGGAGGCCACCCCGCCCATAGGCTGCATCAACTCCAATATGCGCGGCTACATTGTCGGCGAGGATGGCCGTTTGGCCCCGCCGGGGGAGCCCGGGGAATTATGGGTAGCCGGCTCTCAGGTAGCTCTGGGCTACTGGAAGAATCCCGAGCTGACGGCTCAGCGGTTCATCGAAAACCCCTTTGACGACGCCCCGGAATTCCGCCGCATGTACAAGACCGGGGATATAATGCGCCTGCGCGGGGACGGTCTGCTGGAGTTCATGGGCCGCAACGACTATGTGTACAAGATAAACGGCTTCAGAGTTGACAGCGGCTCCGTCGAGCACACCATACATCGCTGCCGGCCTGAGATAGTCGACACAGCGGTCGTCGCCTTTCCTGACAACTGCGGCAGGAACATCCTCTGCGCATACTTTACCGCCGGCGAAAAAATAGACGTACGCGAGCTGCGTACCCAGCTTGCCCAATATCTGCCCTACTACTGCATCCCGATGTGTCTCATCCAGATACCCCAGTTCCCAAGAAACAACAACGGCAAGATCCTGCGCTCAGCCCTGACCCCTCCGCCGGAGCTAAACGACCACAAAGCTCTGCGGAAAAAATATTAGAAAGAGAATAGGAGAGAGAAAATGAAGCTGAACACGAAAAAACTTATCGCGGGCATTGCCGGCATAGCGGCCGGCGCGGCGATAGCCTTTGCAACGCCCCCGGAGGGCCTGACGGTGGATTCCATGCGGGTATTCGGAATATTCGTATGGGCGGTCGTCTACTGGATGTTCCAGGTACTCCCCGACATCCCTGTGGTGCTTATCATGCTGGGGCTCTGGGTAGCCCTGAAAGCGGTGCCCTTCAACGTTGCGTTCGCGGCCTTCTCCGGCACGACATGGTGGCTTATCCTGGCCGTGTACGGCATAGGCATCGCGGTTGGCAAGAGCGGCCTTCTCAAGCGCATCTCCCTGATGCTGATGAAGCTGTTCCCGGCCACCTTCAAGGGGCAGGTTCTGGGCCTGCTGGTCACCGGCACCGTCGTCTCCCCCTTTATCCCCAGCACCTCCGCTAAGGTCACGATAGCCGGCCCCATCACTGTGGGCGTGGGCGACGCTCTGGGCTTTGCCAAGCAGTCCAGAGAGCGCGCCGGTCTGCTGTCCGCCGCCTATACGGGCTTCGGGCTGGTTGGCGCGACCTTCCTCAGCGCCAGCTTCCTGAGCTATGTGGTTCTCGGCATGTGCCCGCCTGAGGTCGCCGCCCAGTTTACCTGGATGAAATGGTTTATGTCCATGGGCGTATGGGGCCTGGTCATTCTCGTCGGCATGTATTTCTGGCTCACGCTGACCTACCGTCCCGCAAAGGATGAGAAGGTTCCCATCACCTTCATTGAGGAACAGATAAAAGAGCTGGGGCCAATCACCAGAGACGAGAAGATAACCATCGTCATCATGTGCCTGGCGCTGGCGCTGTGGATCACCGAGAGCGTGCACGGCATCTCCGCCACGATAATCGCCATCGCCGCCATGTCCGCGTTCATCTGCACCGGAGTTGTGGGCACGGTGGAATGCTTCGCAAAGATGAACTGGCAGGTCTCCCTGCTCATAGGCGGCATCATGGGCGTAGCCGGAGCCTTCCCCTCGGTTGGAATAGACAGCTGGCTTGCCAACACCGTCGGCCCCTATGTCTCTATCTTCACCTCCAGCCCCTACATCTTTGTGCCTGTTTTCAGTATATTCATTTACCTTGTCCGCTTCGTCATACTCGATATCGCCAACTCCATCACACTTATGCCCATACTTGTTATGCCTATCGCAGCTGCGGCCGGCATAAACCAGTGGATAGTCGGTATCATAGCGTATACCTGCACCTTCATCTGGAACACCTACTATCAGAACACTCAGATGATGGCCTGCCACGGCTCCGCGGGCGGCAACGATGTCGTGCTCTTCAACCATACCGTAAAGGCCTCGGTTGGCTACATGATAGTCAACATGCTCGGTCTCATCGCCAGTATCCCCGTCTGGATAGGCATGGGCTACATAGTCTGACGTCATTCTGACCGCTGTCAGAGCGTCTGAGGCTGTGCCGCGGCCCGCGTCTGCATACTGAAAAATTTTGCCTGTGAGCCCCGCATCCGGCGGGGCTCACAGGCAAATCAGCGCAGTCAAAGA
>CAYRIA010000113.1:0-6807 GCA_964424175.1 uncultured Oscillospiraceae bacterium | reverse complement strand
GCGCTGGCGGGAAAAGACCCAGTCGCGCAGCTTGTAGTTGACCTTCTCATGACCAAGTCCCTTATCCCCAAGCCACTTAATCATCAGGGGGATAGCATCCTTAACACTCATGCCGTTAAGGAAGCCGGAGTTGACCATGATGGCGCTGTCGTCCTTGGCGACGAAGGCTTCCTTGGTTACGTCGCCGCCGACGACGACCTCGACAATCGGCAGACCGAACTGCTTGGCAAACTCCCAGTCGCGCGTATCGTGACCAGGGACGGCCATGATCGCACCCGTGCCGTAAGTCGACAGCACATAGTCGGAGATAAAGATCGGAATCTCATTGCCCGTGACGGGGTTTATTGCGGCTACCCCCTCCAGGCACACACCGGTCTTTTCCTTGGCCATCTCAGTGCGCTCAAAATCGGATTTTCTGGCGGCCGCCTCCTGATAGTCTCGCACAGCCGCAAGATTCGTAAGTTTCCCCGCCCACTTTTCGATCAGCGCGTGCTCAGGCGCCATAACCATGTAGGTTGCGCCGAAAAGGGTGTCCGGCCTTGTGGTGAACACCGACAACCCGTCCCCAGCGGTCGTCTGGAAACTAAGCTCCGCACCGGTGGAGCGGCCAATCCAGTTTCGCTGCTGGATTTTGACGCGCTCGATGTAGTCCACTTCGTCCAGATCGTCAATCAGGCGCTGGGCATATTCGGTGATTTTTAGCATCCACTGGCTTTTTTCCTTGCGAACGACCTCCGCACCGCAACGCTCACAGCCACCATTAACGACCTCCTCGTTGGCCAAAACGCACTTGCAGGAGGTACACCAGTTGACGGGCATACTGGTCTTATAGGCCAGATCCTTCTTGAACATCTGCAGGAATATCCATTGCGTCCATTTGTAATAGTCGGGGTCGGTGGTGTCAACGCACCTGTCCCAGTCGAAGCTGAAGCCAAGCATCTGCAGCTGCTCCGTAAAGCGCTTGATGTTTGTCTCAGTCACCTCGCGGGGGTGCATGTGGTTTTTGATGGCGTAGTTTTCCGTCGGCAGGCCAAAGGCATCGTAGCCGATGGGAAACAGCACGTTAAAGCCCTCCATGCGACGCTTACGCGCGACGATGTCCAGCGCCGTATAGGGCCTGGGATGTCCGACGTGCAGCCCCTGCCCTGAGGGATAGGGGAACTCGATCAGCGCATAGAATTTCGGCTTATTCCCGCCGTTGACTGCAGCGTATACGTCCCCATTCCGCCACTTCTGTTGCCATTTCTTTTCGATGGCCGTAAAATCATACTTCATATGTTGTCAGTCCTTTGTTCAAAAGCGCGCCCTGCGTTCCGCGCGCGGATTGGTTTATCTTTCTCCCACAAGCTGAGAGATGTCAACCTCGACAGCGTCCGCCCAGAGGCGCTCAAGGCCGTAAAACTGCCGTGCCTCCTCCAGAAACACATGCACAACCACAACGCCGTAATCCAGCAGCACCCAGCCACCGGAGCGGTAGCCCTCACGGTGAAGCTTCACTTCGCCGTTTTCCTCCATGACCTTCTCGACCTCGTCACAGAGCGTCTTGATCTGCGTGGCGGAGCTTGCTGTGCAGATCACAAAATAATCCGCCAAAACAGTAATCGCGTCAATTTTTATCAGCTTGATGTCGCGGCCGATCTTCCCCGAGAGCACCCCGACAATTGTTTCAGCCATCTGCTGAGATGTCATCATATAGATAGTAGTCCTTTCTGTCACGGCCACGTGGCCATGTGATGATTTTCGCGGTGTACTACCGCTTCTTATAGAAATTGGTGTAGACCTCTTCACCGTTAGTACAGTAAAAATCCTTCGGCTCAGCAACCAGATAGCCGCGGTAGTCGATGGTACCGCCATCGAGGCTGAGAATCGCGCAGTCCTCGGCCCGCGTCTCAACATCATAGGGACTGAGCGCCGCGTTAATCAGCTCAATCCATTCGTCCGTGTTGAGCGTTACATAAGCGGTTCCGAAAACCTCACAGCCGGTGGTGGGCGCGGTGTGGAAGGAGATGTTCTCCAACGACATTTTCATGAATTCCTGGATATACCACTGAATGTTGCCGATGGACAGGTCGGTCTCGCACTTATCCAGTACGGAGGTTGCGATGTTGCCGAGGGTGATCACATTTTTGGTGTTCATCGCCTTTGCGGCAATTGCCATTAGTAGGTCGTGCTGGACGCTCAGGCGCTGAATATCGCCCATGGCATAGCCCGTGCCGTCGTTGTTCTGGCGGAAACGGAACACGCCTAGCGCGTCATATCCCGAGAGGGTCTGCGGTCCCGCCTTTAGATGGATGTGGAACTCGTATTCAAACAAACCATCCAAATCATGATCCGACCAGTCGTCATAATCCATGTCGAGGGGTACGTCAAAATCCACTCCGCCCAGGGCGTCAACGACCTCGATAAACACCCCCATGTCAACAACGATGAAGTTGTTCGGCCGGAAACCTGCAATCCGCTCGACCTGATCCAGCAGGCTCTGGACGCCGCCCTCTGTATTGTGGTAAACGGCATTGATTTTCTTGTTCTCGGTGGTAGTGTTGATTGCGGTGTCTCGGGGGATAGAGACGACATTTGCTGTCATCTCCTGCGTATCAAAACGCATGACCATGATGGTGTCAGTGTTCCCACCCTCCTGATCGTCGCCCACAACCATCAGTGTATAGTAACGCTCGACGTTGGAGGGCTCCTCAGCCGTCTCCGGCTCCAGCTGATCCGGAGGCTTTGTGGTCAGCTTCCAATACGCAAAAACGCAGGCAACGAGGGTAAGCAAGACAAGCAGGGCGATTAAGAATCCCCTGCCCCTCCTTTTGGGTTTAGGCGCTTCCCTTCGCCCTCTGTGGGCATCCTCTCCGCTAGTATATCCTTGGTTCGAGTTATTTATATTCACGCTATCGGAGCCGCTTTTCTTCGGGGCGGTACGACGGCCGGAACTACTCTGTCTCTTTCCATTTCCTCCGAAAACCTTCACTTCGGTTCCATCCTTTCACAGCGCACACCGGAAAGCACTGAAAGCCCGCGGCCGGCGACCTGTATGTTATTGATGTTTTTTAAGCCACGTGAGCGCCGACAAACTGTTGGCATGGGGCACTGCACCGCGGCCTTCCAAATCCTCCAAGCTCATCTCCAGCCCCCGGATCAGTGCCGCGTCGAGATCCATGTAGGCGAGCCGTCTGAGTGTCTCCACCCCTTCGAAATCGCGCGTGGGCTCAATGTAATCTGCAAGATAAATAAGCTTTTCAAGCAGGGACATGCCCGCACGGCCGGTCGTGTGCCACGCGATGGCAGAACATACCTCGTCGCAGACCCCAAACAACGCTCGAGCAAGTGCCGCACCCGTTTTGGCGTGGAGCAGCTTTGAATTGGCTTTTTCATCAACATCCGTGATGATACCATATTCTTCACATAAGTGCAACTGCCCGGCAGCTTGAACTTTCTTCGTAATGTCATGCAGGATGGCGGCTTCCGCGGCAAAGCCTGCGTCCGCCCCCCATCGTTCTGCAAGGCGCACGGCCTCCTGCTCACAGCCCAGCACATGTGGCACACGCTTTTCATCAAGATAGGCATGGGCTTTCTCCCGTAGCCAATCCAGATCCGGTTGCGCACCGTAAAAACGTTTTTTTATGATCTCCCAATAGACGGTCTCGGGGAGCAAATTGTTTCCCCCACGCTTTTTCAGCTCCGCCCGGATTGAAGTCGAGCTTGCAGGTAGCGGGGGAAGTTCAAGCGGAATAACAACCGCGCCATAGTCCCGTGCATAGCGCGCGGCGAGGGCGCTTATGATCTGCGTCTCCTCCGCCCCGCGCGGGAATGCGGCGATCGAGGCCAGCGCAAAAATACGCCGGAAGTCCCGCCAGGTTTCAAAGCTCTCGAGCATGTCTGTGCCGACGAGGAGGATCAGTTCGTCGGCCGGACTTTGCGTCTTAAGCTCCGCGAGGGTGTCCACCGTATAGGACGGTCCGCTTCTGGAAAGCTCGAGATCTGAAACTAAGGTATCTGAAAGGCTCTTAAAGGCAAGGCGCGTGAGCCGTAGCCGCTCCTCGGGCGTGGGAGAGTCGTCCTCCTGCGCCTTGTGCGGTGGCTTGGCGGCCGGAACCACGATGAGCTTGTCAGCGTTCAGCACCTGTTTTGCTTCTGCCGCCGCCGCGACGTGCCCGTTGTGCGGCGGGTTAAAGCTCCCGCCGAAAACCGCTATCCGCATATGCCTCTCCCTCCTTGCACACGAACCGCCGCCTACTTCTTTTCCTTCTTGGGAAGGATAATGCCAGGATTGGTTTCGTTTCGCTTGTAAAGGACAAATTTGCTGCCGATAACCTGCACGCCCTCGGCCTTGCATTCCGCGCAAAGCCGGTCACAGACCTCGCGCGGCGAAAGTGCAGAGGTCTCAAGCACGCGGCCCTTGACCAGCTCACGCGCCTTAAGCGCCTCCTTCGCCTGGATCAGGACGTTTTCGCTCAAATCGCCTTTGCCGACGTGGAGGATGGTGTCCGCGCTCGCGGCGAGGCCGCGCAGATAGGCGCGCTGTTTACTTGTCAGCATGGTATTCCCTCAATTTCTTTTCAAATTGTCTGAGTGCCGCGCCCCTATGGGAAACGGCGTTTTTTTCTTCGGGCGTCAGCTCCGCCATGGTCTTCCCCGTCTTGGGAAAGACGAACACCGGGTCATAGCCGAAGCCGCCCGAGCCCCGGGGATCGAATCCAATCTCCCCTTCGCATTCACCGCGCGCGGTGAGTACATCTCCGTTGGGAAAAACACAGGCGATGCAGGAGACGAAGCGGGCCGTTCTTCTTTCTTCTCCCGCAAGGTTTCTCAGGAGCAGCGCGATCCTGTCGGCGTCGCTTTTGCAGCGCTCGCCGCCGTACCGCGCGGAATAGACGCCCGGTGCGCCGCCGAGAGCGTCTACAACAAGCCCCGAGTCATCGGAGATTGTGGCCTCGCCCAGAGCTTGGCAGGCGGCGTGCGCCTTAATCAGCGCGTTTTCTTCAAAGGTCGTACCCGTTTCCTCGGCTTCATGAGCCAGCCCTGCCTCGCTCTGCGAGACAACCTCCGCTCCGACGCCGGCAAGCAACGCCTTCATTTCCTTCAGCTTGCCGCTATTGTTTGATGCCAAAATAAACTTCATCCCTGTAGTAGTGCCTCCACAAATTCCTTTGGCTCGAAGGGCATTAAATCGTCCGCACTCTCGCCGACACCGATGTATTTGACCGGCAGCCCAAGCTCTCCCGCGATGGCAAAGACGATGCCGCCCTTGGCCGTACCATCAAGCTTGGTTAGGACGATACCCGTAATGTCTGCTGTCTCTTTGAACTGCTTGGCCTGGATTAGTCCGTTCTGCCCGGTGGTCGCGTCCAGCACGAGCAAGGTTTCCCTGTCGGCGTCCGGCAGCTCGCGGCTGATGATTCGCGCGATCTTGCTCAGCTCATTCATCAGGTTTTGCTTGTTGTGCAAGCGGCCGGCGGTGTCGATGATGATCACGTCCGCGCTGCGCGCCTTGGCAGCGGAGATGCCGTCAAATACGACCGCGGCGGGGTCGGAGCCTTCCGCGTGGCGGACGATGGTGGCTCCCGCGCGATCCGCCCAGACCATGAGTTGCTCTGACGCGGCAGCGCGGAAGGTATCTCCCGCAGCCAGCAGCACCTTTTTACCCTCGTCCGTAAACTTTGCGGCGAGCTTACCGATGGTCGTCGTCTTGCCGACACCGTTAACCCCAACCATCAGGATAACCGAGGGCTTCGTGCCAAGGGCAAGCGCCCTATCCCCAACCTCCAAAAGCTCAGCCAGAACCTCTCCGAAAGCGACACGGACGGCTTCTCCCCCGCGCAGTCCACGCTCTTTAACGCGCTTTCGCAGGGTCTCTACCGCGCGTCCGGCAGTTTCCACGCCTGCGTCGGCAAGGATCAACGCTTCCTCCAGCTCGTCAAAAAAATCCTCGTTCTCTCCGGTAAAGTTTGCGAAAACATTGTTCATCTGGATGGACATGTTCTTCTTCGTTTTCGCAAGACCCTGTTTAATTTTTTCGAAAAAACCCATAGTGTTTCATAACCGCCCCGCCGGGGGCGTTCTCCTTTTGCTTAGCATGACCAATATCATCCGAACCCGCTCTGCAAGGCAAATTATTGCGCCAGACTTCATTTTATTGCTTGCCCAGCGCTCTTTCCGCCTCGTCAAGGTCAACGGAGATCACCTGCGATACGCCCTTTTCCTGCATGGTGACGCCGTAGAGCATATCGGCCTCCTCCATGGTGCCGCGACGATGGGTGATGGCAATGAACTGCGTTTTGTGCGTCAGGCCACGCATGTAGCGGGCAAAGCGATCGACATTGGCCTCGTCCAGCGCAGCCTCGATCTCGTCCATGACGCAGAAGGGCGTTGGCCGCACCTTGATGATTGCGAAATACAGAGCGATGGCCACAAAGGCCATCTCGCCGCCGGAGAGCAGGCTGAGCGTGCTCAGCGCCTTGCCTGGCGGCTGGACCTTGATCTCGATCCCGCAGTTAAGAATATCCGTCTCATCCTCCAGAACGAGGGCCGCACGCCCCCCACCAAATAGCTCCAGGAAGGTTGTACGAAAGCTCTCATCGATCACACGGAACTCACACAAGAAGATTTCCTGCATCTCCCTCGTGATCTCGGCAATGATCTTCTCCAGTTCGCGCTTGGCCTTTTCAACATCATCGCGCTGTTCGGTCAGGAAATTATAGCGCTCGGAGATGCGCTCGTATTCTTCGATCGCACCGAGGTTCGGGCTGCCAAGGGCGTTGATCTCTCGCTTGAGGCGGCGGATCACTACCTGCTGTATGCGAGAGC
>CAYRIA010000112.1:6510-6823 GCA_964424175.1 uncultured Oscillospiraceae bacterium | reverse complement strand
CGCCATGTTTTCCCTCCTCGTATACCGGATTACCGTTGTTTTTGACAAGAGCATTGTTGGAAAACTTGTGCTCTTGCTTTGGATATGGGATAATGTGCGTAACAGAAAGAGGGCGCAGCATCCCCCCTGGGGGGTTAGCCTCGAAGGAAACAGTTGCGCCTTTGTCCTTGCGGTTAGATGCCAATGAGCGGGATAGCGATGATGCGCTGCGGAGCTAGCGAAGGTTTATTGCCGTAAGAACCAGAGGGCAACCCTGTCTGTGTCGAACTTGAACATGGGAGGAGTCCTTTTGTTAAACTGCGGAATCGACACT
>CAYRIA010000112.1:0-6500 GCA_964424175.1 uncultured Oscillospiraceae bacterium | reverse complement strand
AGCGAAACCATAAAATAGAGAGCAGACCAAATGAGGCTACACCGCCCAACAATAGCATCCAATCAGAGCAGTTGAGAAAAGCAACGCTTGCGGACTTAGCTGAGGTGGTTTCTCTTTTCAAAAAAGCGATTCAGAGTATGAACGACAATGGAATTGATCAATGGGATGAGATCTATCCGGATGAGGAAATCCTTAAAACTGACATTGAAAGCGCTTGCATGTATCTATACATGATCAACGAGCAGCTCGCATCTGTTTTTGTGTTGAACCAACTGTGCGATTCTGAGTATTCTGATGGCGACTGGAACGATCCTCTGGCTTCCTTTGCTGTGGTTCACAGGCTTTGCGTCAATCCTGCTTTTCAACAGATGGGAATCGGAACCCGCACCATGTTAAGGGTCGAAACATTGGCAAAAAGTATGGGGATTGAGTCGATTCGCCTTGACGCCTTTTCGCAAAATCCGGCTGCACTGCGGCTTTATGAAAAGCTTGGGTATACCCAAACGGGCGTTTTTACCATCCGAAAAGGGCTTTTCGTTCTTTTTGAGAAAAAGCTCTAAAGTCCTATTGACGGTTTATCGCTGGTCTCACTTCACAGTTCCGGCAGCTTGGACTTTGATATCCGCGCCCAGCACCGTTGCGGTTGCCGAGGCCGAGCGGCTCAATAAAATCAGGCGGTAAAAGGTGAACTTCTTGACCTTGAGCCGAGTATAATCCGTCTGTGCCTGCCGGTTGGTCGCAAACGACCAGTGCTTAAAATCCACATGTGTGAAGCCTGCCAGCGCCGAGGCCACGACCCGCTCGGCACAGTTGCCCTGCGTGTTGCTGCGCGCCGTAACGCGCACGCGCGCGTGGCTTTCTGGCTTGAGTGCAAGCCAGAGTCCGGCGGAAACTTTCCGCCGAAAGTCCCGGCCGAAGTCCATGTCCCCGCTTTCCCAGATTGCGTCGATTGCCCGGCCGTCATCGTTGCGATAGCTGCGGGAAAAGCGCAGCACACGCCCGTCGTCGCTGCCGAAATACAGCGCGCCGCCAAAGCGCAGAAAACAAGTTGCGGGGATATTGTCATAGAGATACCAGGCGTCGGCGGTGTAGTTATAGACCGCGCATTTGCCGCCGGCACAGACGTAATACTCGGTGTTGTATTCATCGTCATAGCACACGGCTTTTGTCAAATCGAGTTCAGACAGGCTTTTCCGCACCCGGTCGCTCTTGGGGCTTGCGTTGCGCTCGTCCTTTGAAGCAAAGCTCGAAAGCTGCCACTCATAGACCGAGCGCCCGAACAGGGTAAGGGGATTGTTCCCCACCAGCACCGCCTGCCCGGGCGCGACGTTTCCAATCGCCCGGTTGAGCGGCAGCGTGTAAAAGGCGGCCGTCACGGCCCCGTCTGCCAGCGCCAGCGTGCCGTAAGCCGTGATGAAGGCTCCGTCCGTCTTAAAGGTCAAAAGCCGGTCGTAATGCTTAATCATGGCGGTGATCGGCGTGTTGGCGCTGTCCACCGCAAGCGCGTTTAAGTCGGGGAAGTAGTCGGCGCGGGGCTTGCCGCACGCATCAAGCCCGGAATAGAGCGCAGTGTTACTGCCGTCGCCATAGAAAAAGACGCGCGTGTCCGCCTCGCCGTTGTAGGTTTCGGAAAAGCGCATGGCTTCAACCTCCGCGCGGAAGCTCTCGCTGGCCGTCCAGCCAATTTCAAGGCTGTTTGTGCCTGGCGTCGGCGCTGCAGAAAAACTGAGACTCCCCGCCGCGGGATTGGCAGTGAAGCTCATTGCCTTCCCGTCGGCGGTGTTTTTTGCGTAGTCGATGCTTTTCAGCGCCGTTTCCGGCAACTGAAACAGCGTTGCCGTGCCGTCCGGCGAAAACCAGGCCCGCCGCGCGCCGGAAAGCTTATTCACCTGCTCCAGCAGCGTCCCGCCGCCGGAAGGGGCATTGCCCGTGGAGACGAGCGGCCGATAGCCCTCGACCTCGGCCAGCGTTTCGCCGTCAAACACATAGTATTTCGCCCCGGTTAAGATATAGAGCTTTTCGGAATAGCCGAAAAAGTGCGCGTGCTCGCCCTCCAGCGCGCCGAGAGCCTCCGCACCCTCGTCAGTCATGCTCCAAAGCTGCCCGTCACACGCGGCAAAAAGCTGCTCCGCGCCGCCGATCGCGCCCTGCCAAAGCCCGCGCACCGGCCCCTCGCCCAGGGTGGCAATCGGCGCATAGCCGGGGCGAAGCTGCAGGTGCCGCTCCTTCGTGATGCGCCAGTTGCGCAGTTGAGAGGCCTCGCCCTGCCGCAGGCCGGTTTCCCCGTCCGGGTTCTCGTTGACGCCAAGCCATTGTTTGATTTTATAAACGCGCGCAGCCTCTGCGCCCTCTAAACGTGCCATCTGCTCACCACCTTGAAAATGTGCCGTGCTCCGTCCCGCCATACATGCTCGCAATCGCTTCAAACTCCGAAGGCCTGCTCGCAAGCCTTGCGCGCAGCTCCTCGTACCTTTGCTGAAAGAAGTTAGCTAGCACAGGGTTCTCCTCGAGCAGCAGCAGCGCGGCAAGGCCAAACGGCAGCACCGTGCGGGCGAGCACGTTGTCAAGGGCAATTACGGCGCCCATGTCCGTAATGGCCGGAGCCACGGGGCGAGTGCCGCCGAATCCCGTAGCGTAGGTATCCGACAGCGGGTAGTTTTCTCCCACAAGAACGTTTAGCAGCGGCAGCGCGCGCTGCCGATAGTCTGCATTGTCGGAACTGTCTGCCGCACCTGTAGGGCTCAGTTCGCCCATCAAGGCGATTGCTGCAAAAAACACCTCAGCTGCAGTCGTTGTGCCTGCCATAGCTTCCCTCCATTTTCAAAAGGGGGGAGGCAAAGCCTCTCCCCGCCTTTAGTTGATGCTCAGTGTGAAAATCGGGCTGTTCAAAAGCCCCGACTTTCCGGCATATGCCCGAACGAGCGTGCCCGCCGCAGGCGCGGTAAATGCGGCGCTATACGTCTCGGCGCTCGGGCTTGTCTTGGGGTTTGAGCCGTCAAGGGTGTATTTAATCGCAGCGCCGCTCGTGGCCGTTGTCAGCGTCACCTTGCCGGAGGCCGTTGTGCCGTTGTCGCCGCTCATCGGGGCGACTATGCCGCTATGCGCATACACATAGATGCCGTTTGCCTTCTGCGCCAGCACGAAGCTGTCATAGCGGCAAAGCCCCTCCATCAGCGTGCCGGCAATGCCGGGTGCATCGGTGTTCGCGCGCAGCATACGCAGCTTCATCGGGTCTGCGGAGGCCTGCTTGTATTTGACGATGAATTCCACGCCCGCGGGCATACGGCTCTTGGGCACCGAGATAATGGGCGAGTCGTTCAGGCTGCCGACCTGACCCTTGACAATGGCTTTGGAGGTAAACGCATCGTTATAGCCAAGCTCCTGAGCCAGCTTGCAGCTGACCACCACATCGCTGCGCACGAAGGTCGCGCGGTTTTCCGCGGGCACATTCTCGTCGTCCAGCTCTGCGTGCGCCGTCAGAATCGCTTCAACCACCGTCGCCTTCGTCAGCGCCGTTGCGTTGAGCTTTCCGAGTCCCGCGCCGTTTGCCCAGCTCAGCAGGCGATGGGTGTCGATTTCGGGGATGTAGCGCTCGTCCCACATCTGCTTGAGGTAGGCGTTCGTCTTTTTGACAAACAGTTGATCCTGCACGTTTGTGAGGTCAAAGGTCTTTGCGAAGGAGCGCTTTTTCGTCAGAGCATAGGTGTTCAGCTCGTCGTCGACCTCGGTCGGGGTGCCGAAGCGGTTGGCCGCTGCGGTGTTGTCATAGTCGTTCAGGGAGCCTGCAATGAGCGTCCACACCTTGATGGCGTTCACGCCCTCCCAGTTGTAGTCCGTGCCGCAATAGCTGTCGGTGATCGAGCCCTTCTTGTAGCGCTCGTCGAGCTTGGTTTCGTATTTTGTCGCAAGATTGATTGTTGCCATGGTACTCTCCTTTCTGTCGCTCCGAATTATGTGCCGTCGTGCCAAAGCCGGTCAAACTCGTCCTGCGCCGTAGTCTTGCCCGCGCTCAAAAGGCTGCCCGTGGAGCGCGCCCGGTTCTCTGCAGCCTTTTTCAAGGCTTCGAGTTCGGTTTTCAGGCGGCGGTTTTCAAACTGAACGTAAGCCTGCACAAGCGTGCCGCCGCCCGTTTTGTAGCTGTCCCAAACCTCTTTGGGAATCTCCTCGGCCGCAGCCCGGTATTCGGACTTGAGAAACTCCACAAAGTCCGCGTTGCGCTGCTCAGGGCTCCTTGCGCTCTGCGGGGCGCTTTCCGACGTCTGCTCATTTGCCGCCGCGGGCGCTTCCTCCGCAGGGGCGTCTTCCTCCGCTGTACTCTCCTCGTCTGCAGGGGGGCTTTCGGGAGCGGGGGGAGCTGCGTCTTCCCCCTCGCCTTCGGGCGCCGCCTCAAAGGGCAGCTCATCCCAATTGTCCGCTTCGGCCGCTGCGGTGGTCTCCGGAATTTTTTCGTCTGTCATAGCTCCTCCTTCTGCACTGCTGTTGCGTCTGTCTGCGCGCGTGTAAGCTCCTCGATTAAGCCCTCCTTGTCCTGAATGTAGCCCGCGGGCATCCGCCTGAGGTATTGCACCGCCGTGATGTGTCCGTGCTGCAGGAGATTATCCAGCGTCTGCATCGAGGCGATCTCCGACCAATAGGAGCTTGCGCCCACATCCAGCTTGAGCATCATCGGGTAGTCCCGCAGGTCGGAAAAATCAAAGGGGATGGCTTGGGGCGAATCCACCGGGGGCGCAAGGCCAAGCCCGGTCAAATCCGGCTTCGGCGAGCGCACCATGCGCTGTCCGTAGTTTGCAAGCATAAACTCGAGGTAAATTTGCCCCAGCTCCTCCACGCTCTGGTAGAGGTTTTGCCGCACAATCTCGCTCGGCACACTGGAGGCTCGCTGCAGGGCGATGATGGCGCTGGTGTTGTCCGGGCGCGTGTCGCCCAGTGCCGCGCTCGTCGCGCCGAGAAAGGTCTGCGTGTAGTCGATGGTCGTCTGGATAAACTGCGCAATCTGCGGAGAGATTTGCGCGGGCTCAAGAATTTTGGCCACCTGGCTCATGTCCCCGCCGTTGATGCCGATGGCCGCGCCCACCTGATTGGTCCACTTGCTCACGCGGGTTTTGTCATAAACCGTTTTGGGAAACGCGCTCTGCATCAGCGACAGCTGCACCATCGCAAACGTGCGGTTGACAAAGACCTGGTTTGGCACCAGCCCCGTCAGCATGGCCTGCCCGTGGTAGCAGTCGTGCACATAGTCCCAGCTCAGCCAGGTGAGGGGATAGAGTCGGATGCCGAGCCTCCACGGCTTTCGAATGATCGTCCCGCGCGCCGCCTCGCAGGCCCAAATATCGCCGGACTCGTCCTCCCGCCAAAACTTCAGCAGCACGGTCACGCGCCCGTCGGTCAGCGCCTGCGCGCGGCTGCTGCCCGCGTCGGTGTCCGGCGAAAGCCGGTCGAGCCCCTCCGCACCGTTTTCCCTTGCCCGACGCTTCACTGCCGCAAGCTGCTCCCGGCGCTCAATGAGAATGTAGGGCTGCTTTTGCACGCGCCGGTCGTTCGGGTTTCCGAAGAACACGCGCGTGTTTTCGATGAGCTCCGTGCGGATTGCTCCCTTAGCTGGCTGGCCTGTTTCCACCTCCGGGTCCCAGTAGGTGTAAAGGCAGCCGTCGCCGTCCACAGCGGTGTTGCGCAGATATTCGCGCAGCAAATTGCCAATGCGGTTAAATTCGAACAGGGCTTCAAACTCGCCCGTCACGACCTCCGCCATCTGTGTCAGGCGCTTTTGCTCCGTCGCCATGCTCAGGGGAGAGGCCACCATCTTGATTCGCTCTGAGAGGATGGAGGCCACCTGAAAGAGCACCACGCGCTTGAGGAAGTTGAAAACCGGCGTCGGTAGCCCGTTGGATTGCACGCCCTCCCACTGCTTGCCGATGAAGAAGTTTTCGTTGACCTCCACGGTGTTTTCAAGGTCAATGGCGCGGCTAAAGCTCTTTCCCTTGTCCCAGTCGCGGAAGATCTGCTCGGCGCTAAATTCGCCGGGTGCTTCAGTTGTTCTGCTTTTTTCCATAAGGCGCCTCATAGCTCATAATTCCGCGCAAGCCCTCCAGAAATGCGCGCTCCTGTTTGAATTCGTCTCCGGTCTCCTGCGTCTGCTCGGCCAGCTTGTCCTGCAGCTCCGCAAGAAGCGTGGCAAACGTGCAGAGCTTGTCGTTTAACTCCGTTTCCAGCGCCGAAACGCGCCTTTGCATGGCCTTATACGCTTTTTTCCGAATCAGCATTTGTCCTCCTATTTCCCGATGTAGCTTGCCGTCGGCTCCCCGCCGGTCATGGCCCGCTCGTAGTCCTCGTGGGCCCCGTCTTCCTCACCCTCGCCCTGCTGTGCCTCCTGCAGCGCCGGCAGCGTCCGGCTGATGGCAAAATAGCGCAGCGCGTCGACCGAGTGCGTCAGGTGATGCGGCTCCGTAGCGCAGTCGTTCGGGTTGTCCTCGTCCGCCTGAATTGCGGGCAGGTCCTCGAGA
>CAYRIA010000111.1:0-6956 GCA_964424175.1 uncultured Oscillospiraceae bacterium | reverse complement strand
CAACATAGGGTGTTACCGTGTCGTCCAGTAGGGTTACTGTGTCCGAAATCCACGCGGTATCGTGGATGTTTGTGCAGAATTTGTCCGGGTTGCCGAAGGCGGGGTCCTGCGCGGCGATCTTCGACCAGAGCTCCCAGGAGCCGCCGGCGCGGATTTCCCTTTTGAACTCGGGCACGGTGTCGTTGGTGCCCAGGGTCGCGTTTTCCACGTTGCTGCCGAGGGTGGTGATGACCAGGTCGTTTTCCGTCAGATCAATCTTTATTTCTTTGCCGGCTTTTTTATAAACAAGCTGCTTTGCGACCTTCTTTTCCGGCTGAATGTCAAAGCGGATGTCCGTCACCAGGCTGTCATACTCGATGAAGCAGTTGTTGGATTCCAGGTATTTGATCAGGGGCAGGATGAGGGAGTCGTACTGGTTGTATTTTGTGAATTTCAGCGCCTTGAAGTTGGGCAGGCCGCCGATGTGGTGGATGAAGCGTTGGACATAGAGCTTCATTTCAAGCGCCGAATGCCATTTCTGGAAGGCAAACATCGTCTGCCAATACAGCCAGAAGGTGGACTCGAAGAATTCGTCGTTGAAGAACTCCGTCATCTTGACGTCTTCCAGCTCCCGGTCCGGCGTCATGAAGATTTTCAGAATCTGCATGGCCGTGTTTGCGCTGACGCTGAACTTGTTATCCGTATGCGCGCTCTCGCCGCCGCTCATCATCGCGCGCTCGAGGGAATAGTTGGGGTCGTCCTTGTTCAGCCAATAATACTCGTCCAACACCGAAACACCCGGTGTTTCAATGGAAGGGATGGAACGGAACAGATCCCAGAGGCATTCAAAATGGTCCTCCATCTCGCGTCCGCCGCGGCAGACAAAGCCGTATTTTTCTAAAAAAGCCCCGTCGCAGGCGCCGCCCGCAACAGGCGCGGCTTCGAGAATGTGGATTTTCTCGCCCTTCATCTGTCCGTCGCGGATCAGAAAGCAGGCGGCGGCAAGGCCGGCAAGACCCGCGCCAACGATATATGCGGATTTTTCGTCAACACCCTTGGGCTTGCGGGGGTGCGCGAACGCCTCATAGTTCCCGTTGCTGTAAAACATATCTGTCCCTCCTTATTTTTTGCACAATGCAATATGGCATTTAAAAAACTATCAGACAAACTGTGCATTTTATACGGATAATAAATTTCCGGTGCCTGAATTTCAGACACCGGAGGAAACATTATGTGTTTTTTGTGCAGCGGGCGCCCGATAGTTAAAACTCGAACACTCAGGTGGAGATGTACAAAACCTCGACAGAAAAGGCCCTATTTCTCATACGGCGGGGTCGCGCTCCGGCGCAGCACGTCGTAAATGCTGCCGTTAAGTATGCGGCTGAGCATATTGATGAACGTCTCTGGCTTCTCTTTCATCCCCCCGCGGATCCAGTCGAGAAACACCCCGACGAAGGCGTGCGAATAAAAGTTTGCCATGAGCGCAAGCTCATCCTCCGGAACACGGCGCCCTTCAAGGATCTTTTCGCTGAAGGTAATAAGCAGGTTGTATGCAACCTTGAAAAGATAGCGCTTAATCGACTCCAGACTGATGGAATTGAAAACATTCTGAATGACCATGGAGTGCTCCTGCATATAATGCATGGATTGCAGACAGCCCTCCTGCCAGTGGCCGTGGACGGGGTTTTGCGACGTGACCTTGTAGGTTTCCTCATTGAAGATATCGTCGATCAAATCGTAGATATCCTTATAGTAATAGTAAAAGGTGTTGCGATTGATGCCGCAGGCCTCCACAAGATTCTTTACGGTAATCTTGGAAAGCGGCTTCTTTTCCAGCAGCTTAAAAAAAGTCGCTATGATTTCACGCTTTGTAAAGTTAGACATTTTGTGACCCTACCTTTACGCAGCGCCGCAGACACGAGGCTCTGATGAATGGCCATAAATCCTGTGCTCACGGCGCAAGTTCGCGCAGCATTTCACTTGCGCGCTGATCCCACCTTTATGCGTCCGGCGGCATTTTGCCGAATCCTGAAGCATTTGCCGAACCCACATGGATATTTAACAACAATTCGAACATAAAATCAATCGAATTTATTAGAATTATCTGAATAATTGTCTTTCTTCCGCCGCTTGTCTGCGGAATAAGCCGGCAGTGCGCCGTGCAGCTTTCTGTTCAGAGACCCGGTTTTGCCCAGAAGTCAGACACCGGAGCCGGACTATCTGTTTACCCGCTCGACGGGGCAATGATAAAATGGTTACAAAATCAGGCTTTTGCGAAAGGACTGTGCGTTGTGATGAGCAAGATTTCGCTTTTATCGGAAGAACAGGTTTGGGGCAAGCATGTTTACGGACAGCCGGATGTTCTGAAATACGAGCGCGTGCGCAGCGATGGGCGGCTGGAGGTTCTGAAAAACTATGGAACAGCCTGCGCGGTAACGGATTTTTGCATCCTGTTGGGCGCTTATGTCTCCGCGCACTACACAACCGAGGGAAAGACCCTGGCCGACAGGGCGGGCTTTTGGTGGACGGCCTCCTCCGGCGCCGATGGCCGCGTCAGCGTGGTTTCAAAGGTTGGCTCCATGTGTGCAAAAGACCCTGCGGAGCGCAGTGCGGCAGTCAGGCCCTGTATTCCGCTCACGGACATTCCGGCAGACCTTGTCAAAGCCGCGGAGGATGTATGCGGCATTCCCGAAATACGCTACGGGGCGTATCCGCAGGCGGCAGCCCCAACGCCCATTGCCAATACCCTTGAGCGGCTTCTGGCGGAGGAGAAGCTCCGGAGGACGGGAAAAGCTTATACCATCGATTCCAGGAAATACAGCGACAGGGAAAAGGGCTTCCTGCCAAGGAAGCTGGCCGAATATGGCTATGACGGCAAAAAATATGTCCGCGTGAAAGCCAATTCCGATTTTGGCGGGCAGCAGTTCGCGCTTACGAACGGCACGGGCTATTTCAACGGCGATTACGTATGGGTTGAGGTTTCGCCTGTCGTCTGGCTCGTCGACCGCGGGGCAGGGCTTGCGCTCTCAAAGAAGTGCCTGTTCTCGGGTGTGAAGTTCACCGAGCTGGGAGGCTACACCGGCGATTTTGAACACAGCTGGATGAAACGGTTTCTGGATGCGTATTTCGGCCCGGAGCTGCTATGGGAAAGCGCATTCTCACGAAAAAGCGCTTTGCCGGAGGAGCGCGGCGTTAAAAGAAACCCCTATCAGTTCTCCTTTGACCGCGTTACCGAGGAGGAGATTCTCGCAGGGGCGGTGCAAAGCGGCGTTGCCGTCTTCCTCCATGGAAAATCCGGCGACGGAAAGAGCGCGCGCGTAAGGCAGCTCGATCCGGACTGCGAAATCCTGTACCTGCGTAACGCATCTCCGGAGCTTCTCAATGGCAAGAGCGTCTATAACGCAAACACCGGGGAGATGCTGGACCTTGCGCCGACCTGGTATAAAAAGATCTGTGAAACGTGCAAACGGGAGCCGGATAAGCTGCACATCCTGTTTTTTGACGAGCTGTCAAACGCTTATCCAAACATTCAGGGGATGGCCTTCAACATCATTCTGGATCGGGAGGTCAACGGCATCTGGAAGCTGCCGGACAATTGCAGGATTGTCGCCGCCGGAAACGAGATGAGGGAGTCCCTCGCCGCAAATGAACTGGTGGAGCCGCTGTTCGGGCGCTTCGCACATGTCTACATAGAAACCGACACGAATAGCTGGCTCAAATGGGGGGCAACGCCTCGGATGGATTATCAGCGGCTGGATTTTGCGCAAAAACCCTGCTTGCATAAAATCCACCCGGCGGTCTATGCTTTCATCGCCTATAAAAAGGAGGCGGCCCTGCGCAGCCGCTTTACCGGCGAAAAGCCGAATGCAGACCCCAGGAAGTGGGAAATGGCCTCCCGCATCCTCTATCAGACCGGCAAGCCTGAAATGCTCCGGGCGCTTGTGGGGATTGAACTTACCCGCGAGTTCTGCCATTTTTGCAACCGCCAGACCATCAGCCTCCAGGATGTGATCGACGGCAGCTATGACCGCAGGCTTATTGAGGCAATGGATGTTTCGGAGCGATACGCCGCGGCCGTGGGGCTGTCCTTTACGGATGAGGACGACCTTGAGCCCGTGCGGAATTTTGTGATTGCGCTTGGCCCGGAGTTTTGTGCGGTTTTCGACGCCCTGTGGACGCGCGGAGAAGCACCGCGTCTTGAACGAATCTGCGAGCTGAAGGCTGAAAACCTGTCCGTGGCCGTCCTGTGCGGTTGATCGAGACGCCGGAGGTAGCCATGGTATTTTCGCTTGAACAAATCAAAACCCGCGTGCTTGACAGATATCCCTATTTCGGAAGCGTCGCTGCCGGGGTATGCTTCAAGGAAAGCTTTTCCGTAGAGGCCTTTGGAACGGACGGCGAAAATTTTTACTGCAATCCAAAAAGCCCCGCGCGATTCAGCGGGGACGAGCTGGCGTTTTTGTTTGCGCATGAGCTGTGCCATCTTGCTTTCAACCACATTGAACGAAGCAAAGATAAGGATCTGCGGCTGTGGGGCCTGGCTTCGGACGCTGTGGTCAATGCCCTTTTGGTAAACGACGGGTTCAGGCCCGCGCCCGGCACCGTGCTCATGCCGGAAGCACTGGATTGCGACGCCGAGCAGCTTTACCTTATGCTTCTGGAAAAGGAGCCTCCCGGCAGGGAGGCTCCTGAAAAAAAGCGGCAGAGCTCAGCGGACGCTTCCCGCTCGTCCTCGGACAGCAGCTCCGACAGCGGCTCCGACGAAGATTGCCAGAGCGGCGCGAGCAGCAGCCAGGACAGCGCGGAATCCGAGCGCGGCAATAAAAAGGCGAAGGCAAAGCGGGATGACCAAAGCGGCGGGGCGCCAATGGAAAATGCCGACGACCTGCGTGCAGAGGACATGGGCAGCGGCGCTCACAGCCTTTGGGATAAGCCCGCGGGCAAGGAAGCCGGCACCGAGGACGAGGACGGGCAGCCAGAGGAGATCGCGGACAGCGCCGATGACGAGCTCTCTCTCACGGATGAGCAGCGCGTCTATAAAGAAAATCGGGTAAAAAGAAAAAACCAGCTTGCCGAGCTCAAGGACGCCCTCTCCAACCAGGCAACGGGCGCGGGTACAAGCACCAATTCCGATATCCGGCAAATAACCGCCATCGGGGCGTCCAACCCCCTTGTGGACTGGCGGCGCGCCCTGCGGGAGGAAATCTGCTTTGACGTTGATTGGTCGTATAAAAATGCAGTCCTTGAAAATGGCGTCGTCATCCCGCGTCTGGAGGAACTGCCGTATCCGGTTACGGAAATCCTGCTGGATACAAGCGGCTCAATCGAGGAAGCGCTTTTGAGGAGCTTTCTCAGGGAGTGCAAGGGCATTCTGCAAAGCTCCCGGATCAGGGTAGGCTGCTTTGACGTCATGTTTTATGGCTTTCAGGAGATTCGTAAGGAAAAGGATATTGACGAACTGGCTTATAAGGGCGGCGGCGGAACAAACTTTAACGCCGCTGTCCATGCGTTTTCCAGAAGGGTCACAAACAAAATCATCTTTACGGACGGCGATGCGGAGATGCCCGACACCCCTATGGACGCGATCTGGATCGTGTTCGGGCAGGAGGAGATCCGCCCCATGGGTGGGCGGGTCGTCTATATCACGCCGGAGCAGCTCATGCAGCTTCAGCTCCGGGGCGGATAAGACGGAAATTCTTTTGCGCGCCGACATAAAGCCTCCCCACCAAAACCGAAAAACCGCGTTCAGCACGCCAATACGCAAGACCAACTGGCCCAACCAGTGCCAGTTTTGCAGTTTGCGCCGTATTCTTCGTTAAATCGCGCACATATCAAGCAAAACTGTGTTAAATATTTATTATTGATTGGTTGTAAAAAATTGTGGTACAGTCAGATTGATAAAGTAACCTGGGCTATCGACGCATAGCCTTTAGCACTTATGACAGCTTAGGCGCAATTGTCGCCTTGTCAGAAGCTTTATAATTTATAAGGGGAGGGTATAAGACAAATGGGCGGTAACGAAAAACAGAGCGCAGAAGTACGCGAGCCAATATTGAAGCTGGGCCAGATGGTCACCAACCGGCTGTTCTACAAGGTCAAACCGGAGGATCCGGAATACTGGGGTCTGGCCGCGATCATGACCGACGAGGAGGCAGAGGTCGCGCTGGAGATGAAGCGGCGCGTGCCCAGAACCTTCAAGGAGATACAAGAGCTGACCGGGAAGGATCCCGCACGTCTGCAGGAGCTGCTCGACCACATGAGCGAGGTCGGCATCATTGAGTATAACTGGGAAAATCCTCAGCGCGAAAAGCAGTATATTCTTCCCATGTTCGTCCCCGGCAGCGCCGAATTCACCAACATGAACGTTGAGCTGCTCGCCGAGCATCCCGAGATGGGGCTCTTTTTTGAGCGTATGGCCTTTTTGCCCCTGGAGAAGGTTACGCCCATGGTGCCTCCCGGGGGCGCGGGCATCGGCATGCATGTCATTCCTGTGGAAAAGGCAATCTCGGCGGAAAACAAGTCCATTGACATTGAGCACATTTCCCACTGGCTGAAAAAGTATGAGGGAAAGTATGCCGCCAGCCCCTGTTCCTGCCGCCTTTGCCGCAGCACCATGGACGAGGGCTGCGCCGATGACCCCAACGATTGGTGTATCGCCGTCGGCGACATGGCGGACTATGTGGTCGAGACCAAAAAGGGCGGCCGCTACATCGACTATGACGAGGTCATGGACATCCTCAAACGCGCTGAAGACAACGGCTTTGTCCATCAGATCACCAATATTGACGGCAGCGACAAGATTTTTGCGCTCTGCAACTGCAATGTGAACATCTGCAACGCCCTGCGCACCTCGCAGCTGTTCAACACCCCGAACCTCTCCCGCTCCGCCTATGTTGCCCGCGTCAATCAGGACAACTGCGTCGCCTGCGGCCGCTGTGTAGAATACTGCCCAGCCGGCGCGGTGAAGCTCGGGCAAA